>JAIQFZ010000061.1 GCA_020073015.1 Terriglobia bacterium | reverse complement strand
CGCCTGTTTACAGCAACTATCCCCATACAGCTTGTTGTAAAACCAGATTTCGTCCAGGCGGATTACTACCGGTTTGCCCGTCATCCGCCCAAGATCCTGCCTTTCTTATGCCCGAGGAAACTCGCCTCGCAAATCCCAATGGCGATGCCATTCGCCGCGAATTGAATGCCGTGTGCCACGTTTGCCGAAGGGTGAGGTACGTGGGCAGTTGGAAAAGAATGGTTGCCTCAGGTCCTGCGTCGCTTACTAATGACGGAAACTGGGTCGCTGGTCCCGTGGGTTTCCTCGCGATGCGTCTAGCTCGGTTTCGTGAGCACGCATGTGCCGGTGGTAGACTGCGCGTATGGCCAAGAACAAAACTAATAAGAAGCGCACGAAGCCGAAGGGGTCTGCCAGGAAGAAAGGAAAGCCGCTGAAGAAGACGGTTAAAAAGAAGCTGGCTAAGAAGAGGAGAACTCCGAAGAAGAAATTGGCGAAGAAGAAGCCCGCTTTGAAAAAGGCGGCGGTGAAAACGAAGGCCCTCGGGCAGAAGACAACCGGTGCTAGGACGCCGACCGCGCTCAGGACACGGGTTCGGGGAAAAAGCCAGAGCGTGGATACGGAGGCATTTGCACCCGAAGCACTGAGAGAGAGGTCGGGCGGGCAATCGGGAGATTTACAGGGATTGTCCAACATCGAAGGTGCGGATTCGGAGAGTGTGGCCGAGTTGATCGAGGAAGGAAACGCGTTCGAGGCGGACGCAGTGGCGGGCGTGGAACACGCTGGTGACACTGACCAGAAGGAGGTTCGCACTCATGAGGTGCCGCAGGATGATGTTCCCGGCGAGTATCTGGATAAAGAGTAATGAGCGAGCGGCTCGGGCAACGGGGTTCTGAGTGCTGTGGCTGTTGAAAAACTCTTTTCAGGGAACTTCAACAACGAAATTTGTTCGTAAGTTATTGAATGTTCGTTCGCCGTAGACGCTCGAATTCGCTGAAATTACTGCTTTGGTTCCTATTTCAACAGCCACGCCTGTTTTCGCCAGCCATTGTGAACAAGGCGTGATCGTTCTCAATCGCCCATCTGTTTCCACTGATAACTTCGGCCGTTCCAAAGGATCAAGGCACTTGCCGATTCGGTTTTCTCGACAACGATACCTTCACCTGACATCTTGGATTCAACCTCCCGGCCCAATTGAACGCCGATGGCGTACCTGCTCTCAACATGCCACGCGTTCATCCAGTCAAAATCATCCAGCAAATACGACCCCTGACCAGAACCCACGCGAAGCTTGATGCCGCCCGCCCCAAGTATGTCCACACTTCTGGATTTGCTTCTCACGACCGCAAGTCCATGTTTCTTTGTTTGTTTGTTGATGACCAAGACGGCATAGTCGGGTTTTCCGTCTCCATCAAAGTCCCCGCGCAAATAGAACGGGTTGACAGAATCGGACAGATCGTAGAGGGCAAACGTGTGGTTCTTTTCAAGCACCCGTTGTGCATCGTCTGGCAAGTTCCAGTCAATGCTCTTCTCGTACTTCAACTGTGCTACCAGTAGTGAGCAGATCAGGAAGAAGGCCAGCGCAATGCCGACATGTCTCATTCCTCACATTTCATCGGAAATGCCGTGTCGTGTCTACCTGAGTAGGAGCAAGCCTTGGGTTGAGGTAGGGGTGGGGGAGTCCTGATAGTTGACGTAATATCGCCATTACAATCATCGACTGTTAGTGTGTGCTCCATCCTTGAGAATCCCTGAGAACGGGGTTTTTCTTACTCCGGCAGCAGCGGTAGTCCCTGAATATTCCACGAGATGTGGTGGACGGCGTTGTTGGTAGCCAGGATGGCGGACTTACCCGGAGCGAAAGCGAGTCCCACCAGTCCCTGGCCGGAAACTTCGAGAGTGGCTTTTGCGTCCGGTGTGATCTTCACGATGCCACGTTTGCCGGTGAGCGAAGCGGCGACATAGAGATTGCCGTCCACATCGAAAGCCATACCTTGGGGACGCCCGAGTCCGCGATAGAACACCGAGACGCTTCCATGCGGATCAACCTTGTACACGCAGTCGAAGCTGGAAGTGGTCGGACCGGCGACGAATAGATCTCCGTGCGGGCCGAAGGCCAGGTGATAAGCGGAGACGCTGGGTTCGAGCGTCGCGAAAACGAAAATCTGGCGGTCAGGCGCAATTTTGAAGATCGTTCCGCTGCGGTCGCCGACGTAGAGGTTCTGCTGGCGATCGAAGGCGATTCCGGTCGCAACGCCCATGCCTTCGGCGTAGGACGACACGGTGCCGTTGGGCGCAACTTTGTAGACAGTCTCGTCATGACGCGAGGAAACGTACATCTGGCCCTCGCGATCAAAGGCGATGGCCGTCGCATTCATCATTTCCGTCAGGAAGGGTGCGACGTTGTAGTTGGTGTCGATCTTGAAGATCGCCACCGGAACTTTCTGCCCGCGCGATCCGGAGAACGTTACGTAGAGGTTGCCTTCGTGATCGAGCGCGGGATTAGTCACCGGATGCAAATTGTCGGCGACCGGGACCGCGACTTTGATCGAGTGGGCGTTGCTGACGTTTCCGTTGGTTCCGACGACGATCGGCCCCGAAACGGCGTTCTCAGGGACGCGCGCCACCAGAAAATCGTCCGAGCTGATCAGGACTGCCCCTTCCACCTCGCCGAAACGGACGCTCGGGCGACGGAATTCGGGAGGACGGAGAGCCCGGCCGATGATGCGGACTTCGCCTCCCGGCAGGGCAAAGCTGGGCGCGACCGCCTCGATGTGCGGCTTGCCGTTCACGTTCTTCTTGCCCAGCAGGCGGTCGGAAATACCCATGCAACGCTTTCCAGCAAAGCCTACTTCATTAGAAGTCCGAAATGCAGCAACAGATGTATGACGGCAAGCGCATAAAGGCCCGCGCCCAGGTCGTCCACCACGATACCGGTGCCTTCGGGCAATCGCTCCAACCGGCGGATCGGGGGCGGCTTCAATATGTCGAAGATACGAAAAAGTATAAGGCCCACGAGGAACGTTTTCCAAGCGAGAGGCACAGCGATGAGGGTGACCAGTTGCCCAGCGACCTCGTCAATCACGACGAATTGCGGATCTTTCACGCCGGATGCACGCGCAACCTGAGTAGCGGCGGGGATTCCGATCAGAGTGACCAGCGCGGCCGCCGTGATTGTTGCCCAGGTGCGCGCCTCGAGTGGGATGCGCGAACTGATCAGCGCCCAGACGATGACCGTGGCGACCGATCCCCAGGTGCCGGGCCCGGGCTTCAGGCGGCCCGCGCCGAAGAAGGTTGCTACCAGAGTGGCCCACAGCGGGGCGCGGGGGCGGGGCGCCCCCGAGACTGTCGGCGGGGCGCCGGCGCTACGGTCGGGGTTTGTCGCGCTGGCGACGGTTGTGCTGGCGGGATCGGGAGGTTGCTTCACTGGCCTTCGTCGGAGTCTTCGAGGTGCGTGTCTGGGATTGCTTCTTCCGCGTCCGTCACCGGCGACGAGATCACGTACGCCCCGCTGGCCCATTTGCCCAGATCGATTTTCCGGCAGTGTTCGCTGCAAAAAGGGAAGTCGGGCTCGGCGGCCTTCACCGCCTTCTTGCAGATCGGGCATCTCAGTGAACGCTTGCGGGGCATGGGCGAATAAGCTTCTAGCTGCTGGCTTCTAGCTTCTAGCTGCTAGCAACCCATACGTAATTGCTTGCAAGCCAGCAGCCAGAAGCTACAGCCGGATCTTCACTTCTGCAATTTGATTTCTTACTTTTGACTTCTCTTCTGACTCTACACGATCTCTGCCACCAGGTCGTAATCGTGGGCGGCAGTGATGCGGCAGCGGTAAAACTCGCCCTCTTTCGGTTCGTGGCCTTCGGGGTAATCGTTCACAAAGACCTTGCCGTCAATTTCCGGTGCGTGCATGGCGGTTCGGCCTTCTAGCAATAGATCAGTCTCTTCGGAAGCGCCCATGAGTAGAAGATCGAATTCGCGTCCGACGAGGGATTTCTTTTTTGCGCGGCTGATCTTCTTCTGGATCGACATCAGGGACTTGCGGCGGCTCTCGATCTCGCGCGTGGACAATTTCTTCTCCAGACCAAAGGCGGTCGCGCCCTCCTGATCGGAGTAAGCGAAGGTTCCCATCCAGTCGAACTGCGCCTCCCGTACAAATTCGCACAGCTCTTCGAATTCTCTTGCGGTCTCGCCGGGGAAGCCGACGATGAACGAGGTCCGTAGTGTCACGTTGGGAATCGCCCGTCGCATTTTCTCGATCGAACGCAGGAACACATCGGTCCCGCCTCCACGCTTCATGCGCTTCAAAACGGACGCCGAGGCGTGCTGCAGGGGCACGTCAATGTACGAGCAAATGTTCTCGTGCGCGGCAATCGTTTCCAGCAGGCGTCCCGTAATCTTGTTCGGATACGCATAGAGGAACCGTATCCAGCGCAGTTCCTCGATGCCGGCGAGTTTTTCGAGCAGCAGCGGCAGGCCGTCTTTCAATCCCAGATCCTCGCCGTAGCAAGTCGTGTCTTGTCCGATCAGAGTGATCTCGCGCACGCCGGACTGTGCGAGGCCTTCCGCTTCGGCAATCACCGACTCGAAGTGCCGCGAGCGGAACTGCCCGCGCAGCTGCGGAATAATGCAGAACGTGCAGGGATGATCGCAGCCCTCGGCAATCTTGATGTAGGCCGTGTATTCCGGCGTCGCCAGCACGCGCGGGGTGGCCTCGTCGTACAGGTAGTTGGGGAGATCGGCGACGGCTCCATCCCAGGAGTCGCGCGTGAAGCGTCCATGGGCGCGGCGATGGTCACCCTCGGGACGCGAGGTCAGAATATGGAAAGGGCCGGACGTGCGAGGTGCGTCTGCGACTCCGGTGGCGGCGAGGATCTTGTCCAGTTCACCGGTCCCGACGACTGCGTCGACTTCCGGTATATTCTTGCGGATCTCGTCGCGAAAGCGCTCCACCAGGCATCCGGCGACGACCAGTTTCTTCGCCTTGCCTCCAGCCTTGTGGCGCGCCATCTCCAGAATGGTATCGACCGACTCCTGCTGCGCACTGCCGATAAAGGAGCAGGTATTGACTACGATGACGTCGGCATCCTCGGCGTCCGGGGTGAGGTGAGCGCCCGCCTGAGCCAGCATGCCCATCATGACCTCGCTATCGACGAGGTTCTTGGGACAGCCCAGGCTGACGAAGCCGACCTTGGCCGGGGCGGACTGCCCTGCAGGCACGGAAATGGTTTTGTCTGAAGGCACCAGGAGTAAGAAACGAAAAGCTTTCTTCACGATTCTAGCATTTGGGAGCGGAGGCCGAGGACGCGAAAGCACGAAAGCGTGAGCACCAAGGAGGGTACCTTATGAGTTCCGCCGACCTGGGGTTTGCGTGCTAATCTTGTTCAAACCAAACTACACATCCCTCGAGACTCCGGAGGAGAGATGTCGGCCAAGCGGCTCGCGATTCTGATCGTATTTCTGTGTGTTTTCGCTCTTAGCAGCTTCGCGCAGGTCAACGAGGTCTCGGTCACCGTGGGACGGACGTTCGTCAGTACGCAGACGATCCAGAATCCCACTATGTTACCTGCCACCCTTCACTTCGCGAACGAAGAAAGCTTCGCTTTCAACTACGGTCGCCTGCTCAAGAACCACGGCATGTTCGGGCTCTCTGCGGAATTGCCGGTCGCTATCTACCCCCGCATGGACCTGAGTACTCCCTCTCACGGGATTCCGAAGGACATTGGTGCACTGTTCATCACACCCTCGGCGCGGGTGAATTTCTTTGCGGGAGAGGCACTCTCACCCTGGGTCAGCGTTGGCGGCGGGTACGCCCGCTTCCGGGAAGCTTCGAAGCTGAATTTTTACGGTGACAATCCCGGGCCCACCGGCACCAATACGGCGGCCATTCAGTTCGGAGCCGGACTCGACGTGTGGCCCTGGAGCCATTGGGGAATCCGAACGGAAGCGCGGGATTTCTATTCCGGCGTTCCGGATTTGAACCTTAAGACTGGGAATAGCCGGCAACATAATTACTACGTTGGGATCGGAGTGATCCGGCGTTTCTAGTCCCAGTCGTCCGACTTTGCAGTACACGTCGCCGCGATGCTACCGCTTTGCGGCCCGAATCTCCTCAAGAAGTTCCGGCAGGGCTTGGGCATCTTCGACCGACTGGCCGAAGCGCGCCGATTCGTAAGCGCGAGTGAACGCAGCAACCCCCTGCTGCAAGCCCGGTTCCTGGATGGCCGCCACAAAGTCGCGTGGCGTCTGGGAAGGAGACTTGCGCCAGCCCAGCCGCGCCATGCGTCGCAGCATCTGCTGGTACCACAGGGCGGCGGATTCGCGCGGGGCCCGGTCGGGGTGCGCCCGGAGGGTGCGGGCTCGGAGTGCGCGGAGAATGGCACCGAGATTAATCAGGAAAATCAGAACAGTGGTAGCGGCGAACGCCCCACCCATCCACTGCACCGGAGAACGAGTAATGCGTTGCTGAGCACTGCGGGCGGATCGCAGCAGCGCCTGATGCTGCCGCTCCACCCAGCGTCGAATCTCGTCCAGAAGATGGCGGCTGTTGGACGCTGCATCGCTCCCCAGGGAACGCTGGTGCGCGGCATCGTAATTGATGATCCATTCCCTCCAGAAGGATGCGGCCGCATCCGCATATAGTTGCATCCGCGACCAACCGGAACGTGTGGGGAGACTGGCGGCCGGCGTCGGATCGAAACTGACCCAGCCGTTTCCCGGAAAGTATGCCTCGACCCAGGAGTGCGCGTTGCTGGCGCGCACCACATACTGCCCCGTCAGATCGTTGAATTCCCCGGTGCGGAAGCCGGTGACCATGCGGGCCGGGATGCCAAGGGAGCGCAGCATCACGGCCATGGAACTGGCGAAATATTCGCAATGTCCTTTTTTTCTCTCGAACAGGAAATAAGCCAGCGGATCTTCGGGAATGTGTCTGGGCAGTTCCAGCGTATATCCGAAACTGGTGCGCAAATAGCGTTCCACGGCGGCGGCTTTTTCGTAGTTGCTGGGAGCCGAGGCAGTGATTTCCTCGGCTAACTTGGAAATGCGAATATCCAGCGGGGGCAGTCTCAAGTATTCGTCCATGCCGCCGGGCACGGTATTGGGCGCGAGGCGGAGTTCGTCTTCGTCGGGTTCGATGGGTTCCGATTCGGCTTCGTACCGGTTGACGGGATGCTCGGTATCGAGATTGTAGACCGCACCTCCGGCGTCGGTACTCAATTGGCGGTAGTTGCCGCTGAGCATGGTGGGCCTCTCCGCCAGAAAGAAAACGTTCGTGCCCAACGGTTCCATCAGAACGCGGTAGTGGATCGCGCGGCGGGAAACTGTCCGAGAGGCGGCTTCGTCTACGGCGGGTGCCAGCCGATAGCTTCCATCGAGTCCCGGCCGCACTGCTTTTTGGTCGAACGCATTGGACCACATCTTGCCGTCAAAACGGTTGAGGGCAACCCCGCGCCACTTCAGGTCGTAGGCACCCTGCAGATCATTTTGGATCTCGATGTGCATGACGACGGCGCTCGATTGCTGGATCTGGCCGATCCGGCCTAACTGCACGCGATCGGTGAAGCCGGTCGATAAATCGTTGGTCGAGGTATAGGCACTCAGATAGCGCGAGGAGACTCGGGGCAGAAGAAAGAAGATCAGGAAGCTCCCGGCCATGATCAACAACACGAGAAGCGGAGCGGTTGCCAGCAGAACGTAAGCCATCCGGCCGTACGGAGAAGCGATGCGTGGCTCTTGCGCGCGGGCATGCTCTTCGGCCAGCGAGTGGCGCATTTCCATCAGCACAAAGGTGATCACCGCGACCAGCAGAAAACCAGCAAACGAGAACAGAAAGACGCTGTCGACCGTGAGCACGGCGGCCGCCAGCACCATCAGGAACGAAAGGATCGCGAGCGTGTAGTGGTCGCGCGTTCGCTGCAGCGAGAACAGGCGGACGAGCATTCCGAACAGCACCAGGTGCACGGTGGCGGCCAGGAAGCTGCCCGACACCAGAAAATAGTCTCCGCAGTAAAGGAAGACGTAGAGCACCGTCAGATACGTGGTCCAACGGTCTGGGATTTTCCATTCGTGCTGCGTCACGAGTTGGTAGCCGCGCAGCAGCAGGGCAAGACCCACCAGCACGACTGCGGGCAAGTCCAGGCCGCCGGTCGAAGCCAGCGTGCCAAAGCCGGTCAACACCAGCAGGTAGAGCGCGACATTGAAGTAGCGCTCGATGGCCTTAGGCATCGTGGGCTGTCCCGGGTTAATGGCTGTTGAAGACACGGGAAACCTCTATTGTTGGCGAAAGCGGCAAGGAAGGGAAGTGCCCGGGGTAACGGTGCGCGCCCCTGATTTCTGTCAGGCTTGGGCGTACCCTGACGTCCAGGTTGGCATCCCTGCGAGGCAGCATCGCTAGAGTGCGGAGTGCGGTCAACGTCACACGAGCCGACTTCACACGCCTGGTTGCTCGTGGACGAATGCTCCGGGGAAAACGCACTGAGAGGCACGAGGAAGAGCAGCAAGAGCAGTCAAGAGCCGTGATGCGTTCTGATACAATACAAGCACGTCATTAGGGGACGTAGTTCAGTTGGTTAGAACGCTGCCTCAGCAAAGTCATTCTTTGTTTTCAGTGGGTTCCCAAGTTCCTGTCGTTCTTCCTGTCGAGACAAAAGAAGTCTACTTTTGTCAATAGAGTCTCCCGAGTCCGTTCCCGAATTTGACCGAATTTACGATCCGATCTATCGTCCATCCCCTCAACCTAGGAGATGGAACTGCCAAGAAAACACAAGTATGCAAATAGGGTCAAGATTCTTAAATATGTAAAGGCAGGTGAGAAGTGGCGGTTTGCCAATGTTGTCGCGAAAAGCGGCAAGCTCGTGCGCGACCACGTTCTGATCTCGGGCATGGACGAGCTCCGCTCGCTCGTTTAGAGGGACAGATCGCCATCAGCACACTTTTTCGAAGAATTCCTGATTTGCGACTTGCCAAGCCGTTGCATGTGCTCCGATGGCGGCCGGGGCTGGTATCGCGAGGACTGGAGTCACTTCCCGTCGCCTTTTCCAAACGAACTGAAGCACACACCTAGCGGCGAGCACTTTTGGCTACACGTGAACGTAGGGCGCGGCAATGCCATTCGCCCCTGCCCTAAACGATGAAGGCCCCGGCCTCGTACCTGCCGGAGCCTTTCGTGCGACGGGGGTTAGAAGTGGAAGCCTAGCTCGGCTGTGTAGCTCCGCGGCGTGACGAAGTGTGTCCCGCTGAATGTGGACAGGAAATTATACAGCGCAGTTTTGTTCGTCAGATTGATAGCCGTGACCTGGAGACTCCACTTGTACTTGTCGCCGTGGAGTAGATTGTCATGGCCGACGCTGACATCCAACAAATGACGAGGGGCGATGCGGGGCGGATTGTGATCGTCATTCTCCGTCCCAGGCGACGGGATCTTTACAAGATTCGAACCATAAAGCGACGGGGCGCACGAGGTAAGAGGTGTCGAGAGTGTCGGACGTTGGCTCCCACAGAACAACCCAGCTTGCAGTTGCTGATCCCCAGTGAGCCCGGTCAGGTCTACTGGAGTCGTGGTGTCGGTTGCGAACGGAACTGCACCGGCCACCAGTCCGCTGTCATACCGCCAATTGAAGCCAACCCAAGGTCCACGTTGCCACGGCTGATATTGGAGGTGCGTCGTCTGATTGAATTTCTCGTCATGATCAATTCGGAAGACGCCGCCGGGCGCGGAGGGAGGAGCTCCGGCTCCGCTAAGCTGCGGGAGAAAGAACCGTGCGGCCACACTCGAAAAGACCATGAGCGCAGAGAATCCATGGAAGTTCGGCACGCTCACGCGGCCGGCAAATCCAGGAATCTTGGAATTGTGCCACGCGACCGGGAAAAAGATGGGCGTGTTGCCGAGGATGCTGAAATCGTAGCCGTTGTGCGTGTACTTCCAGATGTACTCGCCCGAGAACACTAAGTACTTTCCAAAGGCCTGCTGGACGCCGGCGTGGAATTCATTGCGCCAACCGGGACTCACCGGAGTGACACCCGATGCCGCACAGCCGAGAAGTGGGTTCAATACTGCATTACTGCATCCGGTGCTGGACACGATCAGGTTTTCGTTGAACGGCGTTTCGAGCAATCGCGCATAGGAAATGCGGAGGATCGTATTGCTCGGTTTGATGTTGTAAGCGATCCCGAGCCGAGGCTCAGCTTCCTTATGAGTAGTCAAGCCGTTGTAGAAATCTCCCCGCAGACCGACATTGAATGACCAATTGCCTTTCGTGATCTGGTCCTGGACATACAGGGCCAGTTCCTTTACATCGGTGTGACCCCGGAAAAAGAACAAACTTCCTCCACGGGTCAGGTCAAATGGGAGCAGGTCCGTGCACGGGGAATCCAAAGCAACGTTATTCACGAAACACGGGTTGCCGTTGGCGTCCGTCTGCGACAGAAGGAACGCGTTGTCGACAATCCCAAGATGGTCATTTTCGTTTAGAAACGTTTGTTGATACGTGGCTCCGATCTTCACATTGTGAATCCCCTTCACGTACGAAAGATCAGACCGCAGCCCCGCATTCGTGAGCGTCCGATCTTGAGCCACCGTTTCCTGTTGAATCGGGGAGAGATCGTCGAACAGATTAGGACTCGGATAGTAGTGGTACTGGTCTCGCCGAACAAAGGCGCCTAGCGTGAAAACCGTATTGTTATTTAGCAATCGAGTCCAAGACGGCGCGATATTGAAAGTCTCAATCTGGGAGCGCTGGTCGGTAGGACCCAGGGGGTTCCCCGACGGATCTGTCTGGCCACTATGAAGGACGTTGTCGAAGCTGTTCGGATTCTGGAACCATGAACGCGTAAAGCCCAGATTCACATGGATCGAGTCCGCTTTCGACACTTGATAATCGACCCGGTCGAAGAGATTCTCTTCATTCCCCTTGTCATGGATGACAGTGAACTCCGGGGGATCAAGAAACCGGCCACTGTTCAATCCATTCACGGAAATGAAGTTCCCCCAATTCTGACCTCCGTAAGCGAGATTGAACCCAGCATTTGCGGTCCCAAAGCTCCCATAGGAGGCGGTTACCGCGCCGTGGGGCGTGGTAACGCCCTGCCCCGAACGGGTCGTAACGTTGATCACTACGCTCGTCTTTTCACCAAATTCAGCGGGCGGTGCGCCCGAGATGACTTCCAACGATGCAACCGAGTCCAGGGGAATCTGGTTGGAGAAGACCTTACTTTGCTGGTCGGTAATCGGCTGCCCATCGACGGAGAACGAGTTCTCCGCGTGGTCGCCCATGCCGTGAAAGAGACCGTTTGAATCTGCGGCAATTCCCGGAGAAGCCAAGGTTACGAGGGAACTCAGCGAGGACGATTGGCTTTCTAGCGGAAGTTTGTCGAACAAGCCACGGTCCACGTCGGTGTGAAACGTGGACGTGTTTTCCAGCAAGTCTTCGGCCGTCGATTCAACCGTCACCGTCTCAGAGGAGCCCGTGACCTTGAGGTTGATGCTCAGACTTATGGGCACAGACGACTTGACATCAACGTCCTGCGCGAATGGGGCAAAACCTTTCCCGGTGACCGTCACGTGGTAGGGATTGATCGGAACGTTCGGGATGGTGAACTTTCCCGCGGCGTCGGTCACTGCACTACGAGAATAGCCACTGACCGGGTTGCGAACTTCGACTGCGGCGTTGATGACTACCGCACCTGAGGGATCAAGCACCGTGCCTGTGATCGATGTCGAATTCCCTGACTGCGCATGAGCGCTCAGTCCGAGGGCCAGATAAAGAGTGATCAGAAAAGCCGCGGACAGCGACTTCTTGTAAGAAGCCAACATGAGTTCCTCCGAAGACAATTAGGGATACAGAACGAATCCGATGATGAGCTGCCGATTCTTCTGAGACCTAGACTTCGGGAGGTGGGCGAACGCTGAGCGCGAACGCAACGAGGCATTGTTTGGCGGAGACCGGCTGTGCCTGAAAGGTGGATACGACGACGAACGTCGCATGCGCCATTCTGCATGTCACTTTGGGGGAAGCTGAATGGGCAGCAACGCAGACCGTACATTTTGCCGCCTCGGTTGCACTCGAATGTTGATGCGCAGCAAACGCCAATGCGGACCACAAGGTCAGCATCAGACACAGCAACGCTATGCTCTTCGAGATCGACCGCATAACGGCTACCCCACCAGTACGTTGTTTGAATCTATACCAAAACAGGAAACGAAGGCAACGAGAGCACATCGCCGCGCAATGCTGGAGCCTGACGAAGGTTCGAGTCCACTGGTAATCACCAAGGCCTGCAATCCCTACCCGACTGTCCATCACCGCAGTCGTATCGACCGCCCACAGGGGACTGGTGTGCTGTCTTTTCCTGAAGGCTAAGTGCTATCACCAACGAAGGCGCCTCGCCTACACAGACATTTAAGACCAGAATGGCTGCATAATTTCGACAATCAGGGCCGCTTCACATGGATCGCTCCGCGGAATGAGCGCAATACAAATCGGGAAGCGTTCACAATTCCAGGTTTCACCAGCAGATTCCCCTGCCATGCCGCGGGAACGGCGTTGACTCTCGGTAGCCGCTGATCCGACTCGCCCTTGAGCGAGTGAGCTTTGATCTCAACCAGGGCGTTGGCAGGGATCGAAACCTCCAAATCTCCTGAGTGACTCGTGAGCAGATATTCACCCAAACACGCTGGGAGTCTCGGTGTCTCGGTGAAACTGCCGATTTCACGCCGCCCTGACCCCGCGGGCGAACTGGAGGCGGAGCCTCACTGCGATTTCACTTGTTCAGCTTTCGGAAATACGCCAACCAACAAATCATTGAGATTGCAGTGAGCATCATTGCCAGGACTTGCGGTAGTGATCGACTTGTTCACCGGAATGGAGTGAGGTCATATTGGAAAGAGCACTGCCGCGATTGCATTTGTTACTGAGTCATCGCCTGTTTCGTCCCAGGAAATTGCTTGTCCAACTCTAAGTTAAGTTCCAGCACATTGACTCGCGGCTCTCCGAGAAAGCCCAACTGGCGATTTTCTGTGTGCTTGGCTACGAGTTCCCGCGTCTGCGCCTCGCTAATTCCACGTGCCTTCGCTATACGCGGAATCTGGAAGGCAGCCGCCGCTGGCGAAAGCTCAGGATCGAGTCCTGAGCCAGAAGCAGTAACCAAGTCGATTGGGATGGGCGTGCCCGGATTCTCAGCTTGAGCGGCGGCGACATCGCCCTTCACGCGATCCACTAGCTTTTGATTGGTCGGTCCCAACTGCGAGCCATTGGAAGCCGTGGCGTCGTATCCATTTCCCGCGGCTGACGGACGGGAATGAAAGTACCCTGGCGAAGTGAAGGTTTGGCCGATGATTCGGGATCCGACAATTTTCCCGTTCGCCTCAATAAATTGTCCATTGGCTTTCTTCGGAAAAAGGACTTGCGAAATGCCGGTTACGACCAGTGGGTAAATGATCCCGAGAAGAATGGTCGTCGCTATGGTCATCAGCACGGAAATAACAAGATTTTTCTTCATGACAAAACTCCCTTTACGCAAGCCCAGCCCTGGTGATCAGCATGTCGATCAGCTTGATCCCAATGAACGGAATCAGGATTCCGCCGATCCCGTAGATCCACAGATTGCGGCGCAGCAGCGCTGCTGCACCCATGGCGTGATATTTCACACCTCGTAGTGCCAGCGGAATCAAGGCAATAATGATCACCGCGTTGAAGATCACGGCGGAAAGAACCGCCGATTCCGGCCTCTGAAGTCGCATGACGTTGAGCGCATTCAATACCGGGAATGTGCCTGCGAACATGGCGGGAATGATCGCGAAATATTTGGCGACGTCATTCGCAATCGAGAACGTGGTCAACGAGCCGCGCGTCATCAGCAACTGCTTCCCGATTTCGACCACTTCAATCAGTTTCGTGGGATTGGAATCAAGGTCGACCATGTTCCCAGCTTCTTTAGCGGCCTGCGTACCGGTGTTCATGGCAACACCCACGTCGGCTTGGGCGAGAGCGGGCGCGTCATTGGTGCCATCCCCCGTCATGGCGACCAGCTTGCCCTCGGCCTGCTCTTTCTTGATCAGATCCATCTTGTCTTTGGGAGTGGCTTGGGCGAGGAAGTCGTCAACGCCAGCTTCGCGTGCGATCGCCGCGGCGGTCAGCGGGTTGTCGCCGGTGATCATCACGGTCTTAATGCCCATCGCGCGCAACTGATCGAACCGTTCGCGCATGCCGCCCTTGACGACATCTTTGAGTTCGATTACTCCCAGCGCACCACGAGTCTTCTCAGCGACAACCAGAGGAGTACCGCCAGAGCGAGCAATCTCCTCTACGGTGGTCTTGACTGCAGACGGCACTTCGCGGCCATGCTGGGTCAGGTAAGCATACACGGCATCCGCTGCGCCTTTTCGGATCTCGAACCCGTTCAGGTTCACACCGGACATACGCGTCTGCGCCGTGAAGGGCACAAAGTGCGCATCATGGGATGAGAGTTCGCGCCCCCGCAGGCCATATCTCTCCTTCGCGAGAACCACGATGGAACGACCTTCCGGGGTCTCATCCGCCAGCGATGACAACTGGGCCGCATCGGCCAGTTCGTTTTCTGTAACCCCAGGCGCAAGAACAAAACGCGCTGCCTGACGATTACCCAGAGTGATGGTGCCGGTCTTGTCGAGCAAGAGCGTGTTCACGTCGCCAGCCGCTTCAACCGCTCGGCCCGACATTGCCAGCACATTGTGCTGCACCAAGCGGTCCATACCGGCAATCCCGATGGCGGAAAGCAACCCTCCAATCGTGGTCGGAATCAAGCAGACCAGAAGTGATACCAGAACGAACACGGTCTGCGGCGAGCCGGAGTAAATTGCGAACGGCTGCAGCGTTACCACCGCAAGCAAAAAGATAATGGTCAAACCAGCGAGCAGAATGTTGAGCGCAATTTCATTGGGAGTTTTCTGACGCTCGGCGCCCTCAACCAGAGCGATCATGCGATCCAGGAATGTCTCCCCAGGGTTCGAGGTGATTTTGACTTTGATCTTGTCGGACAAAACGCGTGTACCGCCAGTCACGGCGGAACGATCGCCACCAGCTTCGCGGATCACTGGCGCGGATTCGCCCGTAATGGCTGACTCGTCCACTGAGGCGACACCTTCGATGATCTCGCCGTCCGACGGAATGAATTCGCTCGCGGAGACGAATACCAAGTCTCCGGCACGAAGCTTGGAACTCGGTACGTCTTCCAGCTTTCCATTGCTCCCCGTGAGCCGATGCGCAATGGTCTCTGACCGCGCTTTCCGCAGTGTGTCAGCCTGCGCTTTGCCGCGGCCTTCGGCCATCGCCTCAGCGAAGTTGGCGAACAACACCGTGAACCACAGCCACAGTGTGATCTGCAGGTTGAACTTGAAGGCAGTTCCACCTTTGAAAAGTAGTGCCGTGGTGATGACACTGCCGATCTCAACCACGAACATGACGGGATTGCCCATCATCTTTCGCGGGTTCAGCTTGAGAAATGCGTCTAGTAGCGCGCGTCGAACGATGTTCCATTCCCAAATCGCTTTTTTCTTCTTTGCCATAGTTTTACTCTCTGCTCAGTCGCCAGCCGGTCACCGAATCGATCGGGCTAGTTCGACTGGTGTTCCAGGCCCCTTTTCGTCCACCAACGCTGCACTGCGACTGCCGACCAAACGCCTTCGACTAGACCAAATGGCCACGCACCCTGAAGAAAGCCGTAAACCGACCCCAAGGCACACGAAAATGCAAACGCCAGAATGAACCACCGACTGCGGGACTCCAATGCGTAGGTCACTAACATTGCAGCCACCGCGAACAGACCGAATCCTGTCAGCCGGCTCATATGCTCAAAATGTTCTCCCGATTCCCATCAGTAGGTGCTCCAGAATCGGACCGAGACTGAGTGCCGGGAAAAACGTCAATGCTCCCACGATGAGGATCACACCGATCAAAAGCACAGTGAAGAGCGGTGTGGTCACAGGGAATGTACCGAGCGATGGCGGCACGTATTTCTTCTGTGCCAGATTGCCCGCGATCGCCAGCATCGGAATAATCATCAGAAAGCGACCGGCCAGCATCGTCACGCCGATAGTGGTGTCGTACCACGGCGTATTCACGGTTATTCCGCCAAAGGCGGAACCGTTATTTCCGGCGCCGGAGGTGAAGGCATACAAAATCTCGCTCAAACCATGGGGTCCGGGATTGGCTATGCTGGACGTGCCGAATCCGTTAACACTGGAAATCGCCGTGAACACGAGAATGACCAGGGGAAACACCAGCACCACCAGCATCGCCATCTTGACGTCATAGGCCTCAATCTTTTTGCCCAGATACTCGGGCGTGCGTCCTACCATGAGTCCAGCGATAAACACCGCTAGAACAACATAGATCAACATCCCGTACATTCCCGCCCCGACTCCACCGAAAATCACCTCGCTCAACATGATGTTAACGAGGGGAACCATACCGCCCAGTGGGGTGAACGAATCATGCCAGCCATTAATTGCGCCACAGCTTGCGTCGGTAGTGACCGTCGCCCAAAGAGCAGTGTTCGCAATTCCGAAGCGAACCTCTTTCCCCTCCATGTTGCCGCCAGGCTGCATAGCCGTAACTCGCTGGTCGGTGTTAGCCAGCAGTGGATTGCCACGCGCTTCCGCCCAGTACGCGACCGTAACGCCCGCCAGGAACAGGATCGCCATGGCCGCCCACACCGCCCATCCATGGCGTGGCGACCCCGTCATCCGGCCCAGGGTGTAGGTCAGCCCACCGCCAATCGTGAAAATGGCGAACAGTTCGATGAGGTTCGAAAGCGGAGTCGGGTTTTCAAACGGGTGCGCGCTGTTGGCATTGAAGAAGCCGCCACCGTTGGTGCCAAATTCCTTGATAATTTCCTGCGAGGCCACTGGGCCCTGCGCGATGGTTTGTTCCGTAACCGTGTCCATGACTGGTTTTCCATCCGGACCGACTACTGGCTTTCCGTTCGGGTCGAGCTTCTGAACCTGCTGGGGTTCAACCACAGACACCTTGTCGTACGGTCGAAGATTCTGTACCACGCCCTGCGAAACTAGGACCAGAGCTCCCACCACGCAGAACGGTAACAACACCCACAGACAGGCGCGAACCAGGTCGACCCAAAAGTTACCAATCGTTTCCATCTGGCGGCGCGCAATGCCGCGGATAAACGCGATCGCTAATGCAATACCTACAGCTGCCGAAACAAAGTTGTGATACGCCAGGCCCGCCATCTGGGTGAAATAACTCATCGTGGACTCACCCGCATATGCCTGCCAGTTGGTATTGGTAGTGAAGGAGGCGGCCGTGTTGAATGCCAGGTGCGCAGGGCTGACGGCGCCGAACTTCTGGGGATTGAACGGCAAATATCCCTGCAGGCGCTGCATCAGATACAACACGATCATCGAGACCAGGCTGAACAGCAGCATCGACACGGCGTATTCCGTCCAGCGCATCTCGTGGTTTTCATCCACGGTCGTCACCCGATACAGCAGCTTCTCGATCGGCCGCAGAACCGGGTCCATGAATGTGCGCTCGCGGCTGAAGACCCGCGCCATGAACACGCCCATTGGTTTGGTCACCAGAAAGATCAGCGCGAGAAAAAACAGGATTTGAAACCACCCATTGGCTGTCATTTCAGAACTTCTCCGGACGCAACAGTGCGTACACCAGGTAAACCATCGTCAAGGCGCTGACGACGAGCATAATGATTGATTCCAAGCTCATATCAGGTTCCTCATTTCACGCGATCGCAGAAGCGAACATACCCAATCGACAAGGCGAAAAATGCGATCGTAACCACAATCCAAAGTACGTCTTGCATGACCGTCCTCCGAAGCTCATGTTCAGCGTGCGAACCACGTTGAACCTTAAAACAGAAAGCCCACTTCCATCACGCCGCGGGGTTGGTTGGGATTGGTGCCTGCGGGACCGAAGGCACTTCCCGGCGTGATGCTGGTTGCCCGAACAAAAGAAAGGTCTCCGCGAGCGAAGAAACGCTGGTATTGAAAGGTCGGAGTCAGCGTGACCGACCACGCCGTACTGCCCGGACCATACATCAGGTTGACCGAGTTTGCTGCGACGCTTCCCGTGCTCGCGATATATTCCCCGCGGCCCGCGAGCGAGAACCCGTGTTTGAAGATGTGACTCACCAGCAGTGCGCCACCGTTGGTTGATGCCCCGTGCGCCACACCGACGCTCGGATTCGTTGGCACGTTGCTGTATTGGTAGTAGGGCTGTACGATCCAACTCCCTTTCGAGTACGTGTAAATCGCGGCATACATGACGCTGTTGTTTTGCACCGGTGTCGCAAGGGTCTGAAAAGTTGTCTGCCCGAGGTTCCCCATGCCAATGAAAGACAAGCTATGGGGTCCACTGACATACGTTAAGGAGCCGCTGAGCCACGAGTAGCGGTTTGAATAGTAGCCATCATTCCAACTGAGCGACGCCGTGAACTTGCCGAGGGTTTGATTCACCTGGATTCCACGATTGATAGCGTTTTCCTGATTCCACAAGAGGCCGCGCTCGATGTTCATATTCTCGAAATCGAAAGTGTACTCAGCGCCCATGAGCGTGGGCAGCGCGCCCACCAGAATGGACGTGTTCTTTCCTGGCGCCAGCTTCGCGTAGACGACCGGCACTGGGCCGTATAGATGTTCGATCGCCTTTTCGCTGGAGAGAAAAGGCGTTCCAAGGGCCAAAATGTTATAAGCACCCGCCTGGACGTAGAACTGCCACCAACTGGTGGTCTTCTGGATGAATACTTGGCCATTACTCAGAGCGGCTTGTGTTGGGTTGTCACCGGAGATGGGGTTTCCCTGCCATAGGCCCATTCCGCTGACGATACCATCCAGGTTGAGTTTGCCCAACGGTCCGCCGTCAAAGACAATGGGGGGAGCAGCCTGGAGCGGACCCGTTGCCGAAGGGGTGGTCAGCGGGGTCGGGGCGGGAGAGCTGACAGCATTTTGTTGGTCTGGCACCTGCGTGGACCCGCCTCCTCCTGTGGATTGGGCGCGCAGGGACATACTGCAGGCGCACATCGTGATAACAGCAGCCCACCCGCCCTTTCGATGTCTTTCCACACGCCGGCCGCTGGTGATTGGCTCGAAGTGCACGACTCCGCTCTTGATTCTCGTGCTTGTGCGATAGCGATCTTTGGCGCTCTCCTCGCGGCCGGACGTGCCCTTCCTGTCTCTGCATAGCGCAGTCAGGAAGCGCAATAGAAATGCCACTGCTCCCGCGCACGCGATGACGAAAATTGTTAAGACGTAGTGCATCACTCTATACCGACCCCCCCTTGTCGCGCAGGTCAGAATGTTCGCTGGAATCCACGCTCGCCATCAATTGGAACTGACCGCTCGTAAAATTGGTCTAAAAAGTTCATAAAGATTTCGTAAACGCTCCGGCGGAACGTTTTCAACATCCAGTTAGGTAGTTGATAGTGAGGTGGGATTGTCAGCAGCCCCATTCGGCTTCGCCCGGCTTGGCGAAGTAGCGCTTCGATTCTTCTACTTCTGTTGTAATCGAACGTAGTTCCAGCAGCGCCAAACGAGCGGCAGCCACCGCGCGTTTTCTCGTTTCCTCTGGCAACTCATCCCAAGATTCTGGTGTTGATTGCTTTTCGCAAGCGAAGTCCGGTGCCAGTGCCTGGTAGTGGTAGAAAACCTCCGCCAACTGTTCTGCTGATACTTCTTGAATCGACATGGAATCAATTTCCCCTTGTGCTTCGGTCCGCCTCTATCGAGGTGACTGTTTGGACTATCACTTGTGTCGTGCGAGTCAGGCCGCTTGATGAAACGCTTCGTCCGGTTCTCTCGGCTCCCCGACTGGGTAGCCGCCTTCGTCAGAATTGATTCGGACGAAATAGCCAATCCATCGGTGCTTGCACTCCTTGCACAGCGCGACCAGGAACCGCACATAAAACGCGACACCTGCCGCGCACGATATCGTAATTACCGCCATCCCAACCATGCCAACCTCCCCGTTCGCGTCCCAGACTACGTTCGGGATTTTGCTCACACAGTTCATTGGATACGAGAAAGCATAAAGTTCGAATAAAAGGTTCATAAATTGTTCATAAATGTCGCTGCACGAACTTCATGAGGGTTTTATGAATGTTTGAGCAGACGGGGTGCCATGCGGCCAGCACTGCACAACCGCGTAACGAGGAACTCCTCAGCTTAATGGCTTGAATCGCCAACGAATGTGTGGAATGAGGTCGGTCTGAGAGGTTAGTTGCCAGGCTCGAAGCGATACCCCACCCACGGTTCCGTCACGATATACCGCGAGCCACCGTCATCCGCCTCAAGCTTCTTTCGCAGGTGGCCGACGAACACGCGCAGATACTCGGGTTGCTCGACGCTGTTTTCGCCCCAAATCGCCGAGAGCAGCGCCCGGTGCGTAAGAACCTTTCCGGGATGGCGCGCCAGGTACACCAGTAAATCGAATTCCTTTGGAGTGAGGTGGAGGCTGCGATCCTTCACCAGAACAGAACGCGACTGCAGATCGATGTGGAAGTCTCCAATCTCCACTATCTGTACTTCCGGTTCCTCCTTCGCAGATGACCGACGAAGGGAGGCGCGGACCCGCGCCAGCAACTCATTCGTACTGAACGGTTTCGTAACATAATCATCCGCGCCCGCATCAAGCGCCTGTACTTTGATCTTTTCCTCACCTCTTACCGAGAGAACGATGATTGGAATCTGCGAATTCGCGCGAACGCGCCGGCACAGTTCCAGGCCGTCCATATTCGGCATCCGAAGGTCAGTGATAAGCAGGTCCGGCGACCACTCCTTCATCATCTGCAGCGCTTCATCGCCATCCGCAGCCGTGCGCGTTCCGTAGCCATAGCTCGACAAAGTGGTTTTTAGAACCCGCGTGATTTGCGGTTCGTCATCGACCACCAGGATATTGCCCTTTCCGTTCAGCGGCGCCATAACGCTCTCACTTCACTTCCTGAGTGACAATGTGCACGTCCACCGGAGGTGCGTCTCGGAGGAATTTGTGGATGGCAGAAAGATACAGGTACCGCCGCCATCCAGTTTGCGCGGATCGTCCAAACACGATCTGCGTGATGTGCTTCTCGCGAACGATCTTAGCGACTTCTTCCGCGACCTTCCTCCCCTTGGTCGTAACAACTTGTGCGCCCAGGTTCTGGGCAAATTGGATATTCCGGCGCAAGGAACGTTGATCTTCTGGATTGTCATCAACGCCGATGTCTACATAGATCACGAAGAATTCGGCATCGATGCGTTGCGCCATCCGAGCCGCTCGAGCGATCAAGTATTGGGCCGCGGGACTGGAACTGACGCCAACCGCGATGCGCTCGTGAACTCCAACCGCTTTCCCGCCCTCTTCCTTCTCCAGGTACGATTCCAGACTGCGATCCACGGCGCGCGTAACCTGTTGCAGCGCGAGTTCGCGAAGCGCCAGCAGATTGCCCGGCCGGAAAAAATGTCCGAGAGCGCGTTCTGCCCGGTCCAGCGGATAAATGTCCCCTCGCCGCATTCGGGTTTGTAGTGCCTCGGGCGTTAGATCTGTCAGCACGATCTCGGTCACGCGCTGCATTACCCAATCCGGCACCGTCTCGCGGACCTGAACGCCGGTGACATTGCGGATCATGGGCATCAAGCTCTCGATGTGCTGAACGTTCATGGTCGAGAGAACGTCGATCTTCGCGTCCAGCAGTTTCATGACGTCTTCATACCGCTTCTTGTGCTTGCTGCCTTCAACATTGGTATGGGCCAGTTCGTCGACAAGAGCGACCTGGGGCTTTCGGGCAAGGATTGCATCGACATCCATTTCATCGAACGAAGCGCCTTTGTACTCCATGATGCGCCGCGGAACCGTCTCCAACTTAGACGCGAGCTCGGCGACAGCTTTGCGGCCGTGAGTTTCCACAACACCAATCACGACGTCTTCACCCCGACTCTTTCTGCGAATGCCCTCGCTCAGCATGTTGTACGTTTTGCCGACACCAGGGGCGTATCCCAGAAAAAGCTTCAAGATCCCCTGATTCTTCCGGGGACTGGCTTCCTCCAACCACTGCTCGGGCGTTTTCGGCATCCCGGGTACTCTCCTCGCAGAGGATTACAATGTCGAATCAGCTACAATCTGACACGTGAAAAGAGTGGCTGACAACCAGATCGTACGCTTCATCGCTTCCGCGGCAATCGTTTGCGCCATCACGGCTGGTTTCTTCAGATCGCTCCATGTTAACCCGACAACCGCCGGATTCGCGTTTTTGCTCGCCATCCTGATCGTCTCGGCCGCGTGGGGACTGCGGTACGCGATCTTCATGGCCGTGTTGGCCACTCTCGCATACAACTACTTCTTTCTGCCACCGCTGTTCCGGTTTACGATTGCAGATCCCCAAAACTGGATTGCACTCTTCGCCTTCCTTTTTACCGCCATCGTGGCCAGCCAACTCTCCGAGCGTGCGCGCCGCGAGGCATTACAGTCAAACCAGCGCCGGCACGAAGTGGAACGTTTATATCGTTTCAGCGAACAATTGCTGGTCAGCGAAAATGTTTTCGAGCTTCTGAATGCAATACCCAGATACATCGTTGAGTCTTTCGACGTGAGTGGCGCCGCCATGTTTCTGGAGAGGAAGCAAGAAATCTACTACTTCAATTCAGCCAGCCAATTTCTGTTTCCCGCCGAGCAATTAAAAGCGATCAGCGGTCGTGGTGAGCCAGTCTTGGACCGCGATCGGGCGCTCTGCTTCATGCCGCTGCGGATGGGGGTTCGGTCGGTAGGTAGCCTAGGACTATCTGGCTGTGCCTTGTCGCGCGAGACCTTAGAGGCAATTGGCAGTCTGGCCGCGACCGCCATCGAACGTGCAAGCACCATGGAGAAATTGACCAAGACCGAGGCAGCACGTGAGAGCGACCGCCTTCGTTCTGTACTGCTGGATTCGGTGACTCACGAATTCCGCACGCCTCTAACCGCGATCAAAGCGTCGGCGGAAACCCTGCTCTCGGATGTTGAACTGGATCAACCGCAACGCAAGGATCTGCTCACCGTCATCAACGAAGAAAGCGATCGGCTGAATCGGCTAATCGGCGAGGCCGCGGAAGTTGCCCAATTGGACTCCCATCAGCTCCAACTTCGTCTCGAACCACACCAGATCAGCGAGGCGATTGAGGAGGCCATCGCCCAATCAAGAGTGGCGTTGCAGAACCACGCCGTTCAGACCAATATTCCTGATAATCTTCCGTCAGTACGAATCGATGTTGACCGCATCAGTGAAGTACTCGTTCACCTGCTGGACAACGCTGGGAAATATTCCGCAGCGGGTACACCCATACAGATCACAGTCGAGTTGCGCGATGGTGAGATAGTTACCAGTGTCGCGGACCATGGGCCCGGAATCGATGACATGGAACAAGAAATGATTTTCGAAAAATTCTATCGCGGGCGGAACCAACGGATGACGATCCAGGGCACCGGAATGGGACTCGCCATCGCCAGAGCGATCGTGGAACTACATGGCGGCAAGATCGGCGTCACAAGTCAGGTTGGCCGAGGCTCCCTGTTTTTTTTCTCGCTACTTGCGACATAGCTGTCGTCTCAAGAAAGTCGGGGGTGATTGTCCTATGTTGATTACTATTGCCGCTCGCATCCTGGAAGGGCGGTTACCTGGCGCGCGCTGCGCTCATCGCGGATCGTACCATGCGAAGCGTGGGTTTGAACGGGAAGGCCTTTATTCCTCTTTTATCTGCCTATGCGTGCGCCGTTCCCGCGATCATGGCGACGCGCACAATCGAGAACAAGCGCGACCGGATCGCGACCATTCTTATTGCGCCCTTCATGACCTGTTCGGCCCGGTTGCCGATCTACACATTGCTCATTGCAGCTTTTGTTCCGGATCGCCCGGTCATCAGCGTATTGCTCGGTGCTAGGGCGTGCACCATGCTTTTGCTCTACGTGCTGGGGTTTCTGGCCGCCATCGCCACTGCGAGACTTCTCAAATCGTCGATACTCAGGTCTGCTGCCGTTCCATTTGTGCTGGAGCTTCCCGAGTATCGGCGCCCGACGTGGCAGTCTATCGGTCTTCGCCTGCTCGACCGCTCGCGGGTCTTCCTGCGGCAGGCGGGAACTGTGATTCTGGCAGTCTCTTTACTTGTGTGGGCCATGACGCATCTTCCACTGCACAATGGCCGTTCTCCAGAATTGGAGCACAGCGCGATCGCCTACCTCGGGCATGGAATCGAACCACTCATCCGACCTCTGGGTTTCAATTGGAAAATCGGGGTCGGACTGCTGACATCTGTGATCGCGCGCGAAGTGATTGTCGGAACCCTGGGCACGATCTATGGCGTGGACCCGGCAACTCAATCGATGACGCTCCAGAATGCGCTGCGGCAAGATCTCAGTCCCGCTGGGGCGATGGCGCTCCTGGTCTCCTTTGCATTTGCCATGCAGTGCACATCTACCTTGGGGGTTGTACGTCGCGAGACCAACAGCTGGAAATGGCCCATCCTCCAGTTTGCCTACATGACTGCCATTGCCTATGCTTCAGCGTCCTTTTCTAAACGCTCTTCACACACCTAGCTCGTGCTCGCGACGATGTAGACATAGCGCAGCACAACTCCGATGAAAATGGCGGGGACGACGGGACTCGAACCCGCGGCCTCCTGCGTGAGAGGCAGGCGTTCTACCCAGCTGAACTAACGCACCGCTTTTGACGATCTCTAGACCTTTGATTTATCGTGCCCTCCCGTCCCTGCGGTGCCGTGACAGGGGCATCTGTTTAGTCCCACATTACGGCAGTCACCGCGATCTGATAGAATCCAAAAGGTAGAAACATTGCCGACCGGCATTCGGCGATTTATCTTCCTGTCGGTTTTGTGGCGGCGTAACTTGAGGTCAACTCGATCCCATTGAGACAGTGGACTCAGGCGACACTATTGACAGCAATCGAATCCTGGGCCGGTTTTGCATGTAAAAGTAAGTAATTGAAAACAAACAAGTTGGGGACGTAGTTCAGTTGGTTAGAACGCTGCCCTGTCACGGCAGAGGCCGCGGGTTCGAGTCCCGTCGTCCCCGCCATTCCTTT
>JAIQFZ010000203.1 GCA_020073015.1 Terriglobia bacterium | reverse complement strand
GAACGCCGCCGGGTTCCGAGCAGAGCGGACACTCTGTCTGCTGGGCGCCTCGGCGGCATTTCGCCTACGCCCGTGCCAGATGCAGGCTGGGTGCAAGTACCGGCCGCAGCGGGGCGCTCAGGCCGCGCATTACTCGCTCAAACTGAGGGATATCGAGCGATTGGGGTCCGTCGGAAAGTGCGCGTTCCGGGCACGGATGCACTTCCACGATGATGCCATCGGCCCCGACCGCGATGGCAGCCCGGGAAACAGCGCCGATCAAACTTTGCTTTCCAGTCCCGTGCGAGGGATCGGCGATGACGGGCAGGTGCGAGAGTTCCTTGGCTAGCGCGATGGCCGCCAGATCGATGGTGTTTCGGGTGGCCGTCTCGAAAGTCTTGATTCCCCGTTCACAAAGCACCACCTGGCTGTTTCCGCCAGAGAGCAGGTATTCGGCCGCCAGCAACCATTCCTTCACGATCGCCGAAGGGCCGCGCTTGAGCAGGACGGGTTTATTGGCGGTGGCCAGCCTCCGAAGCAGCGCGAAATTCTGCATGTTGCGGGCGCCTACCTGGAGCATGTCGGCGTATTCGCAGATCAAGTCCACGTCCTCGGTACTCATGACCTCGGTGACGACCGGGAGACCGGTGAGGTCACGTGCCTCGCGCAGAATCTTCAGCGCTTCGACTCCCAGGCCCTGGAACTCGTAGGGAGAAGTCCGGGGTTTGTAGGCGCCGCCGCGCAGCATGCTGGCGCCGGCGCGCTTCACGGCCTGGGCGGTTTCGAACAGTTGCTCGCGCGATTCCACCGAACAGGGGCCGGCAATCACCACCACCTCTTCGCCGCCGATCTTGACCCCCGCAACGTCCACCACGGAGGGCTGGGGCCGGGTCTGGCGGCTGACCAGTTTGAAGGGTTGGGCAATCGCGACGACATTGTCGACGCCCGGGGCGACGGAAAGCGCCTCGATTTCATGCCGGCGCCCGCCACTGCCAACCGCAGCGACGATTGTGCGCTCGGTGCCGCGCGTAATGTGGGGCTGGAAGCCAGCTTCCCGGATGCGTTGAATGACGTGCTCAATCTGTTCGTCGGTCGCGCTGTCAGACATATTTACAATCATGGTGATCACCCTTTCGGTTCGATATCAAAAACAAAAGCCGCGATCCTGGATCGCGGCTTCGAATGGAATCTTTGAGCTTGTCTCTATTGCACTAGCGACTGGCTCCAGTCCTCCACCTCCGCCGCGCTTGGGAACCAATCGCGGCCAAACTGGTTGGAGGTGCTAAATCGTGTCATAAAATCGTCGATCAGAATCACGGATTGAAGTGAACAACTACTGGACATTGCTGGCAACTTGCGAGAACACGTTATTGGCGTTGCCACCGATCAGACGCACGGTACCGATGACCAGCACCAGAATGACCGCAAGCATCACGGCGTATTCGGCGATGTCCTGACCTTGTTCGTCCGACCACAGGCGGCGCAAAAGTTGAACCATAAATCCTCCGGGCCCCGAACGTAAACTGCTGCCCACAATTGTGTAAACATAATGCCCAGTTTGGAAACCGTTGTCAATCGAATCGCGATAGTTTTCTGAACACGGTTCACCCATCCTGGAATCAAGTGTTTATGCCATATTTCGTTGGAATAAGAAGAGGATCAGCAAGGAATACCGGTGGTGGTCTGGCAGACGGACCGTGCAGGCTCTGCAAGACCTTTCACTTTCCGTAAACCTAAGGTGAAATCTTCGGATTCCTGGGCCCGAGTGGCATGGCAAAACCGGCTGAGCAATGGGTGCGAACCGGACTACTGTCCGGAGGGCAGTGAATTCGGCAGGACTGCCCGAACTGCGCTGCCGCTCACCAACTGCCGGGCGGAACGGTCCGCGTAGTCCAGCACCCCTCCCGGCAACACGCCCAGATAAAGCGTCATCAGCACGCACACCGTAATCGCCACTCCAGCCGCGGCCGGCACAGGTGTGACGGGAACTTCGCCCCGCGGCTCGCGCATATACATCATCACAATAATGCGGAGATAGTAGTAGGCAGCCACGGCACTGTTCAGCACTCCGATAATCGTCAGGCCGACCAGGTTGGCCTGCAGCGCAGCGCTGAGCACGTAGAACTTGGCAAAGAACCCGCCCGTAATCGGGATGCCGATCAAAGACATCAGGAAGAAAGTCAGGGTCGCGGCCAGCACGGGCGAGCGCCTGCCAAGGCCCGCATAGTCCTCGAGCGTAACGTACTTCTCGCCGACGTTCGCAAAATGGCTGATTACGGCAAACGCACCCACGTTCATAGCGGCGTACGCGGCGCTGTAGAACATGGCCGCCGACGCGCCCATTTCCGGCCGGGCCGCGAACGCGATCAGCAGGTAGCCCGCGTGAGCGATCGACGAGTACGCGAGCAGACGCTTCACGTTGTCCTGCACCAGCGCCCCTAGGTTCCCGAGCGTCATCGAAAGCGCCGCGGAGACCCAGATCAGCCAGAACCGTCCGGGCGCGTTCACTTCGAACAGGACGCGCAGCAGGACCGCAAACGCAGCCGCTTTGGGACCGGTTGACATCAGGCCGACGATGGGCGCCGGGGCTCCTTCGTAGACATCCGGCGTCCAAATGTGGAAAGGGGCCGATGCAACCTTGAATCCCAATCCGATAAACATCAGCGCCATGGCGACATAGGCGAGAACCGGAGCGCCGGAGCGCAATGACTGGCTGATGGCGTCAATGTTGGTTGAGCCGGTGGCGCCGAACATCAGCGCTACTCCGTAAAGGAAAAACGCAGTGGCGAACGATCCCAGCAGGAAATACTTCAGCGAAGCCTCGCTGCTGGACGCCTCGCGCCGCCGGAAACCTGCCAACACATAGCTGGAGATCGAGGAAATCTCAAGCGCGATAAAAATCAGCACCAGTTCGATGGCCGACGACATCAGGCACATGCCGACCGTACCCAACAGGATCAAGGCGTAATATTCTCCGGCGCGGATGCGCTGCACCGCCATGTATTCGTAGGAGGTGAGGATAACGACCGCCGCGATCGCAATGACCAGGAAATGAAAGAAGATGCTGAAGCCCTCGACCCGAACCATGCTCCAGAAAGCGGTTCCAGGGTAGCGCGCCATCTGGGCGGTCGACAAAAGCGCCGCCAGCGCGCCGATCAGGGCGATTACTCCCAGGGACTTGTGGCTTCGCTCCTCGTCGAGCAGGGGATCGACGATCATCACGATCATGCCGAAGACCGACAACACCAGTTCTGGCAGGATGCGCATGTAATCCGCAAATTGTGGCAGGGTGGTCGGCACTACCTGTGCCAGCAGAGCAGGGAAGGCGTGAGCGAAGGCGGCGGTCATTGGCCCACCATCCGGCTGGCGATTTGCGTGAACGGAGCCAGGGCGGCTTGCACGGCGGGATCAATCGCGCTCAGCCACATGAGCGGCGCCACGCCCATCACGAGTGCAGCCGCGGCGGCGGGCCACAGTGCCGCCCGCTCGCGCAGGTTCAGATCCGGGAGCAGGTTGTTCACTTCGAGCTTCACTTTGCCGAAAAAGACGCGCTGGTACATCCAGAGCAGGTACCCGGCGCTCCAGATCACGCCAGTAGCGCCCAGGATTCCGTACCATGCGTTGGCTTGGAACGCTCCGCTCAGCACCAGGAACTCGCCGATGAAGCCGTTGAGCAGAGGCAGTCCCACCGAAGCCAGAACAATGAACAGAAAGAAGGCCGCGTACTTGGGCATGGGCGTGGCTAATCCGCCGAGTTCTGAGATTTCGTAGGTGTGGCGGCGTTCGTAGAGAATTCCGGCCAGCATGAACAGCGCGCCGGTGGCGACTCCGTGCGCCAGCATTACGAACACGGCCCCGTTCAATCCGGCCGTCGTGAAGCTGAAAATTCCCAACACGACAAATCCCAAGTGGCTGACCGAGGAGTAGGCGATCAGCTTCTTCATGTTCGGCTGCACCAGCGAGACCAGGGCACCGTAAATAATTCCGATCAGCGCCAGCACCATGATCCAGGGAGCATTGCGACGCGCCTGATCAGGAAAGAGTCCGAGACTGAAACGCACCAAGCCGTAGGTGCCCATCTTCAGGAGCACGCCTGCCAGCAGCACAGATCCGGCTGTAGGTGCTTCAACGTGAGCGTCCGGCAGCCAAGTGTGAAGAGGGAAGAGGGGAACCTTAACGGCAAACGCGATAAAGAAGCCGAGGAACAACCAGAGCGACGCGGACTCAAATCCCGGTACGCTGTGGTTTCGAATCGCGCCTTGGATGGTGACGAAATCGAAGCTGCCGGTCTTGGCGTAGAGCCATAGGATCGCAGCCAGCATGAACACCGAAGCCAGCATCGTGAACAGGAAGTACTTCACGGCGGCATAGACACGGCGTCCGTGCCCGAACATGCCGATCAGCAGCGCCATCGGGATCAGGGTCGCTTCCCAGAAGAAGTAAAACAGGAACAAATCGAGCGAGGTAAAGACGCCGATCAGCCCCGTCTCCAGAATCAGCAGCAGGATGAAGAATTCCTTCACGCGCTCGTGAATCGACGTCCACGAAATGAGCACGCACAGCGGGGTGAGGAACGTGGTCAGCACAATAAGCCAGACGGAAATTCCGTCGATGCCCATGTGGTAATGAATATTCGGGTGGCTGATCCAGACCTTGTCGACTTCGAACTGAAAGCCGGCCAGGTTGCGATGCAGGTGCACGGGCAGGTGCAGCGAAGCCACAAACGCCAACAGCGAGATGACCAGCGCAAAGACTTTAATGTCGCGATCGCGGCGCGGAATCAGCA
>JAIQFZ010000202.1 GCA_020073015.1 Terriglobia bacterium | reverse complement strand
GTACTCGCATATGTACCTCCCATGAGTTGCCTTCTTGCCGCCCCTGGCTTCTACCGCGCGGCAAGCCGGTCTGCGCTCCGCGTCCATCTCCTCTGTGCCAGAAAACCACATGCGAAAAAACGCTACGCCAGCTACCCAACCGCTACCGGTGCTGGTTACATCTGTGCTGGGGTGATGCAGGCTCTTGTTGTTTCTAACGACTTGCAGAACCACGGCTTGGGCATGCTGGCGCAGACCGCGTAGAGATTGCTAGACGGGGCGAAGAGGGCGGCAACCCGAGGTTACCTATTGAAATGAAACCGTTAAGTGCCGTGACGTCACTGCAACGGCGAGTCGAAATGGCATATAAGAGGCATGTAAAGTAGTGCGGGGTATAGTGTGCCTTCGACGACGGCAGAACCCGGCACCGTGGAAAGGGAGCGGGCCGAATTGCACGCGGTGGTCCAGTCCGCTCTGTTTGTTCGCTCGCCCACCCTGGCTCACCTGCTCTCTTACCTGTGCGAAAAGATGTTTGCTGGCGAAGGCGATCAGATCAAGGAATACTCGATTGCGGTGGATGTACTTGGCCGCCCGGGAGAATTCGACCAGGACGCGGACTCCATCGTGCGAGTGCAGGTCAACCGGCTGCGGAAGCGGCTTGCAGAGTTCTATAGTGGCGAGGGCGCGGGTCACCGACTGCACATCGCCATCCCGGTGGGGCATTATGTTCCAGTCTTCCAGGAAACCACGGAGGGCACCGCTACTGCTGTCGCGGGACGGGGGCATAACAAGAACGGGGACACCGGCGGCAGAACGCGAACTGACACGCGCATCCTGAGGATCTGGCTGCTTCTGGGACTGATCGGCCTACTGCTGCTCGTGGGAGGAGTGTTTCTGGCCCGAGACAAGCTGTGGCCCCGACCCGTAGCTTCGCCCGCTCCACGAGCCGCGACCATTGTGCAATCTCCCGTGGGCCTGCCGGTGGGAGACGAACTGCGCATTCTAACCGGCGGTATCCGCAGCTTCGTGGATCGCTCCGGGAAGGTGTGGTTGCCCGACGAGTATTTTTCGGGCGGCACCCCTGTGCGCAGCGTGGCAGCGTACATCTGGCGTACCCAGGATCCGACGATCTACCGTACCAGCCGCCAGGGTGACTTCAGCTACAACATTCCCTTAAAGCCCGGCACCTACGAGCTGCGCCTGCACTTCGCGGAGACTCTTTATGGTCCGGAAGATGCGGGAGGTGGTGGCGAGGGCAGCCGCATTATGATGGTGACCGCCAACGGCAAGCCGCTACTCGTCGATTTCGATGTCCTTGCCGACGCTGGAGGGGGCCGCACCGCCGATGTCCGCGTGTTTCCCGACACAAGTCCGGCGGACGATGGCTTTCTGCATCTGAATTTCTCTTCTGTGAGGGGTGGCCGCGCGATGGTATCGGCGATCGAGTTGCTGCCCGGCACCCGCGGACGGGTGCGACCGGTGCGAATTGTCACCAGGGATGTGCCCTACTATTCCAACGACAGCCGCTGGTGGAGTGCCGACATGTACTTCAAGGGTGGACAGCTGAGCGCGTCGGAAGAGACCGCGGCCGGAACGGACGACCCGGAACTCTACACGACCGAGCGTTGGGGACACTTTTCGTACGCAATCCCGGTAGCCCCGGACAAGTACTCAGTCACCCTGTACTTCATCGAACGCCGCTTCCGAGCCAACCATGGCCAGCCGTCTTCCGATCCGGGCACCTCTTCCCGGATGCGACTGTTCAACGTGTTCTGCAACCGGAAGCTCCTCCTGCGCGATGTGAACATCCTCGAAGAAGGGGGGGAGAACCGGCCTTTGGTGCGGAAGTTCACTGGCCTGGAGCCGAATGCGCAGGGCAAGCTGCTGCTGGAGTTTGTGCCCACCCACGATTACGCCACCGTAAGCGCTATCGAGGTCGTCCCGCAATAGACGCCGGAACCGATGAGAGCGCCTCGGATTCCTTACCACTTTATGGGACTCTCCCGGTGCCGCGCTGATTGCGATCACTACGTTCGCCCGATTCCCTGGGGAGTTGTTGTCCCAGGGATTGTGCCTGGGTCACGCTAGTGCTTTTTCGGATGCGCGCCCTAGTGAGCAGCGTGGAGTGGGACGGAAAGTTGGGGCGCGCGTTCGAAAAAGCCGTCAGAAGGAAGCCGCTCTGGGGTGCGGCGGACGCGGGCCTTATGCAAAATGAATCGAGCGAGGCGTAGGTGTGGAGGTGTGCGCGAGTGGTGCGCGGAAGTGGAGGAGGGGCCCGCGGGCGTGTGAAGGCGGGAGTTGAGAACCGCAGACGGGGTGAGAGAGAGCGAGAACAAGGAACAGTGGCAGGGGCAGGGCGCAGTTGGGCGGAGCGTGGCGAAGCGCGCAGAGTTTTCGAGTTGTTGGCGAGCGGTTTCATGCAGGAGTAGCGAGCAGCAGCGGTGGAGCACGAAGTTGGATTTGCGCCGCAGTCAGTCGTTCGATAACCGCCATCGGCCCACCGCACTTGGGGCAGCGCCAAAGAGGGTGCGATGGTTGAGCCGTGGATGGTTCTGGTTCGGCGGGCAGTGGAACGGCGCCGAGTGCGCCGAAGCACAGCGGCAGCAGACGGGAGCGGCGGCGGTTGGCGAGGAAGCCGAAGTGACGGATGCGGACGAAGCCTTTGGGCAGCAGGTGCAAGAGGAAGCGACGCAGGAACTCATCCAGTGACAGGGTCATCAGTTTCTGTTGATTGTGGTCCGCGGAGTCGCGCCAGCGGAAGGTGACTTGGCCGTCGGCCAACGAAACTAGTCGATGGTTAGAGATGGCGACGCGGTGAGTGTAGCGGCCGAGATACTGGAGCACATACGCGGGGCCGCCGAAGGGTGGCTTGGAGTAGACCACCCAGTTCTTCCGGAACAGTGGTCGCAGCCAGGCCGCGAAGAACTTGGGCTGCGCCAGCGGCGTCAGGTTCCCGGAAAGGTGCAGTTGGCAGTCCTGGAAAGCCGACTTCAGACCAGCGACGAACTTGCCGCGAAACACCCGCCGCAGCACGGGGATGGGGAGAAAGAAGCGTGGGTGAGATGGAATCCAACGGGTGTGATCGAGCGCGAGTCCGCCCGCGGGGACGACACAGTGGACATGAGGATGAAGTTGGAGTTTCTGGTTCCAGGTATGCAGCACGCTGAAGAAACCGATCTCGGCCCCGAGATGGGCGGGGTTGCGCGCCACTTCCAGCAGGGTTTCTGCGCTGGCCCGCAGCAGCAAACCATAGATGACCTTTTTGTTCTGCAGGGCCAGCGAAGCTAGTTGTGGTGGCAGCGTGAAGACGAGATGAACGTAGGGCGAGGGGAGCAGTTCGCGGCGACGTGCTTCGATCCAACGCTCCCGCGCACCCATCTGACACTTCGGGCAGTGCCGATTGCGACAGCTGTTGTAGGAGATGGGGGCACGATGTCCGCAGCAGGTGCACTGATCGATATGAGCGCCGAGTGCGGCGGTGCGACAACGCGCGATGGCCAGCAGGACCTTGATATGGGTCCAGCGAATCCAGTGGCGGTTGCGCTCGATGAAAGCCGCGCCTGCGCTACGGACCACGTCGGCCACCTCGAAGAGTGGCCGACTCATCTACTCCTCCGGTTCGGATCTGCCTTTCAGCAACAGCGTGTCCAGCGGACTGGCGGTGGCGTGCAGGTGACGTTGCGAGAGGTGGAGATAGAGAGCGGTTTCTTTCAGATCGTGATGGCCTAACAGGATCTGAATGGTGTGCAGGTCAGCGCCCGCTTCCAGCAAGTGGGTGGCGAAGCAGTGGCGGAGCACGTGGGGATAAACTCTCTTCTTAATTCCGGCCCGGCGGGCGGCATCCGCACACGCCCGGTAGGGAGTCTTGGTATCGACGGGGTGATCGCCACTGTGCCAGCGATTGCCGGGAAACAACCAGACGCTGGATTTTCTGCGCAAGCGGCGCCAGTGGGCGCGCAGTTCAACCAGCAGGACGGGGCTGAGCATCACGTCGCGGTCTTGGCGACCCTTACCGCCCTGGATGTGGACGACCATGCGTTGGCTGTCTATGTCGCTGACTTTCAGGCGAGTCAACTCCGCGTTGCGCACGCCGGTGGCGTACAGCGTCATGAGCACGGTGCGGTAGAAGGGAGTGGAAGCGGCGTCGATGAGTTGCGCGACCTCTTCCTGGCTGAGAATCGTGGGCAGGCGGTAGCGCTTCTTCGGATAAGGAGTGTCGGCTATGCTCCACGGCCTCTTGAGCGTCTGGATGTAGAAGAATCGCAAGGCGCACAGATGATTGGTCACCGAGCCGGGGGACAGCTTCTCCACCGTGAAGAGCTGGGCTTGATATGCTCGGATGTGCCGCGGGCCCAGGCGATCGGGAGAGCAGCGGAAGTGCTGGGCGAATCTTTCGACCAAGCGGAGATAGCGTTGTGTGGTAGCCTCGGAGTAATGACGTCGCTGGAGTTCCTCCAGCATGATTTTTCGTAGATGGGTCACGGGGATGACCTCCTTGTGACCCACAATTTATCTGAGGCTAAGAACCACGGCTGCCGAACTCACCCACGCGGCAGCGTCCGCCGCAGAGTGGCTTCGTTCTGACGGGCAAACCGGAAATAATCCACAACCGGGAAAGCCAGGCTGGGAGAGGAGGCTGGATTGTTGACAAAAACGGGCCGTTGCACTCACGACAGGGTTGTTTTTGGAAATTGGTTTTGGCTCCAGGAATCGTCGTTCGGTGCCGGCTGACGCCGTAAGTGAGCGCCTGAGTCGGGTCGCAAGGTTGCCCTTCTGCAAATGCCCTTCCGT
>JAIQFZ010000201.1 GCA_020073015.1 Terriglobia bacterium | reverse complement strand
CGGGCAGGCCAAACACGGCGTCTTCACCAACCGGCCCGAGACGCTGACGAATGATTTCTTTGTCAACCTCCTCGACATGAATACGAAGTGGCAAGCCTCCTCTACATCCGAAGGCGTGTTTGAGGGGCGCGATCGGGCGACGGACAAAATCAAGTGGACCGGCACGCGCGTCGATCTACTCTTCGGTTCGAACTCCCAGCTCCGAGCAATCGCAGAAGTCTATGCGTGTGACGACTCGAAGGAGGCGTTTGTGAAGGACTTCGCGGCTGCGTGGAACAAGGTAATGAACCTTGATCGCTACGACCTTGCCTGAGCTCGGGGAAAAGGAAATCTGTCAACTTCGTGCTGTTGCTGTTGTTTGGATCGGCTAAACCGAAGTCGTCGCTTTTCCTGGCTCGCGGGGGCGCATCGCGCGCCCCATGCCTCCTTTACCAATAGGCGCAACAGTTTCACACGGACCGAGTTTGTTGCCGGGAGAGAGCGCCATCTGCGTGTCACAGGTAAGTTTAGCCGATCAGATAGGGGATAAGTCCTAGGTTACGAGCAACCCTGACATAATCCGGTAAGGGAAGGGTTGCCGACGATTCGGGAGGAATCGCTTGCGGTCGAATCAGACGCGAACAGGTAGTCAGGGCGTCAAGCCGACACGATGCAGTAGATCCCGGAAGCGCGGGTCGGAGCGCAAGAAGTCCCAATCCCAGGCTACGCCGAGGTGCGTCAATGGGGTTTCCCGTTGGTCATACGCTTTCTGGAGCCAGCGCAGAACTTCCTCTTTGTCTCCGGCGTGAGCATAAAGGCGGGCGATACGCACGGCGGGAACGTGGGTGCGCCGGGAACGTGCGGCCAACACTTCTGCCCCCAGGTGCATGGCCCGGGCGTAGCCGCCTTCCGCATCGCCACGCGTCAGGGCATCCTCGACTTTCTGGTCGTGAAGAACCCCAAAAAACTTGCGCGCCTCGGCCAGGGCTTCCACATACATACCCTTTTTGTAATAGGCGCCCCACAGGCCCATGTGCGCCGAGGAAAAGTCGGGCTCCGTATCCAGAACTTTGCGCAATTGCGCGACGGCCTCGTCGTAGCGGCCCAGGTAGACCAACTGCCAGCCGTAGAAGCACTGGAAGAAGGGGTTGAAGGGATCCAGTTCCAGGGTGCGGTGAATCTCAGTGTTCCATTCCTCTGTGCGCTTCATCGAGATCAGAAAGTCGGCGTACATGAAGTGGCCGTCGGCGCTGTTGGGATTGAGTTCGATGCCACGGCGGAACTCGCGTTCCGCGGTGGACCAGTCGTGGTCGTAGTTGCCGACAAGATTGGCGAGAGTGATGTGAGCTTCGGCAAGCGTGTCGTCGAGTTCCAAAGCTTTTGAGATGGCTGCCTTCGCTTTCGGAAACACCTCGCTGGGTTGCATGAATCCGGCATCCCCGCGCATCAACCAGACGTTGGCGACGCCCACATAGGCGAGCGCGTAATTCGGATCCTTATCCAAGGCGAGTTGAAAGTATTCTAGAGCCGCGTCGAAGTGTTCGCGGGAAAGCCGGTACCAGTGCGCCTGGCCTTTGAGGTAAGCCTCGTAGGCTTCCGGGTTAACCGGGCGGGCGCGGGCCAGGGTCTTCGTTTCCTCCGGCGTAACCGCAACCTTGATCTCGCGGGCGATCGCCTGGGCCACCTCGCCCTGCAAGGTCAGCACATCCCGGAAATCTCGCTCGTAGCTGTCGGCCCACAAGTGCGTGTCGGTGGAGGCGCGGATGAGTTGCGCTGTAATCAGCATGCGTTCGCCCGAGCGCTGCACAGAACCTTCGACGACGCCGTTGACCCCAAGTTCGCGCGCAATCTCCGTCAGCGGCTTGGTCGCGCCCTTATACCGCATCACTGATGTACGCGAGATCACCTTCAACGCTCGAATTTTCGACAGGTCAGTGATCAAGGCCTCAGTCATGCCATCGGCGAGATACTCCTGGTTAGGGTCCCCCGAGAGGTTGGCTAAGGGAAGCACGGCCAGAGTCGTGATCGGTGCCGTCCGGGCCGTGCTGGTCAAATACAGATAACCGACGAGAGCAGCGCCCAGAAGCATGAACAGACCGGCGGCCAGGATGAGCGGCCGTGCCGCCAGCTTGCGCCGCAATCGTGTGAGGGTATGAGTAGCCGTGGCCAGCGGTGCGGTCCATTGGCCCAGCTGGACTTGCAGATCCCGGGCCGACTGGTAGCGGTTCACGGGATTTTTCTCCAGACACTTCAGAATGATGTCCTCGAGCCCGGCAGGAATATCGGGGTTGATCTGAGTTGGCAGTTGAGGTCGCTTCTGAATGATGTCGGCGGCGAGTGCTGGCGAAAACCTTTCCTCGAACGGCCGATGGCCGGTCGCCATCTCATACAGCACGGCCCCCAAAGCGTACACATCGGTTCGCGCATCGACCTTTTGCCCACGCAGTTGTTCGGGTGCCATGTAGGGCACGGTCCCCATCACGGCCCTGACTTCGGTCAGACTGTCGCTGAGGGTCGTCTCGTCCAGCGGGTGCAGCAGTTTTGCCAGGCCGAAGTCCAGCACCTTCACTTGTCCGCGTTCGGTAATAAAGATGTTCGCCGGCTTGATGTCGCGGTGCACGATTCCCCGGCTGTGGGCCGCATCCAGCGCATCCGCGATCTGCACGCCCCACTGGGAAAGATCTTCCGCCTTCATCGGCCGCCCGCCGATCCGGTGCTTCAAGGTCTGCCCTGCCAGCAGTTCCATCACGATGAAAGGCTGCCCGTCGTAATTGTCGATGTCGTGGATGGTGCAGATGTTGGGATGATTCAGAGCGGAAGCCGCCTGAGCCTCCAGTTGGAAGCGCTCTACCGCCTTCGGGTCCCGGGCTAGGTCGCCGGTCAGAAACTTCAGCGCCACCAGGCGGCTCAGCCGGGTGTCCTTGGCCTGATAGACCACTCCCATGCCGCCGCCCCCGAGTTTCTTCAATATCCGGTAATGAGAAACCGAGGATCCTTCCAGGTGAAGATCGTCCGGAGTGGTGGCGGACGACGGCTCACTCGCGGCTTCCTCTCGGTCAGCCCTCGGCAGGGCGGCGCCTTCCAGGAACTGCTCGGCGTCGGGATCGTGAGCGAGCAACGACTCCACTTCCTGACGCAACTCCTCGTCGACACCACAGGCATCCCGCAGAAAAGATGCGCGTCCGTCTTCCTCCAGCGCCAGCGCGGAGTGATACAAGCTCTCGATGCGCCGCCAGCGGTCAGGCTCCATGCGAGTTCTCCTGGCTCAACTCGCGCCATAGCCACGTCTTCGCCAGGCGCCAATCGCGCATCACCGTCTCGTTAGAAACCCGGATAACGTGGGCTGTCTCCTTAACCGACAGTCCGCCGAAAAAACGGAGTTCGACGACCTGCTCTTTTCTGGGATCCAGCGCCGCCAATGCTTTCAATGCTTCATCCAGCGCGACGATATCGGCCGGAGGTTGTGGATTCATCGCCCGCCCTTCCTCCAGACAGATGCAGGTCGTCCCCGCACCTCTCTTCTGATAGCGCTTGGAACGGGCGAGATCGATCAGGATGCGCCTCATGAGCCGGGCGCAGATGGCGAAGAAGTGCGACCGGTCCTGCCAGTTCACCTCCTGCAGGTCCACCAGACGGAGGTAGGCTTCATGGACGAGTGCGGTCGTCTGCAGGGTGTGGCCAGAACGCTCGCGCGACATGTATCGCTGGGCGATACGCCGTAACTCCGGATACACGACCGGGATGAGGCGCTGCAAGGCGTGCTCGTCCCCGCCCTTCCATGCGCGCAGAAGGTGCATAACTTCGTGCGACGAAGAAGCACCCGTCGTACGGTCTCCCACAGCGCCTGACTTGTTTCCGTCCGCCATGGATTGCACCGGTGGAATTTCTTGGCCGGACGTTGCAGTTTTGCCGGTCGTTTCTCGCTATCTAAGCAGGAAGCGGGAACTAAGCTAGGATCCCGCCCTCATAAAGCGTGTCGGACGAAACTTAGCACAGGTCCCGCCAACCTCTCAGTGATCGAGCGCACACCGCCATGCCAGTCCGCACACGGAGGAAGACCATGAAAAGGCGGTGCTTAACAGACGGCAACAAGCGCATGTTTGTCCTGGGTCTGATCCCGGCTGCGGGGCAGACCTGGGCAGAATCGGCGGTGAATATCCAGCATCTGAATTTCGACCCGGAGAGTCGCTCTCCGATCATGACTTTATTTCATGGAGGGCAATCATGAGACGTATCAGTATTCTGGCTTTGATTCTATGTGCGTGTTTGGTGTCGATGGCGTGGGCGCAGCAGGTAGGCTCGCCGCGCTTCGGTAAACATCGCATTCCCCATCACCCAACCTTGAACGGACTCTCGAGGTCTTCCGGGACGACGAGTAGCCCGCGCCTCAGCGCTCCAGTGGCTCCGGCTAGCCACGGGAAAGTCTGGGACCTCGGTACTTTCCAGGGCGGCACCTGGGCCGAAGCTGGAGGCATCAACGACTTTGGCGTTATGGTTGCCCAAGGCGATACCGGCCCCGATGGCGACAACCATCTCTTTACGGTTCGACTCTTTGGTCCGGATGGCCCGCAGTGGTCCGACCTCGGAAGCGTGGGCGCCAATGAGGGGTGGTTCCTGTGGCCGGAAATCGCCGACACCGGAATGATTGTGGGCTACGCTGCGACTGACGATGGCTATGTCCACGCTCTCGCCTGGACAAAGAAGTCTGGCAGGGTCGATCTCGGAACGCTCTCGGATCTCGGTTATCACTATAGCGTAGCGCTTTGTGTGAACACACTAGGGACCCTGATCGTGGGCTGGAGCGGCAGCACCTCGGACAGCAACGTAGAC
>JAIQFZ010000200.1 GCA_020073015.1 Terriglobia bacterium | reverse complement strand
ATAACAAATCTGTTATCTATGAGTTACAATCCCAACCTGTGGCACCCAAGCTGCAGCTCTAAGGGTGGGGTTCTTGGTGGTACCAGTGTTTCTAGGCAGGCTCCAATCCGGCTTCTTGCTGTTTGAAACACAGCAGGGATTCGTGCGCGTTGAACTTTCTTTCGGGCAACGCGTTTATCTGCTCTGGACGTTTCGCAACTTTCGCCAGCTCCCCATTCCGCTTTTGAACTCGCGCCAGCGCGCATTGGTCAACACTCTCTTCCGCAACCGCGCAGGCGTCGTATCAGATTCGCCCGACTCGTCGCTCGCGATCGGCGTAGTCGAGAACTTCGTGCCGTTGACGGTGAGGTCCGGTGCTTCTCCGGCCCCGAAAAAGGAACGACAAGAAGACAAGAGGGTGGTAGCGCCGCGCGCGGAAATCGCGCCCAAGCCTAAGGCGGCTCCCCGCTCTTCAACCAGAATCGCTCGGCCCCGGCTTGCAACGACTGTGGGCGTGCTATCCCTGTGCGCCATCTCGGTGATGGCCTGGCATCGAATTCAGGGAATACCTGGCTCCCAAGCCCACGATCAGCCCCGCCCTCAACAGGTCAACGGAACCACCCCGCCGAATTCTTCCCGCTCCCGAACGCCCTCAGCCATCGGCGAGAGGCCAGCCGCCATCGTCCCGTCGGAAACCATCGCCCAGCCGCACGCTGTCGCGAAACCTGCCGTCCAGCCAGCGTCGATCGCCACCCGCATCCCGGGTCCGAAGCAGGAGATTAGCATCCCAGCCAGGGCTTCGACTCCAAACCTCCAAATCTCCGACCGAGACAGCCGGATCCAGGCCTCGAGACCGCCGCTGCGTTTCGTGTACCCGGTCTATCCGGATGTCCTCGCTCGGGGTGTAGTCGCTCTGACAGCGCGGGTGGATTCGGATGGCACTGTGCGCAGCGTGAGAGTCATCTCCGGCAACCGCGCGCTCGCCGCGGTCGCAGTCAGAGCGGTCCGCCAGTGGCGCTACCGCCCTTACCTTGAAGATGGCCAGCCGGTAGCAACGGAAACCAACATCGTCATTTCATTCATCTCAGACGATGCGATTTCCATGAGCTTCCCTCCCAGCCTCCCGCTAGCGGAAGCGCAGCCGGCAAAGCATACCCTTTCTGGGAAGTTGAAGTGAGATTCAAGAGAAGCGAAGAAACAAGTCTGATTCAACCATGGCGAGTCCAGCAGGTATGGATCGCTCGTTACTTTCCCGGAGCCCTCGCCGTGCGAGTACTACCCGACTTCCACCGTTTTCGCCTGCAACAACTTCTGCACTAAGCCCACCGCGCTCACCGCGTCCTTGGCGAATCCATCCGCCCGGATCTCCTCGGACCACTGGCGCGTCACCGGCGCACCCCCGATGATCACTCTGACCTGCGGCCGCAAGCCCTCGCGGTCGAACAGTTCAATCACGCTTTTCTGCCACTTCATGGTGGTCGTCAGCAGCGCCGAGACGCCAACCACGTCCGCCCGCAATTCACGCGCAGCCGCCGCGAACTTCTCCGCCGAAACATCGACTCCCAGATCATGCACAGTGAAGCCGTTCGCCCCCAGCAGTGTCCCCACCAGCGTCTTGCCAATTTCGTGAATGTCTCCCTTGGCCGTGCCCATAACGATTGTGCCGGCCGAGGGCCGATCTGTGCCCAACCTCTTCAATTCCGGCTCCAGCACGGCCATCGCCGCCTTCATCGCCTCGGCCGCGGCCACCATGTCCGGCAGAAACAGGTGCCGCTGTGCGAATTGTTCTCCCACATGGCTCATCCCCGGCACGTAGCCATCGTGGATCGCCGCCAGCGGCCCGATTCCCTGCTGTACTGCGGTCTCCGCCAGATTGCGGGCCGCATCGGGCGCGCCGTCGATAATGCTCTGGCGCATGGCCTGGAACAGTTCTTCAGACATGCAACCACCTCGGGGGTCATTCTCGCCCCGGCCTGAACGCCGCGCTGTGACACTGATCACAAAGCGCGGTTTCCGCCTCATTTCCACAATATGGCCAATTGCACGGGTCATCCCGCAGGGAGGTACCTACTTCCTACTGGTGTTACCGAAGTAATCAGGGCTTCTTCTGCGGTATTTTCCGTGATATAACCCCGATATAAGCTGCTCGTTGGGCTCTGTGCCGGGATTTTCGCGGTCATCTGGCCTTCCGTCCAAATTCCAGAGCCCAGGGTAGAGGAGGAGTCGTGTCCGAAGCGCGTACCGGAAAAAGGTTTCCGCTGCATTTGCCGATCAAGATTCATAAGGAAGATGCCGCCGGCGAAACCAGCGGCATGACCGGCGATCTCAGTGCCGCCGGCGTCTACATTCGCGCCGATGCGTCGCTCGAGGTCGGTTCGCCGGTCGAGTTTGAAATCACCCTGCCGCCCGAAGTCACCGGCGGCAAAGAAGACGTTGTTATCCAGTGCCGCGGCCGCGTCGTGCGGACCGATGAGCCCAGTGCCGGCAGCGCCTCCGCAGACAATCGGGGCGTGGCCTGCGTGATTGATTCCTACGAATTCGTTCGCAACTCGTAACGGGAGCAGGATTCATGTTGAAGCTAATTCTGGCCGATAATCAGGCGATTTTCCGGGCGGGCATTGCCAAGGTGCTGGCCGTTGAAGACGAAATGCGCATCGTGGCCCAGGCGCAAACCTCCGAGCAGATGTTCATGGCGCTCGACAAGTTCCGCGCCGCCGTGCTCGTCATCGCGGGAGGCTTCCACTCCGATTTCAACGCTGTCCTTTCCGCTGCGAACCGGAACAAAACGCGGGTGGTCGTGCTAGCGGATACCGGCGAGAGCGCCCAACGCTACATGGCCGCTGGCGCCCATGGCGTCGTCTATCGCAATGTCACCAGCCCCGCTCTCGTGGACTGCGTCCGCAGAATTGCCCGCGGCGAAAGCTGGGTGCAGGACATGGCCGTCCCCAGCGAGCTCACTGAGAACGATATGGTCGGGCTGCGCGTCCGCGACCGCCTCACGGCCAAGGAACTGCGCATCGTCGCCCTCATCGTTCAGGGATACAAGAACAAGGAAATCGCTACCCAGCTCGGCACTACCGAGCAGGTCATCAAGAACTACCTGCGCAACGTCTATGACAAGATCGGCGTGTCCGACCGGTTGGAGCTGGCGCTGTTCACCATTCACCACCGCATCCTGAACGAAGCCGCAGCCGCCACGGCCGCCGCCGCCGTTCCGCAGCCGCCGCACGGCGCGAGCGTCCCCAACTGAGGTTTGTTGTGGAACAAACAAAGGCCGCCCGCGGGCGGCCTTTTGATCGCGTAGGGCAGACACTCCCTTCGACTTCGCTCAGAACAGGCCCTGCCTACCGCCTCTGTTCTGGGCCTGTGTGGAACGAGAGCTCCTGTGGCAGCTTACCGAAAGTTCTCGAGCAACATGACGTGACTCTCTTCTTGCCCGGGCTGATCGAAAATCATCGACTTGCCGTCGTGAGTGGCCGTCACCCAGAATGGGGGCTTGTCGAGCACCGCGAGGTGCTTCACGCCCTGCGCTGAGAAATCGTAAAAGCTGACCGTCGGAGCGTTGGTTGTTTCGGACTCCACAAACAGGATCCCTCCGTCGAGCACCGTCCACGCGGCCCAATCGAGCGGGCGAATCCCGGGAAACACTGGTGTCTCATACCCGCCCGCGACCCGCACTCGCCAGATCTCCGGCAATTCGTGGTTATGCTTGGCATAGTAGAGGTAGGCACCATCGGACGACTCCACGGCAGCAAATCCACCCTGTTTCGTCACCTGCACCGGGGAACCAGTCGACCTTTGGACCTTCCAGACTTGCCAGTCGCCGGACCGATTCGAAGCAAAATAGACCCACGTGCCATCGTGCGACCAACTCGGAACGTTGTTGCTGAAACTGTCTTGCACCAGGGGCCGCGGCGTTCCACCGTCGGCGCCGACCAAGAAGATTGCCCTCGGTTCTCTCCAATCGCGCCCCAGCCCAACGTCGAAAACGATGTCTTTTCCGTCAGGCGACCAGCGGGGAGCGCCTGCCGTACCCATCGCCGTCAGTTGGACTGGGTCTTGCCCATTCCTGTCACTCACCCAAATGTCCAAGGCCCCGGCACGATCCGACTGGAACACCAACTTCCTCCCATCCGGGGAAAGCTGCTGGCCCGCATTCTCGCCGCTCACGGAGCTCACCAGCGACCGTGCCTTCTGCCCGGCAGGATAAAAATCCATTTGGTTGATGCTGCGCGCGCTGCTGGCCAATTCGCAGGCCAGGCGGAATCCACGTTTCGAGAGGGCTGGATTCCACACCATCTGCCCTGCCTCCCGAATCGGGGCGGGCGGACCGCCAGAGGCGGGAAGCCTCCACAAGTTGGGAGAGGTTCCACCCGGAGCGGGTGAGGCAAAGACGATCGACTGGCCATCCGGCGCCCACGCCGGTGAACCTAATACACGCACGGGTTCCTGAGTGAGCCGTTGAATCTCTCCGCCCTCCGCGGGCATGACCATGATATTGCGCGCGCGCACGAAGACGATCCGGCTTCCATCCGGCGAAAATGCCGGCCCCCAGTCCTCATCCGGCGGCGATGGCGTCGTGATCTGGTGCGCGGAGTGGTTTTCAAGCGCCAGCAGGAAGATGGCGGGAGAATCTTGCATACCTTGGGCCGCGAATGCAATCGTTTTGCCGTCGGGCGACCAATCGAGTTCTCCGTGCTCGGGCACAAAACTGCTGGTATACAATTTGCGCACTTCCCCACCGCTGGCGGGCACTTGATAGATTGTCCGTTGCTGGTCGGACAGCCGGGAGAAAGCCACCCACCGTCCATCCGGCGACCACACCGGACAGCAGTCGCTGCCGTTGTTCGTAAGCTGG
>JAIQFZ010000199.1 GCA_020073015.1 Terriglobia bacterium | reverse complement strand
CGGCCTTTTCCTTTTGGATCCGAGTTTCCGTCTGTGACTCGGACGATCTTCGACCCAAAATCAGGGTCCACGAAAACGGTATTCACCGACGGCGGAGTCATCGGGGTCTTTGCATGAAACAAGCGGTCGGTAATCGCATTCCGATAAGGTGGAACTCCCTGAGCTGACAGGCACACAGACAGAGCCGGAATCACTAACAGACTCAAGAGCCCCTGAGTGGTCATGACGACCTCCTTACAGCCTCCGTTAGATGGGAGGTAATCCTACCACCTTTCAACTCTAGGATGCTCGTTCAGAATGCTCCCTGCGCGGCTCCTGCCCCCTTCTCCCCCTAGCGAGCGCCCTCGCGCGTCGCTGGCCCCCTCGCCTAGCGCGCGCCCACGCCCCGCCCTCCGCACCTCCGACACACAGCCCCGGCCCCGAGGCAGGGGTGTAGCGTTTTGCCCTCGTGCGGTATAACCGCCTCAAGCGAATGACGCTCTGCAGCGCAGCCCTAGAATGCACAATAAAATGTCCCAAACGTCGCGTTCATAGCTTTCATCCCAGAAATGCTGATTTAGCATGATGCGAGATCGGATTGGGCCAGACCCACACTCAGGTGAGCAACAGGCTTTTAGCCAGATAGAGGGTCGGGCATTGGGGCTTATTGACGGAACATCTGGCACACGGACTGGGGCCTGTTATGAACCGGTAGCCCGGATTTAAGTTAAGCTTTTCTCGCATGGCGACCACGATACCCCAACCCGCGCCCACTCGCTGGCTGCGACGCAGCCTCTTGCTGCTGACGGCGCTTGTCGTTCTGCTGGTGGCATTTTTTGTCTGGCGCCCGGGATCTGCTCTGACCGCCATCGCCACCGCCAGGCTGCGGCTTATCGGCATCGAGAGCACCTACGTGCAACTCGGTCCCTATCGCATCCACTGCTTCATTGGCGGCACCGGGGAGCCGCTGGTGCTCGTCCACGGCCTGGGCGGCCGCGCCCTGGATTTCGCGCCCCTCATGCTTACCCTGGCCAGGGAGCACCGCGTCTTCGCGCTCGACCTGCTCGGCTACGGCGGTTCCGATCGCCCCGACGTGAACTACTCGGTGACGCTCGAGACCGGCATCCTGCGCCAATTCCTGGAGAGCCAGGGGCTCACGCACTTCGACCTAGCGGGATGGTCCATGGGCGGCTGGATCTCGCTCAACCTCACCTCGCAGTATCCCGACCGCGTCCGCCGGCTGATCCTTCTCGACAGTGCGGGGATGAAGTTCACACCCAGCTTCGACCTCCGCCTGCTCGCCCCGCACACGGTGGCCGAGATGCATGAGCTAGAGAAAGTCATGACGCCCCATCCCGAACAGCCAATCAGAGCGCTACCTGGATACGGTAGAGTTCCGGGTTTAGAGTCTCTAGATATACGGTATCTTTCAATGACTTGGGGACTCTCGGGGGAGAATCGGGTGCCACTGTCTGTCCAACAAGGATCTTCACGATTTCTCACAGTCCACGAGCGTCTTCTTCGGAGTGCTACCTCGGGACAGAAAGCTGTCTAGAAGCGCGAGCGGGGGCACACAGTCGATAGAGAGCACCACCCGTGAAGCCCAGAGAGCGGGGTTGTGAGCGTTATGGCGATTTTTCAACAACAACTGGGACACACTCCCCAGCGAATCGGAACATCTTGCAGTTATCGAGGAGCAGTGGAGGGCTGCTGTCCCGGTAGCTTTCGTTTCAACACCAGCTGGTTTCGGCTGAATCGAACAGTTCGCTCACGGAAGCCACCTCCCTCATAGCAGGAGGCCTTTATCGATGCGCTGATGTCGAAGCAGGATTGAGGCTCCTCAAAGACAAGCACCGTCGCAAATCGGTCTAGGTCTTCTGAATGCCATAGTGCAGTGCTACCATGCCCGGCCGTCATAGTCAGCTCGGTCTTCTCGGAAACGGGCGAAACCACCTCGACAGACCAGTCATCGGGGATTCGGTTGATGGCGGCAAAACGGCCACAGTGCATAACCACGTTGATGGAATCGATTCTCTCTCCACAGTCGGTCTTGAGGCTGGCGTGTGGCAATGAGACGCTGTAGTGGACAATGTTCGTCTTCGCAGCGGCGTTCTGCGCTCTCATGCCGTGCGAAGCTATAAACAAAACGAATATCAATATGACTGTGTATCTGCTCATTCCACTGGAATTATGCGCGTGTAAGGGAAAAAGTCCAAGATAGTTGATGAAATCGGGCGTTTACACCCAGAACCGGCACCCCACGAAGGGCGAGCGGGATTCCTTGCGAACACTGTGCATGCTGTGGCAGGGTTCCGGGGTTCGCTGGGTTGCTCGCCTCAATTCCCGTTACGCTCGCTGATAAAGGAGCTTAGAGCGCGTAGGTAAACACGAGCCGCTCTGACGGCCTTGGTGTCCCCTTCCTCGCCCTTGGCGTACCTTTCAAGCTGGGCTGCCGCGTAGATCACACGAGGCAGTTCGGACTGCAGCATAACTTTAGGATCGTGGCCGTCGACAGTGTGGCGCTGCTCGTAGAGTTCGTAAGCGCGGCACTTGATTTCATCGTGAAGTGCGACATCCGTGATGTGACCTACATTGATTGAAACTTGGCCTTCGGAGGTCATGGGAGACGTACCTCCTATCGAGGTGGGTGAGGGCAATTCTCTCCTCTACAGATAAAACCGTATTCCCGAGCCCAACAAGGTTCTGTGACGGCAATCACGGTCAACAGGTCAACAGTATTGAGCCGACGAAGGTCAATGAGTGAAATGGGGATTTTTCGCCAGTTGTCTGTGCAGCTTTCACTTTATCTGAAAGCGAAGGCTAGTAGCGTGGTGCAGACGGTGGTCCACAGCGCGGTCAAATCTGCATGAGTTTGTTTAGCTCCGGCGTTGTCACGCACCCGTCGAGGAAAGCGAACTGGCCTGCGCCTTTCACCTCGCGTGCAGCATCCAGCAAGCCGGTCATTGCCGCGCGATAGAGTGAGGTCGCAAGGCTGATACGCCTGACTCCGACCGCGGCGAGTTCACTCACGGAGAATGATTTTCCTTTGATTCCCACCATGAAATTGAACGGCTTCGATAGCGCCGCACAGACTGCGCCTACTGCGGCAAGGTCAGGCAGGCCGGGGGCAAAAAGCACATCGGCTCCCGCTTTTTCGAAGGCTTGGAGGCGACTAATGGTGTCATCCAGGCTCGGCGCGGCGTAGAGAAAATTGTGCGCTCGTGCAGTCAGGATGAAGGGAAACTGGAGCGCATGAGCCGCCTCTGCGCCTGCCGCAATCCGTTCGACAGCCAAGCCAAACAACGAGTCCCACCTCAGCCGCACACCGGATCGTTTCCGCCACGACTTCCGACGCGTCACCAAACCCCTTTCCCAGATCCGCAGAGACAGGCAAATCCGTCGCATCAACAATCAAGTGCGCGTGCGCCAGCGCCTCATCTCGATTCAGCCCGTGGTCTCTCCGTCCCAGGGCAGAGGCGGAGGCTGCACTCGATGTGGCCAATGCCTTGAAGCCAAGTCCGGCGAGAATGCGGGCGGAGCCGACATCCCATGGATTCGGAATTACGAAGGCGCCAGGGCCGTCATGGAGCGCGCGGAAACGAGTTGCCTTCTCGCTCTGGGGGACATTCATAGAAGTGGACCTCCCGATCGGAATCTTCCTCAGCAGGATAACTGACGAAACCAGGCGTTATCACTTCAAACTCGGCACGGAGTTAGCGCCTGGGACCCTATTCTGGGAACCTGGATTTTCAGCCTCAATCGACGATGAAGAGTTTCGCTCCGGTCGCGGTAGAGGAGCGGTGCGGGGGATCGCCGTCGCCAACGTGGTAGCTTTGGCCTGGCTTCAGGCCGAGTTGCTTGCCATCGCCCAGCACGATATCTAGCATGCCCGTCAGACATAGGATCACATGACCCTTCGAGCACCAGTGATCGGCCGTATAACCGGGCGAGTACTCGACCATCCGAACACGGATGTCGCCAAAGGTCTGGGTCTTCCAAAGCGCAAAGCCAGTCTCTCCGGGATGCTTCGAAGGTGAGACTTGACTCCAGTCGGTGATGGACATCGGCAATGCCATCATTTTCATGAGCCTAGTATAGCGATTGCCGCGACAGGCCGCAGTGCTTCAAGGTCTCTACTGAGGCGCAGATTGGCGATTGCGTGGGACGGGCAACCCGGAGAAGAATCTGACTTTCGTGATCCGGACAACAACCTTTTGGAGTTCATCACGATGCTCCCGGATGAACCAAGGCCGGACCTCGGAGTACTTCCCTGGAGCGATTGGATCCGCCGGAAAGGCACCGACTGGCTGATTAATTTCGAATGTACCTGGTTTGTGCTGCCGCGGGTGTTTTCGGAAAAATTGGTCAAGCCTGCCGGGATAGACAAAGGCGAGAATGCATCGGGATCGGTCAGGTTCGGCGGCTCCGGGGGTAGTACACCAGGATATCGAAGTTCCCCGGCACGTAGCCCAGGATGCGGAGGAGCAACGCGACCTGACCTCGATGGTGAACCGCGTGATTGGCAGCATGATGCATCAGTTCTCCCAGGCGCATCGCCTGCTTTGGGCCGCTGCCGATTGCAAACTCCACGATACGATCTAGATCTTCATCGCGCAGCGTCGATACAAATTCACGCACGTACCCTTCGACTTGTTGCCAGCGTTCGACCAGTGATGCCAGGGTAGGGTAGTCGGACGCATCAAGCGCGGCACCACGTCGCGTTCCGCCGCAGCGATCAAGCCAGCCCCACTCCGCACTCAGGATGTGAACCATGGTGTTCCGCACGGAGCCATAGCTGCCCGCCACCGGTTGCGTAAACTCCTCTGCGGAAAGTTGCGACAACACGCCGAAAAGCTGCTTGTTCGCCCAGTATCCGTAATCGAATAAGACCTCAAGATCTTCGACGGTCATCTCGTCCTCACGCCACCGTTGGTCTGCGCCTCTTATCCCGTCCAAGTGTAGTGAAACGGCGCTCATTGACCTGTTGTGAGTACTAAACGCCTGTCTAGAACAGTCAACTTGGACGACCTGTTCGGCTGATTATTGCCCCTGGTGTTCGTTCCTGATGAATGTCCCGTTGCGTCGCATCTCCGCAGCCGTACGAAAATACGCGATGATGAAAAGGATTCCGAAAATGGGGTCTACCAGTGAAGGCCGCATGATGTTTGGGCGGAGGTTCTTGCGGTCGCAGAGGCCCCAGTCGATGAGCCATAGCTGTTCCGTTTCGGGAATAGGATTGATCTCCTCTCCACATTTTCTCCGCTACGACACCTCCAACAGCGAGAAAATATAAGCGACAAATCAAAAACACTTAACTGTCTCGCCTTCCCGAAGCGCAGTTCCCGCCAGTTGAGACGCACACCCCCGAAGGCGACTCTAGCACTTGTCTTCTTAGGCAAGGTTCGTATTCTCGGCCCGGCAGATCGAGATCAGAACGCTGGTGAGTAAACGCTCGGCCTTGAGCAGGGCCCCCTGCTCTTGGAAATGAACAAAGAAGAGGTGACCCATGCCCTACAAGGTCATTCGCACTCTGCAAGTTTTCCGAGGCATCGCACTGTTCGTTGCAGTTCTGGCCGCGTTTGTCGCACTGTCTGCTCTGGCCCAAACGCCGAGGGGAGGTGCGGTACTGGTGGATGTTCCCACATTGTCCGCGCCGCCCAAGGCCAGCTTTCCCGCCCTGCCACTACTGCATCCGCGACTGTTCCAGGCAAACGGTAGGGCGCAACTCATTCCTGAGAGTCCCTCGCAGAGAAGCGAGTCTGCCGTCGACCCAATCGCCTCAGATCCGCTAGTTTTCCTGTTCTTTCCATCTGTTTTCTATGATTTCGGGGGAGTCGCCGGGTCGGTGGCCGCGTCGCTGGTGGCGAAGGATGTGAACGGAGACGGAAAGCCCGACTTGGTGGGCTTCGGCAATCTCAATGTCTATGGCCGGGGCGGTTTGGTAGGTGTGTTCCTCGGCAATGGTGACGGGACCTTCCAGCCGGTCGTGAACTACGGCTCAGGGGGGTATGGAGTTCGGTCAGGCGCCGTTGCGGACGTGAACGGAGACGGCAAGCCCGACATTGTTGTGGCCAATTGCAGTAACGCGAACGACTTATGTCAGGGAATTACGTCGGTGGGCGTGCTGCTGGGCAATGGCGACGGAACCTTCCGGACGGCCGTAACCTACGACTCGCGCGGGCAGCGTTATCAGCCGTCACTGGCGGTTGCGGACGTAAACGGAGATCAGAAGCCGGACGTGCTGGTGGCGACGATTGTGTGCTTCAATATCAGCTACTGTGATTACGCTCCGGCAATTTCCGTGTTGCTGGGCAATGGCGACGGAACTTTCCAGGCAGCGCAGGCTTATCCTTCAGGCGGCTCCCAATCCAACTCGGTCGCGGTCGCCGATGTAAACGGCGACGGCCAGCCCGACTTGCTGGTATCCAATTGTAACCAGGTCGTTTCCTATTGTGACTCGAATGGCTCAGTGGGTGTGCTCCTGGGCAATGGTGATGGAACGTTCCAGCCGGTTGTGAACTACGACTCGGGTGGGGGTGCTACCTCGTTCACGGCGGTGGGGGATGTTAATGGGGACCACAAACCCGACCTTCTGGCAGCCAACCCAATATCCAACAACGTGGGTGTGTTATTGGGGAACGGCGACGGAACTTTTCAGACCGCCGTGACCTACAACGCCCGAGGGCAGTTCTCCCCAGTGGGCGCTTTCTCCCTAGAACTCGTGGATGTGAACGGTGATGCCAAACCCGATCTTGTGCTGAGTTCAGCCGGAGTAGGCGTCATGCTGGGCAATGGTGACGGCACTTTCCGGCCCGTAATTACCTACAATCCCGGCCAGGGAGGCGAAGCAATCGCGGTCGCGGATATGAATGGCGACGGCAAACCGGACGTGGCCGCGACAGGTCAGGGGGTGGGCGTGCTCCTCAACAACGACGGGGCTCCAGCCACAACCACCTCACTGGTCTCAAGCGTGAATCCAGTAACTGTCAACCAAGAGGTCACATATACGGCTACGGTGGTGCCCCGGCCCGGCGAAACGGTGAAGGGAACGGTTTGGTTCATGGAGTCAGACTCCCCGGTAGGAATGGTCACGTTGGAGGAAAATCACGCGGCCCTAAGTCTTTCCTACACCTACATCAGAGAGCACCCGGTTACAGCCATTTACTCGGGTGATCTGAACAACGCCTCGGCTAGCATATCGAATACGCTGACAGAAAGCGTTCGTGGCATCACCAGGGTGGTGGTAACGACATCCGGCTCGCCTTCGCTGGTCGGACAGCCTGTAACCTTCACGGCGACGATCCGATCGAAGTACGGCAGTGTTCCGAACGGCGAACGGGTGACGTTCGCGGATGGGAAGACACTTCTAGCCTCGGTCGTGCTGTCGGGCGGAAGCGCTACCTACACGACGTCCGCACTTTGGGGAGGGCCGCACCCGATCAAAGCGACCTACGCCGGGGATGCGACACTCGCGCCCAGTACTGGCGGGTTCCGGCAGATCGTGAATAAGTACCCGACAACGACAGCGCTCAGTTCAAGTTCCCAGAGTTCCGCTCATGGACAGGCGGTGACATTCTTGGCCACCGTCACTCCGACCGGGCTTTACCCACTGACCGGCAAAGTGAAGTTTTGGGACGGCACGCTAGCGATTGGATCGGCGACATTAAACGGGGGTGCTGCCAGTCTGACCACATCAAAGCTGCTGACGGGCACGCATCTGATCAAAGCACAGTATTTGGGAGATGCTGCCAACGACAAGAGCACATCCTCGGTGTTGAAACACGTAGTGCAATAGCTTTCGACGACGACCGCACTACTCTCTCATGTGTCGAGCCCGAGATCACCGATGAGCCGCCCCATGGCTGAGCGGCTTCTCTTTTGCATCGCGATGAAGAAGTGAGCGCGGTAACTGTCGTTAACAGGCGTGGGTGTTGAAAAACTCCTACCTCCCAAATTCGCAAAAATGAAATTGCATTAGGAAGCCCTACAAGCGACTTTCTCGGGTCGCCAAGACATTTTCTATCCCCCAAATTTTGCCTGTTTGGGGCGAAAAGGGACTTTTTCAACACCCACGGGCGATTACACCAACTACGACCTCCGGCCTGCCGGAGCGGGTTCTGAGTGTAATGGGGATTTTTCGCCAATCGAGCGAATCTATTACTGACTCGCACTCTTGTTGTGTAGATC
>JAIQFZ010000060.1 GCA_020073015.1 Terriglobia bacterium | reverse complement strand
GCGCAGCGGATTATCGGCGGCGAAGTGGTGGGCACCATGGGAACGCCGGTCGAAATCCTGCGCCAGCGCATGGAGCACGGCACGCTGTATAAGCCCTTGTGGGATGTCCGTAACCAGATCACGGCGAAGATGAACACCGAAACGCATGCTCGTGCTTCATCTGCGCCTCGCGCGCTAAAACCTTAAGCCCGATGCCGTCGAGGCGCGAGGTTGTCCCAACGAAATACTTGTCCACCAGTTCTTTGTTCAGGCCGATGGCTTCGAAGACCTGGGCGCCCTGGTAGCTCTGCAGCGTTGAGATTCCCATCTTCGAGAAGGTCTTCAGCAGGCCCTTATTGATGGCTTTGACAAAGTTCTTCACCGCTTTCTCGGCGGTTACGTGTTCCGGCAAATTCCCACGCCAGGAAAGATCTTCCAGGGTTTCGATCGCAAGATGAGGATTGATGGCGCTGGCTCCGTAGCCGAGCAGCAGCGCGAAATGCATGACTTCCCGGGGTTCACCCGATTCCACGATGAGCGCGACCTGGGTCCGCTTCTCCTCCTGGATGAGGACGTTGTGGACCGCCGCCAATGCCAGCAGGCTGGGGATGGGCGCGTAGTCTTTGTTGACGCCACGGTCGGAGAGAATTAGGAGACTGTATCCGGCCTCAACCGCCAGCGAGGCACGCTGACACAGGTCGTCGAGCGCGCGCCGGAGGCCGATCTCTTCGTCGTCAACGTGGAAGAGCGCGGGCAGCGTGGTGGCCAGCAGGCCGCCACGTGACACGCGCCGAAGTTTCTCAAGGTCGCGGTTGGTCAGGATCGGATGTTCGAGCCGCAGCGTGTGGCAGTTGCCGGGCGTCTCATCGAGGATGTTTCCCTCCGTGCCGATGTAGCTGATCAGCGACATCACCATCGCTTCCCGGATGGGATCAATCGGCGGATTGGTGACCTGTGCGAAGAGTTGCTTGAAGTAGTTGAACAACGGCTGCGGCCGATCGGACAGGCAGGCCAGCGGAGTATCCGTACCCATCGAGCCCACCGGTTCCTCGCCGCGGGTCGCCATGGGTTCCAGAATCATTCGGATGTCTTCGTCGGTATAGCCGAACATGCGCTGGCGGCAGATGATCGTGTCGTGATCGGAAGGATGCACGCGCGCGGGCTCGGGTAACTGGTCGAGGGTGATCTGGTTTTGCTTGAGCCATTCTCCGTAGGGCTGAGCGCTGGCCAGCCGCTCTTTGACCTCTTTGTCGGAAATGATGCGGCCGGCAACCGTGTCCACCAGAAACATCTTTCCCGGTTGCAGGCGGCCCTTGCGCTTGATCTGTTCGGGCGCGATGTCGAGCACGCCGGTTTCGGAAGCCATGACCACGAGGTCGTCGTGGGTTACAACGTAGCGGCCAGGACGCAAGCCGTTGCGGTCCAGAGTTGCGCCGATTACGCGGCCGTCGGTGAATGCGATGGCGGCGGGCCCGTCCCACGGTTCCATCAAAGACGCGTGGTATTCGTAGAAGTCACGCTTCTCTTCTTTCATGTGCGGATTCCCCGCCCACGCTTCGGGGATCAGCATGGCCATGACGTGAGGGAGGTCCCGCCCAGCCTGGAAGAGCAATTCGACCGCATTATCGAAGCTCGCTGAGTCGCTGCCGCCCGGCGTGATGATCGGGTACGTTTTTTTCAAATCGTCCCCAAACAACGGCGACTTCAGCACCGACTGGCGCGCGTACATCCAGTTCACGTTGCCGCGGAGCGTGTTGATTTCACCGTTGTGCGCGATGTAGCGGTACGGATGCGCCAGCTGCCAGCTCGGGAAAGTGTTGGTCGAAAAGCGCTGGTGCACCAGGCACATGGCGCTGGTCACATCGGGATCGGCCAGTTCGCGATAGAAGTTTTCAATTTGCGGAGCGAGCAGCAGGCCTTTGTAGACAATAGTGCGCGCCGAGAGGGAAGGAATGTAGAACATTCCCCGATCTTCCATGTCCGAGGCGGCAATCTCCGCTTCGGCTCGCTTGCGGACGATATAGAGCGTGCGCTCAAAGGCGCCCTCGTCCATGTCGGGCCGGCATCGAACGAAAATCTGCTCAATGTAGGGTTGCGAAGCGCGCGCTACTCGGCCCACCGCCGAGCCATCCACCGGCGTGTCGCGCCAACCCAGCAGCGTCAGTCCTTCTTCGCGTACGATGCGCTCGAGAATTCCTTCGCACTGCAGCCGCTGATGCCGCTCCACCGGCAGGAATGTCATGCCGACCGCGTAGGAGCCGGCCGCGGGCAATTCGAAGCCTAATTTTGCGCACTCGCGCACGAAAAATGTATGCGGGATCTGGATCAGGATCCCGGCGCCGTCGCCGGTTTCCGGATCGCACCCGCAGGCTCCGCGGTGCGTCAGGCTGATCAGAACCTGGATGCCTTTGCGAACAATGTCGTGGCTTTTCTGGCCTTTTACACTGGCGACGAAGCCCATACCGCAGGCATCGTGCTCGTGCGCAGGGTCATAGAGGCCCTGGGCAGGGGGGAGTCCGTGCACATTAGAGGATGACCATGCCATGTTTTGCGATTCGATCCAACCCGCTGTCGTTCGACAGCACTCCTCGTCGCCGGGGGAACTGTGCCAGACATAGGATTCGAGCCTAAGTGCTCTATTCTTTGGTACAGCCTGTAGGGTTGAAAAGTACAATTCAGAATTTCGATTGGTGTGATGAAAATTTCCGCTGGACGTGGCGCCGGCACCTTGCCGGCTGTCGGGAGGGCAACTTGCCCTCGCAGGTGGGGGCGGGGCGCCCCCACCGACAGCCGCCGAGGCGGCGGCGCTACTCGAATCTACAGATTGGGCCGCATGTCGCTCGATGTGCCGCCCGCGGCCGGAACGTAGCACTTGAGCGTGTAGTCCATCACCATGCGCTCGGCGTTGAAGCGCCAGCCGAGCGTCCGGATGGTGCGCTTCATGCGCTTGATCCAGCCACGAGGAAGCCCAGCGCGGTCGCGCTGGTAGTACAGAGGGATGACTTCTTCGCGAAGAACGCGGAGCAGATCCTCTCCGTCACGGGTGTCGTGGACGTTCATGTCGGTATGCGTTCTTCCGGTCCCGATGGCGAAGCCGTTGAGGCCGTCGTAGGCCTCGGCCCACCAGCCATCGAGGACGGAGAGGTTCAGTCCGCCGTTGAGCACGACCTTCTGGCCGCTGGTGCCCGAGGCTTCGAGTGGACGACGCGGGTTATTGAGCCAGACATCGACGCCTTGCACGAAATGGCGGCCGACGTTGATGTCGTAATCTTCGACGAAGACGAACTTGTCGGCAAACTGCGAGTCGCGCATCAAGCGGGCAATCTGCTGCAGCATGCGCTTGCCGGGTTCGTCGTGGGGATGCGCTTTCCCGGCAAATACAAACTGCACCGGACGTTTCGGGTCGTTCACCATGGCGGCGAGTCTTTCGATGTCCGCCAGAATCAGGTTAGCCCGCTTGTAGGTCGCAAAGCGCCGGGCAAACCCTATGGTGAGCGCGTCCTGACTAAGTACGCGTTGCAGCCGCTGCAGGACCTCGGCCGGTTCGTCGCGGCGCATCGCTTGTTTGACCGCGCGGCGGCGCACAAATTCCACCAGCCGTGATTTCAGGTTCAGGTGAGTTTCCCAGAGCTCACCGTCGTCGACGTTCTCAATTCCTTCCCAGATTTTTGCCTCGCTGCTGCGCAGGTGCCAACCCGCGCCCAGGTGGCGGTCGTAGAGGCGAAACATCTGCGGAGCGAGCCAGGAGGGCACGTGGACGCCGTTGGTGATGTGTCCGATGGGAACGGAGTCTTCGTGCTTGCCCGGGGAGAGGCCGGTCCACATGGCCCGGGAGACTTCCCCGTGCAGCGAGGAAACCGCATTGGCGCGCCGCGAGAGCCGGAGGCCCAGCACGGTCATGCAGAAGGACTCGTCGGTGTTGTTGGGGTTCTCACGTCCCAGAGCCATGAAACTTTCGCGGGTAAGGCCGAGCGACTCGCGCAGGGGCCCGAGATGCTCTTCCACCAGGTCAGCATCGAAGCGATCGTGGCCGGCCGGCACGGGGGTGTGGGTGGTAAAGACTACTTCCCGGGAAACACGCGGCACGGCTTTTTCGAAGCTGATACCCTCCTCCTCCATGCGCTGGCGGACGGCTTCCAGGACCACAAATCCGCTGTGTCCCTCATTGAGGTGGAGTACCCCGGGCGTGATACCAATAGCTTTTAAGGCGCGCAGGCCGCCCACGCCGAGAAGAAGTTCCTGGTGAACTCGAACGCGACCATCGCCTCCGTACAATCGCGACGTAAGCTCACGATCCTCAGGAGCATTACCTTCCACGTCCGAGTCGAGCAGGAACAAATCACAGCGTCCCACTTTTACGCGCCAGACTTTGGCGCGGATGGAACCATGGCGGGTTTTGACCTGCACCACCACGGGCCGGCCATTCTTCCCGATGGCGGCTTCCATGGGGAGCTGGTTGACGTCGGTTTCGAGATATTCCTCGTGCTGCCAGCCGTCGCGATCGAGCCGCTGCCGGAAGTATCCCTGACCGTAAAACAGCCCCACACCCACCAGCGGGATATCCAGATCCGAAGCGCTCTTGATGTGATCGCCGGCCAGCACTCCGAGGCCGCCGGAATACACCGGAAGAGACTCATGCACGCCAAATTCTGCGGAAAAGTATGCGACCGGCCGAGTGCGCAAAACGCCGGCATGCCTTGCGCCCCAGGTTCGTTCCGCGCCCTGATATTCCCGCAGGCGGCGATAGGCGTAGTTGATGCGGCTGTGCAGCGCGAGTTCCGCCGCGCGAGCTTCCAGCTTTCTCAGGGGAAACTCGGCCAGCAGCGAAACCGGATTGTGATTTAGCTGGCTCCAGCGTGCCGGATCGAGATCCCGAAACAGGTCCACCGAATCGTGATCCCAGCTCCACCACAAGTTGCGGGCCAGCGCCCAAAGCCGTTCCTGCGAGGGAGCGATGAAACGGTCCAGGGTACGGGCTTCGCTCACTACCGGTGCCACCTGGGCGGCGGCTTCGGTCAGCAGGCGAATTTCAGTCTCCGGGAAAACCCGCGGCTCCGCGGTTTGAACCACGAGAACGCCCTGCAGGACGCCGCGGTCGATGAGCGGAACCCCGAGGAACGACTGGTAAGCGTCCTCCCCGGCCTCGCTGAAATACTTGAAGCGAGGATGAAGTTTCACTTGCTCCACGGCCACGGGACGAACCTGTTCCGCGACCAGTCCGGCGAGTCCTTCATGGACTCCCATCCGGAGACTGCCGATACATTCGCGGCGAAGTCCGACGGTGGCGGCCAGGACCAGCGTAGAGCGATCGGGCTCGAGTAAATACGCCGAGCAAACATCGGTTCCAAAGCGCTTGGCGATCAGGGCGACGACGTTCATCAACGTCTCCGCCGGCTTGCCGCCTTCGGGGGCAAGGTTTGCGATCTCTTCCAGTGTTAGCACATGACTGGCATCGTGCGAATGAGTGGGTTGATCCAAGTCCTGAACGGCTTCCTTATGTCGATCCAATTCCAACAGCCTCCATTTAGGTAAAACCCTTGGTTTGGCAATTCATGGTTTCGTAAAACCAGGGGGATGGTTAAGCAAATTCGGTCAGCGAGACCATCCTAAAGTAACCGTTGTGCGGGATAAAGGAATGCTCGGCTCTCGGCCCCGAGAGAAGCGGAATGAAGGGTTCACAGTCTTCATGGTACTAGAACCTGGTTCCCGGGGTATTGCGGGCATGTGGGGCACCCATAGACTCTAAGATCCAGTCTGCCTGAAGTCCAATTCAAATTGTTTATGATCTACATCAGGCGCCTGGTCTGCAACTTCCGGTGGGGCTGCGCGACGCGGTAAGTAACGAGAATAAGCGGTTGCACACGTTGCGTCCCCTGCGTGAGTCTGCCACACGGGCATGCTCGCCCGCACGAATGCCGGCACAAGCTAATGAGGAACTGCGGCCAGCGTCTGCATTATCTGGCGCGGGTCGCGGGCCAGATATCCGTTTGGGCCGAATCGGGACGGGCTCGGGATCTTCTCCCACGTGCTCAGGCTCTTCTTGTAGGCGATGCGAGCGTCGTTCCAGAGTTTCGATCGCATGGCCGGATCTGGCGCCTTTCGAGCCTCGGCAGCCGCGACGTCACCTAATCCTGCGTACGCATCCGCCGCGGCGTAGAGGGCGGGAATATCCATGTGCTCGAGCGAGAAAGGCAGATTGGCGGTTTCAGACGCTTTCCGGTATGCGGCGGCCGCTTCGGGCAACCTGCCCATCTGGACCAGCGTGTTGCCGATCTTCGTCTCTACCATCGCCAGGTCGCAGCGCGCATCGTCGAAATGCGCTTGATCTACGGCCAGGCCCGCGGCCGCTTTTTCGTAACTCTTCAGGGCCTCGCGCAGGCGGTGCACGCCCGCCTGCGCCTCTCCAATCCATGCCTCCATGGCGGGCGGACCCGGACCGACGTCGGCCTCCAGATGCAGGGACTGGTATCCCTGGAACGCGCGTTGCAGAACCGGGAGAGCCTCGGCGTGCCGGCCGGCAACAGCCAGCGCTCTTCCGTCTTGAAACTCGGCAACCCACAGATCGGATTGCAGCATCTTGTTTTCGGGATCGAGTTTGGCGAGATGTTCGATGCGTTGGCGCGAACGATGGAAATCGGCACGGGCGGCCGCCGGGTCGCCGCGCATCAGTTCAATTTCGCCCCGCCTTCCCACCGAGGTGCTCAATTCCCGGATCACTCCCGGATCTCCTCCCGTCGCCTTGACCAGCGCCTCATAGTCGGCGATACCGGTATTCATGAGCTGCATCGCCTCGTCGCGCGAGCCGAAGCGCGCGGTCAGATGAGCAAGATAAACCGTGGCCTTGGCGATCCGCTGGCGGATTCCCGCATAGGCAGGACTTGTGCGCTGGATCTGTTGCTGCAATGCACAGACTTTCCGATAGGATTCGATTGCCTGAAGGCGGTCCCCCATCGCGTCCTGGCTATCGGCGAGAGTTGTATACTCTTCGGCTCGTTCGGCCTGCACTTCGAGCATGTTGCCGTCGCTCCGCATGAGCGGGTCGGTGACGGCGAGAGCCCGCTCGATCTCCGAGCGGCCGCTGGTTTCATAGATGTCAAAAAAAGCGCGCCACCGGTAGGCCATGGCCAGATTTAGTTGATCCGTCACGTTGTGCGGATTTGCCTTGGCGACCGCCTCGAACAAGGCCATCGCTTTCCGGTTGCTGGCCTCCGCGGCGCCGATCTGCCCGAGATTCGATTGGGTGGTGTCACCCTGCACCGTCGCCAGCCGCTGATAGCCCCAGGCCAGTTCGCGCTGCAGGTCAACGTCGCCCGCGGAATCCTGCGCTAGCTTATCCAGATACTCCACTGCGCGATCCAGCAGGAGCTTGCGCGCAGGCGTGGCGCCGGGAAGGCTCTGGATGGAGTCGTGGATTTCAAAGATCAGCGAGTTGGACAGCTGGCGAACGTCATTGAAACGCTTCTCCGCGCGAGCGCGCTCGGCGTGGGCGATATCCGCCTGCTGCCGCGCGATGCGGGCGGCACGCACCGTCGCCCCGATGCCGGCCACCATCGCCAGCGACACTACCGTGGTGGCCATCACGCCCGCTTTGTGCCGCTTCGCAAACTTTCCTGCCCGATAGTTCCACGACCCTTTCGTCGCGGCGACCGGCAATGCTTCCAAATGTCGGCGAACGTCCTCCGCAAACTGCTCGACCGACGCATACCGCCGCTGCGGCTCCTTGCGCAGCGCCATCAGGACAATGTTGTCCAGGTCCCCCGCTAGCCGGCGGTGCAGCTTCGCCGGAGATCCTTCCCGCGGCCGGCTCATCTCCTCAGGTGTAACCTGTTCCACCCGATCGTTAATGCGAACTGTTTGCGGCCTCAAGGCCGACGTGCTCGGCCGTCCCGGATCCGTTTCGCAAACTGCCCGGGCCAGTTCGTGCGTGCTGCGGGTTTCCGCCGGATAGGGCGAGCGACCGGTGAGCAACTGGTAGAGCACGACGCCCAACGAATATACGTCGCTGGCGGTCGTGATGGGCTGGCCGAGAATCTGTTCGGGGCTGGCATACTCCGGAGTCATCGGCCGCGCCAGCGTGGTCTCCGCTCCCGCTGCCGGATCCAGGATTTTCGCGATGCCGAAGTCCAGCAGCTTCGGCACGCCCTCTTTCCTCACCAGAATATTGCTGGGCTTGATATCGCGATGAATGACCAGCCGCTGATGCGCGTACTGCACTGCCCCACACACCTGCCGGAACAACTTCAGGCGCTCCGTGATCGAAAGAGTGTGCGCGGCGCTCCGTGATCGAAAGAGTGTGCGCATCGCAGTACGAATCAATGCGCACACCTTCGATCAGCTCCATGACCAGGTAGGGAACTCCGTCGTCGGTGGTGCCGCCATCCAGCAAGCGAGCGATGTTGGGATGATCGAGGGTGGCGAGAATCTGCCGTTCGTTGCGGAAGCGTTCCAGAACAAACGCGGAGTCGCGACCGCCGCGTACCAGTTTCACGGCCACTTCCTTGGTGTACTGGCCATCGGCGCGAACCGCTCGGTACACCTCGCCCATCCCGCCCTGGCCGATTTGTTCGACAATCTCATACACGCCGATACGTTGCCCGGTGCGCGCCGGGGCCGCCGGCCCGGCCGACCTCAGATCCACCGCCGGAGTCTTCAGGAAGCCGGTTCCAGCCTGTTCATGGGAAGAGAGCAGGGAATCAACCTCGCGGCGCAAGGCGGCGTCTCCATCGCAGGCCCGGTCGAGGAACGACGGGCGGTCAACGGCAGCGAGGGCAATAGCCTCATCCAGCAACCCCTTCACCCGCTGCCAGCGCGCCCGGTCCATGCTACCCGTCCTCTCTTAACTATCGTTCAGCTCGTGCCAGGCTAAGATTGCACTCTGACAAGCGGCGGGCCACCTCGCGCGGGTTGCTCACCCGGAACAGATTGGGGCTGACGTGGCCGGGGTTAGGGATTCTCTGCCACGTGCTCAAGCTCTTGGTGTACCAGTCCCGCGCTTCAACCCTTCGTCTGAATCGTTCCGCTGCGCTTAAGCTGTGCCGGGCAAGGGCGACTGAAGCATCTCCCAGACCCGCGTAGGTGTCGGCCTGTGCATAAAGCGTCTCGATGTTGTTTGGGCTGGAGGCAGCCAGCGACTCTTCGCCTGCTAACGCCTTCCGATAGTCTTCCAGGGCCGCCGCCGCTTTTCCCGCCTTCAGGTGGGCGCCACCCAGATGGTTACGCATGATCACAACGTTGACGGCGTCCTCCATGTCGGCCTTGTCGTCGGACGCTGTGGCCAGGTAAAGGTCCAGGGCTTGCGCATAGTACCGTTGAGCCGTGGTGGCATCTCCACCTCGCTCGAATGCCTCGCCGACCAGGGCCGCTGTGCTCGCAAGCAAAGCCCGTGAATAAGAATCGCCGACAGCCTTCGCCAATGCGGTTGTTTTTGCCATCGCCCTCAGAAGAGTCGCCTTCCCCTGTTCCACTTGTCCGGCCTCCACCATGGCGTGCCCGATATCTCCTTCGGAAGTTGTAAACGTAGACTGAACCACCATATCTTTCGCGTCAGCGGCCGCCAGCGGCTGCAGGATTTGCCATTCCTGTCGGTAGTGCGACAGCGCTTCGGCCGGGCGCCCGATCATCAGCAAGGCATCTCCGATACGGGTATGACACACGGCGAATCCTCGTCCGTACACGGCGTTGTTGGCTTTCTCCGCCACCGGTCGGAGGATTTCCTCCGCCCTCAGGTAGTATTTCAGCGCTAGCGCGGCATCACCCGTTCGCACATAATCGTCCCCAACGCCGAGCGTTGCTCTGGAGAGAAGGTACGTTTTCTCCGGGTCGGAGGGAGTGGCATCCGCCACCCGCTGCAACAGGGGCAGTGCCTTACGGTGGTTTTCCAGCGCGTCGTGGAGGTCGGCTGTGCCTCCCCGCAGGCCGCTGCCTCCTTGAATATCCCCCAGATATTGATATCCTCGCGCCAAAGTCTCGACAGCGCTGATATTCTCAGAATCAATGTGAACCGCGGATTCCGCGGTCACGACCGCTTGCTGCAAACTCTGCAGGCCTTCTTTGGTGCCGCCCAGCGAAAACCACTGCACTCGACCGGTTTCATGATAGGTGCGTGCCAGAGCGACCAGATCCTCAACATTGTGCGGATTGGCGCTCGCGATCGCTTGGCGCATGGCCAGCGCCTTCTGTAGGCTCTGCAGTGCTCCGGCTGCGTCACCAAGACTCGATCCATACATGTCACCCTGGACATTTCCCAACTTCTCATAGGCGGAGGCGAGTTCCCGCTGCAGAGAGACGTCGCCCGTTGCCTCCTGTGCCAGGCTGTCCAGATATTCCCGGGATCGCTGCACAATCAGCCTGCGAGCCGCAGTCGTTCCTGGCACACCCTCGATCGAATCGTGGATTTCGAACATGAGCGAATTTGCCAGTTTGCGGACGTCGTTAAACCGTTTTTCGGCTTTGCGCTGGTTTTCAGATGCGATGCGCGCCTCGCGCACGGTTGCCGCGACTCCGCCCAGCACCGCCAGCAGCACGATTACGGTCGCCGCCATTCCGACCTTGTGCCGCTGCACAAACTTTCCTGCCCGGTATCTCCACGACCCTTTCGTGGCCGTCACGGGCAACGCTTCCAGATGACGCCGGACGTCTTCCCCAAACTGCTCCACGGACGAGTAGCGCCGCTGCGGCTCCTTGCGCAGTGCCATCAGCACAATGTTGTCGATGTCCCCCGCCAGGCGGCGGCGCAGTTTTGCCGGAGAGCCTTCTCGCGATCTGCTGACTTGCTCCGGAGTGAGCGGTTCGGGCTGATCGTCGCCGCGAGCCGGCTGCGGCTTGAGCACCACCGTGCTGGGCCGGCCCGGATCGCTCTCACATACTGCCCGAGCCAGTTCGTGCGAACTGCGCGTTTCGGCCGAATAGGGCGAACGGCCGGTCAGCAACTGGTAGAGCACCACGCCCAGCGAGTAAACATCACTGGCGGTCGTGATGGGCTCGCCGAGGATTTGTTCCGGGCTGGCATACTCCGGCGTCATCGGCCGCGCCAGCGTGGTCTCCGCGCCAGCGCCGGCGGGATCCAGAATTTTCGCGATGCCGAAGTCCAGCAGCTTGGGCGCGCCTTCTTGAGTCACCAGGATGTTGCTGGGCTTGATGTCGCGATGGATCACCAGCCGTTGATGCGCGTACTGCACGGCCGCGCACACTTGGCGGAACAACTGCAGCCGCTCGGTGACGGAGAGTCCGTGATCGTCGCAATACAAGTCGATCCGCGTGCCCTCGATCAGCTCCATGACCAGGTAAGGAATGCCGTCGTCGGTGGTGCCGCCGTCGAGCAACCGGGCGATGTTGGGATGATCGAGGGTGGCGAGAATCTGCCGTTCGTTGCGGAAGCGTTCCAGAACAGACACCGAGTCGAAGCCGCCGCGCACCAGTTTCACGGCGACTTCTTTGGTGTACTGGCCATCGGCGCGGACCGCGCGGTACACCTCACCCATGCCGCCGTGGCCGATCTGCTCGCCAATCTGGTAGACGCCGATGCGCCGGCCGGCGCGGGTTGTGGCCGGCGCCACCGCAGCTGACTTCAGATTGGCGGCCGGAGTGTTCAGGAATCCGGTGCCCGCCTGTTCGTGAGAGGCAAGCAGGGATTCAACCTCACGCCGCAACTCGGCGTCCCCATCACAGGCCTGAGCGAGGAAAGTCGGGCGTTCCGCGGCATCGAACGCAATTGCTTCGTCCAGCAACTGCTTGACCCGCTGCCACCGGTCCTGGTTCATGGCGCGCGATTCACGACCGGCTTGTTAGCGGGCGCGAGCCCCGCTTTACATTCGGACAGTCGGCGAGCAACCTCGCTTGGACTGTGCACTTCGAAACCTTTTGGACTGATACGAGAAGGATTAAGGACTTTTTGCCAGGTGCTCAAGCTCTTGGTGTACCAATCCTGGGCATCGGCGGTGTGCTTGGATCGTACCGGTCCCCTGGGAACCGTCTGAGCTAGCGCTATCGAGAGGTCTCCCAGACCAGCGTAGGTATTCGCTTGCGCATAGAGGGCCTCGACATTGCGGGGGGAGGCAGAGACCAGAGAGTCCGCAATCTCCAGCGCCTGGCGATACTGGGCCTCAGCCTTGGTCGTGTCTCCTGACTTGACGTAGACGCCGCCAAAGCGGTCATAGAGTTGAGCGAGGTTGACCCGTATGCCAGCATCCTTGGGATCGGCGCGGGTGATGGCGGAATAGGTCTCGAACGCTTGCGAGTAATGGCGGAAGGCGCTGGCACTATCGTTGAGGTGCTCGTAGCCCTGTCCCAGGAAAACTTCGGCCAGCGCGATATCGGTTTGAACTTGGTGAGCGCCCGAGGTTTTCAGCAGTTCATTCATCTGCCCAAGGGCGAGATTCAGCCGCGTGATGCCTTCGCGGACGCGATTCATTTCCACCAGGCAGTACCCGAGATTGATGTTGGCTCCGGCCAACAGCATCCGGCCGGCGATGTTCTTTGGATCCGCCGCAGAAATAGACGATGCCAGCTCCAACTCTTTCGAGTAGTACGCGTGCGCGTCAGAAAACTTTTCGTCGACGACGAACACGTCGCCGATATAGTGCAGGACCACCACCGAGTTGAGACGGGCGATGCTATCGCTGGCAGCCAACTGCTCAAAGATGGCGCGCGCTTGCTGGAAATGGCGCAGGGCTTCGACTCGCTCGCCCGTTTCCAGCAAGCTGTCGGCAGTCTGTCCTTCAAGCGTAGCCAAGAGTCGTTTCCGGCCCAGGTCCGAGGGCGCGTCCTTGGCCAATTGTTCGGCAACCGCCAGCGCTTGGCGATAACTTTCCAGACCCGCTGCGGGATCATTCAGATTGCCACCCGTTCCATTGCCGCTCTGGACCGACCCCAAGTCCGTGTAGTCTTCAATGAGTTCCTCACGCCCTTTCTGATTGGCAGGGTCCAACTGAAGGGCGGCCGCGGTGGCGGCGACAGCCTGCTGACAACTCTCGAGAGCAGACGCGAGATCTCCGATCGCTTCGAGTTGGAAACGGCATAGATGACGAAGACTCCCGCCCAGTGCAATGCGATCCTCCACACTCCCCGGATTCGCTTGGGCGACGGCCCGGCGGATTGCCAGCGCCTTGCGGTAACTGGCCAGGGTTCCGGCCGTGTCCCCCAAGTTGGCCGTGACAATGTCTCCTTGAACCTCGCCTACCTTCTCATAGGCCGTGGCTAGTTCCCGTTGCAGGGAAGGATCGCCGCTGGATTCCTGCGCCAGGCTGTCAAGGTATTCGAGTGAATTCTGTACGATCAGCTTGCGTGCTGGAGTCGAGCCGGGCAGGTTCGCTACGGAATCATGAATGTCGAACATCAGCGAATTGGCCAGCTTGCGGACATCGTTGAAGCGTTTTTCCGCCCGTGTCCGCTGCGCACGAGCGATCTGAGCCTCGCGCACGGTCGCGGTCACACCTCCGAGCACCGTGAGTACGATCAGCGCAGTGGCGGCCACGCCGACGCTGTGCCGCCGCACGAACTTACTCACCCGATATCCGAGCGAATCGGGAGCGGCTGTGACGGGCAGCCCTTCCAAGTGACGGCGGATATCCTCCGCAAATTGCTCGACCGATGCGTAGCGCCGCTGCGGCTCCTTGCGCATCGCCTTGAGCACGATGTTATCGAGGTCGCCCGCCAGGCGCCGGCGAAGTCGCGCCGGAGATCGTTCGCGCGCGTGGCCGGCGGCCTGGGGTACGGTGGGCACGCGCTCGCCACTGGAACGGGCCTCCGTTTTTAGGATCGCTGTGCTGGGGCGCTCTGGTTCGTGTTCACATATGGCGCGGGCCAACTCGTGGGGGGTGCTGGTGGTACCGCCATAAGGTGAATACCCAGTCAGCAACTGGTAGAGGACGACCCCTAGCGAGTACACGTCTGTGGCCGTAGTGATGGCCTCTCCGCGCACTTGTTCCGGACTGGCGTATTCCGGAGTCATCGCCATGGTGATGGTGGTCTGCGCCGTACCCGACGGATCCAAGATTTTGGCAATGCCGAAATCGAGAAGCTTCGGGATGCCATCTGCGGTGACGAGAATGTTGCTCGGCTTGATGTCACGGTGGATCACCAGGCGCTGGTGGGCATACTGCACCGCGGAGCAGATCTGGCGGAAAATTTCCAGCCGCTGCGTGATGGTCAGCTCGTGTGCGTCACAATACTGGTCGATGGGCTCACCTTCGATCAGTTCCATGACCAGGTAGGGCACGCCATCCTCGGTCGTGCCTCCATCCAGCAGGCGCGCAATGTTTTGATGGTCGAGTGAGGCCAGGATTTGGCGTTCTTTGAAGAAACGTTCCAGCACCGAGCGAGTGTCGGAACCACGACGAACGATCTTGATGGCGACCTGCTTCTCGTACTGGCCATCTGCGCGGAAGGCGCCGTACACGTCGCCCATTCCCCCGTGCCCGATTTCGGCGACGATCTGGTAGGGGCCGATTCGGCCGCCGGGGCGCGTCGGGACGGGTGGAGCAGAAGTCAGATCGATCGCCGGTGACTTCAGGAAGCCGGTTCCGGCCTGTTCGTGCGAGGAGAGAAGGGATTCGACTTCGTTCCGGAGTTCACCATCCGCGGCGCACGCGCGATCCAGATACGGCCGGCGTTCCGAGACGTCGAGCGCAATCGCTTCCTCCAGCAACTGCTTGACCTGTTGCCACCGCTCGGAGTTCATAGCCGCGCTTCTCCGGTCATGGCACGGTACAACCAGGCGCGCGCGGTCGTCCAGTCGCGTTTCACGGTCGCGGGAGAAACGCCCAGGACTTCGGAGGTGTCCTCGATCGTCAGGCCCGCAAAGAAGCGCAACTCGACGATACGGCCCTGCTGGGCGTCCAGTTCGGAGAGTTCCTGCAGGGCTCGGTCCAGCGCTACCACGTCAACATCGGTTTGCTGAGGAAGAGCCGCAGCCACATCCAATGCCAATCGGGGAGCGTTCGCGCCCCGTTTGGCGGTTCCCCGGCTGCGGGCATATTCCACCAGGATCTGCCGCATCAGATGGGCCGCGATCCCAAAGAAATGAGCGCGGTTCTGCCATTGGGGCGGGTTCTGTCCGGCCAGACGCAAGTAAGCCTCATGCACCAGAGCCGTGCTCTGTAGGGTGTGATCGCTTCGCTCCTGGCGCAAATAGTGGTGCGCCAGGCGGCGCAGTTCATCGTAGACGAGCGGCATCAAGGCTTCGAGCGCCTCGTGGTCGCCAGCCCTCCAGCGGACTAACAGCTGCGTAACCGGACTGGGAGATTCGCCGTGCAAGAGTTCGTGGGTCCGCCCATCGCGCCTGGGGGATGGCGCTCTTGCGTGGAAGCTTATCCGCTCGCGAATTACATGTCAAGACACTGAAAATACATGAGTTACCGCCTCGCTCCTCTCCAATGCAATGAAAGGGGAGATTTGTTGAGCCAATTCTTTGCTGTTTCTCACATGAGTAAGTAGGGAAGCGGCTTGAAAACGGGTACCTCCGGTGCGATTTCACGACGAAGAAAAACGGAACCAACCCACTTTCTGGCTTGTATCTGGGCAGTTGCTTGACTGGAGACGGGTGGCCTGGGGAAGGTGCACCCGTATCCCGAGATCAGGTGTGCAAACCAAATTGATTCCGCGCCGACGCTGTCTGCAAGCGGAACCAGAGTGATTTTAGGAATTTTCTGATATTCCAGGAGAGATTTATGACGAAGTCTACCCGCGGTTGTGTCGGTGTTGTTTTGGCGTTGGCCGTGCTCTTTGCCATCACAGCCCAAGCCCAGGATCTGCACATCAAGAAGAATATCTCGGTTGGAGGGTACGTCGTCTCCACGACTGAGTCGTCCATCAAGGGCGCGCGCGAGCGCAGCGTGAGTCAAGGACCCAACGGAAGCACGATCACGCTGAGGCAGTGCGACCTCAGGCGCACACTGACCTTGAACGAACAGGCCCAGACTTACCTTTCCACCGGTGATCCCCAGGACGAGAATGCCGCCAGAGCTGCGGCGCTGGCTACCGGCGCGCCAGCCACGGAAGCCGCGGGAGGGAAGGTCACCGTCACCACTACGATCACTGACACCGGCGAGCGCAAGGTCCTGTACGGCTACCAGGCACGACACATCAAAGCCAAAGTCGTGCAGGAGCCTTCGCAGGATGCCTGCACGCAGGTGCGCCAGTCGTTCGACATCGATGGCTGGTTCGCCGACATCTCCAAGGAGCAGGCCAGTTGCGCCACGGTTGCCCCGCCCGTGCAGCAGGGGACGGGTTGCCATGACACGGTGGTTGCGCGCCGCGTGGGCAGCGGCAAGATTGGATACCCCCTGCAGGAAGACATCACCATGCCGAACCCGGACGGCACCACGACTACGGTGACCACCCGGGTTTCAGAACTCACCAAGCAGGAACTTCCCAAGGATATGTTTGACGTGCCTGCGGGATACCGGCAAGTGAACACGCTGGCCGAACTCAATGGCGCGCCGCAAGCGACCCAATCCGCCCAGGGGGGCATGGTCGCCCCGCCCGCCTCGTATGGGCAACCGCAGGCGAATCCGCGGCCCAATATGCCGTCCGTGGCGCAAATGATGAACCCGGTGACGGGTCCTGCAACGCAGTTAGCGATGCAGCAGCAGGCCTTGGCGCAAGCCTCGCAGCTTGGATTTACCCAGGGTGGGATGCCGAACATGGGTGGCATGCCGGGCATGGGCGGCCACCAACCGGCCAGCGCGCCGGTGGCTGCGCCGCAAGCCCTGGGGCCGAAGGCGCCGGGAAAGATTCGGATCGGGGTGGCGCCGCCCGACGCGCAACTCGGTCAAGGCAACAACGCGGGCGTTGACTACAGCACTCCAATCCGCAACGCCGAGGTCGCGCTTATGAGCGGCCCGGCGGTCGAGATTGCTGCGCTCGACTCCCACATCGCGATGCAACTCCAGGCCGAGGCTCAGCAAAAACAGTGCGACTTCATCCTGTTCTCCAGCGTGGCCGTGAAACACAGCTCAGGTGGAGGTTTTGGCAAGTTCATGAAGATGGCGGCGCCCGTGGCCAGTATGACTCCGATGGGAGCTATGGGAAGAGGAATGGGTGGTGCGGTTGCGGCCCAGGCGGCGGGTGCGGCCGCGTCGGCCGCGGCCATGTCGGCGCAACAACAGGCTATGAATCAGCTCTCCGGGTTCAACGGTCAGATTAAGTCCAAAGACGACGTGACCGTGCAGTACCAGCTTGTGCCCACCGGACAGACTACGCCGCGCGCGCAGAACTCTCTGCAAGGCAAGGCGAAATCCGACGGCGAAGACGTGCTGACACCGCTGCTGCAGCAGGCCGCGAACGCCGTACTGACCGAGGTCAGCAAGAAATAGGGTGTGTTTGTTTGCGAGGAACGGGCGTCCCCGCTCGCGGCGGAAGTGCAGCCACGGTGCAGTCGGAGGGACGCCCCGCGCTCCAGTCCCAATCTAGGAGAGTTTCGTCGCGGGGAACATCATGAAACAGATCGGCGACGACCGACTTCGATTCCTGCCGGGAGGACACATGTTCGATTCGCCACTTCGAACTCTTGCTGTACGCCCCGGGAGACACGGTGTTCCTACGCATCGATCTCTCCAGTTTGCCGGCGGGAGTGACCAGTGCCAGCATCTCCAAGGCGACGCTGAAAGTGTATGTCGGAAGCGTGCTGGCCGTTGGAAGTTTCAACGTGAACCGTGTGCCCAGCGCATGGAATGAAAGGGCGGTGACCAGTGCGAACGCGCCCCCGATCGGCAGCACAATCCTCAGCGGCGTGACCGTATACGTACAGTACGTGATGCAGTGATCCGCCGGAGGCGGGCAAAGTAATTCCCCGGCCCGCCTCCTCAAAATCTCTTTCTAAGGCTTCCCTATAACCATCCGCGCGCAAGCGCCTCACCTGCACTCCAAGGAGGAGCCATGTCTCACTTAATTGCAAAAAGCACTGTGTTCGGACTTACCTTGCTGTTACTCACGTCGCTCTTGGCCAACGCGGCGTACGCCCAAACCACACTCAGCGTAAAACTGACGCCTGGAACCGATGTCAACGGCGAGCCAACCTACACCGCCACTGTGCAAAACACGGGCGCCGTTCCCACCACCAACCTTCAGGTAACGTACCTCTTGCCATTTGGCGAACTTCCCATCTCTCCCCCGCCCAGCGGAGGTTGCCTTTTCACCCCAGGACCGTTTCATCTAACCGTGGTATGCACACCGGCGCAGCAACTCGCCGGAGGTGCGAGTCAGGACTTCGTTATCGCAGTCCATCCGGTTGATACTGCGCCCCAGGACGTCACCGCCACGGCCACAGACCTCACTGCCTCGGCCAGCGACTTCGTCACCAGCACGATCACTGCAGTCGGACTCACCGAGATGCAGGTTACGCTCACGTCCACCAACCCTGGGAAAGTCGGCGAACCGCTTACCTACAACGTGACCGTGCTCAACATCCAGGACGATGATGCCCGAGACGTGTTTGCCCTTCTCGCGTTGCCGAAAAAGACCACTTTTGTCTCTGCGACCAAAGGGTGTACGCGCGGCATACTAGTCACATGCAAACTCGGTCAAATGTCACCGGGAGTCAGCAAAACTGTGACCATCACCGTGCTGCCGACTCTCTCCGGATGGACTCAGGCCACTGCCGGTGTGCGCCTGAGCACGCCCGACCGCGACCCGACCAACAACAGCGCCGCGACGAGCATTTGGGTCAACCCTTAAACGCACTATAAGCCAGCCTGCTACTCTGCAGCCGCTGTCGGGCGGGCGCTTCGCAAAATCGGATGCGCCCGCCTATGGATTTCGATTGCCAGCTGGTTGCCCCACGCCTGCCACAGGCATAGCATTGCCTGTTCGGAGGTGCTTCATGTCCGACCAAGCTCATTCCTCCCGTCGCGACTTCCTGAAAAAATCCAGCGTGCTCGGCGCCGCCGTTGTTACGGGTGCAGTCGCCGATACGACAACCCGTGTGCTTCCTCCGCTTCCTAATAATCCCGTCACCGAAAAGGCCATGCCCACGCGCAATCTCGGCCGCACCGGCTACCGCGTCGGCATCTTCAGTCTTGGCGGACAGGCCTCCATCGAGCAGCCCAACAACGACGACGTCGCCGTGCCCATCGTCGAGCGCGCCCTCGATCTCGGCGTCAACTACATTGATACCGCCGCCATGTACGGCGGGGAAGAACGCTGGAGCCAGCGCTACGTCGGACAGGTGATGAAGCGCCGCCGCAACCAGGTCTATCTCGCCTCAAAGACCCACGACCGCACGCGCGACGGCTCGCTCAAGCTGCTCGAACAGTCGCTCAAGCTGCTCAACACCGACCACCTCGATGCCTGGCAACTCCACCACATCGACGAGCAAAGCGACGTAGACCGCATCTTCGCCAAGGGAGGAGCGATCGAGGCCTTGCAGCAGGCCAAAGAACAAAAGATGGTCCGCTTTCTCGGCGTCACCGGCCACCACGATCCCGACCTTCTCATCCAGTGTCTGGAGCGGTTCCCCTTTGACCAGATCCTGATGGCTCTCAACGCCGCCGACCGGCATCACCTCAGCTTCACGGAAAAGCTTTTGCCCCTGGCAGTCGAGAAGCAACTCGGCATCATCGGCATGAAGATTCCCGCCCGCGGACGCATTCTGGCCAGCTGGAAACCGGATCCACAACACCAGGGAGGCTGGACGGGCACGGCCACGGGTCCAGGCACGCTGGCCATGAAGGAAGCGCTCTACTACGTGCTCTCACAGCCCGTCAGCACGGTGATCATCGGCTGCGACACGATCAGCCAGCTGGAGGAAAATGTGCAGTTGGCCCGAGACTTCACCCCGCTCAGTGAACGCCAGTTGGCCACGCTCAGCGAAAAAGCCGAGCCGGTCGCGCGCCAGGCGCTCTTCTTCCGGCGTTGGTCGTAGGCGCGCTTGCAAGACTGCTGAGCAGCACAAGCTGGAACGTCTGCTCGACGGCCCTCGACTCACACATGCCCGCTCCTCCCTGGTGCCTTCCGCTCAACGCCGCACTCCGCATTGACTCCCGATCATGAGAGCTCCCATCGCCCACGTGACCTGGATCACTTCCAAGAGTGATATCCACTACAGGGAGCGTTCCCTGACGGCGATACTATCCAGCCCAGGCACTCTCGAAAGCGCCGTATTCGGATCATGGCGGCCGAGATTGTCTAGCAGAGGATAGAGCCATGTTTTCCAGTAGCGCCACCACCTGGTATCACAGCAACCATTACAACGCTCAGGCGGCATGTGAGCACTGCAGCGGGGTCATTCGCCACGAATCATGGTGCATCACCGCCAATCCTCTTGTGTTCTATGCGTATGAGGCCGTGTTAGACGCTGACAAGTTATCGGTAGGAGATGTCCTCGTCTTGCACTCCCTCGGCGTGGTGTGGACTGGCAAAGTCTGCCAGCGAAACTGTCAGCGGCCTCAATAGCACCCGCGGACGATCACAGTCACTCACGATCCGGCGTACAGCTGAAACGGCGCCCAATAGAACGGATTGTGAAACGCGCTGCCCCGCAGCAGCGACAGTTTTGCGGTACGCAAGGCGGCGTCCGGGCTCGCTCCCTTATCCACCTCGTCATAAAACCTACTCATGAGTTGCTCGGTGGAGACGTCGGTCGCCTCCCATAAGGCTGCGATCACGTTGTGCGCGCCCGCCCGGAGGAACGCCCAGGAGAGTCCCACCAGGCCTTCGCCGGAGTACGAGCGTTCACCCGCGCCGTAGCACGCCGAGATCGTGACCAGGTCAGCCCGCAACGGGTGGCGGATAATGTCGCGGGCATAGAGCTTGAAGGAATCGTTCTCCGCGCCTCCCCGCGACAGCACAATGGCCGAGTCGAGGGGACTCAACCGGCTGGCCGTTCCATGCGCGACAAAATGAATGTGGGAAAACTGCTCCGGGCTGGTCTCGAAGTATGCCGCCGGAGTGGCTTGCCCGCGCGATAAGATCCGCCGCCCCGCCTCTGGAAAATGCCGGGCGATGCTTTCCATCTGGACCGCCGCTTTCGGCAGTTCAGGATATTCTCTGCTCGGCGCCACACTGTCCCCCACGAGAAGCAGGCGCCGGGCGCGTTTCTTTTCGGTTGCATACGAAGCGGCCAGCACGCGCAGCGAGCTGGCGTCGGCAATGGTGGTGTCTTCGATCCAGTAGTGAAGTTTCGGTTCGGAGACAATCAGCGTCTCGAAGTTCAGGTTGTTCAGGCTGCCATCGGGGATGACGAAGACCTTGGGGCTCGTAGTGCCGGCACCCTGCCGGCTGTCGCGAGGGCACCCTGCCCTCGCCTGCCCAGAGCCGGCCGACGGGACAGCCGCCGGGGCGGCGGCGCTACAGTCGTCCAGCAATGCCTGCGCGGGTGCGATCAGCGTGTGATACAACCAGCGGCCATCAGCGTTCGCTGAGTCAATTACGTCCTCCGGCCCGCCGAGGGCTTTACGATAGCGCGCGACCGCTGCATCGATTTCGGAGCCGGGAGGCAGCGGGAACAAGCTGGTCTTCTGTGGCGTAATGGCCCACAGATAAGACTGCTTCTCGCCCAACCAGTAAAAAAGAAGCGTGCCCTTCACGTGCCGGGCGATTTCTTGCGCATTCAGGGTCGGCGGGGCGGCGAAGTCTTGCTGCGCGGTGCCGGTCGACGTTTCCTTCGCCAGCAATCCCAGACCTTCGGCTAGTGTTCGAGCGCGGCTGTAATCGGCCCAGCGCAAGGCGTCGTTGGTTTTCCCCCGCGTGACCAGGAAATGAACATAGTCGTCGTAAATGTGAGCGGCGTTGGTGGAGAACGGCAACTTCGAGTCGTTGCGTTTTAGCGACGAGCGAGCGCCTTCGAACGTAGCCAGAGCGACGCGGTATTCACGATCCGCCAAGTCCGGGCGATTCTGATGTTCATAGAGGCGTGCAAGTTCATGTTCAGCCCGCCACTTCAGAGATGCGTTTCCGTTCTTGTCTCCCTCCACTTCGCGGAATATGTCCTCAGCCTCCGCAGGATTCTCTTGAGCGGCAATCATTCCCTTGACCAGCAGGGGGTAAAGCTCATCCGTCCGATTCTTATCAGCTTGTGCGATGGCGATGGCTTCGTCGGCGTACTTGCGCGCCTGCTCGAGTTCGCCAGTCTGCACGCAAACCAATGCCAGTGCCCGCAGGGCATTGTAGATATCTTCCCGACCGCTGATCTTTCTGGCGAGATCCAACGCCTTCAGGTAGGACTGCCTGGCGCGCGGGAAATCGCGCCCTTGCTGGTATACATATCCGGCATTGGTGACCCACGAGAGTTGGTCGATGACGTCGCCAACTTGAATCGCACGCTTCTCGGCCTCAAGAGACAACTCCAGTGACTTTTCAAAATCACCCAGGTTGTAATAAGCCCAGCCAAGATTCCCCAGTGCTTTCGTTTCAATCGTGCCCGCATCCAGAACTGCTGCGGCTTGGTAGGCAGCATCTGTCCAATCGATCGCCTCGTCGAAGTGCTGTTCCAGAAGCGCCCCTAGCCCAAGATTAAGAAGGGTGGTTGCCTCCAAGAACTGATCGCGGTGGAGGTGGGCGAAAGCTCGCGTCTGTTCGAAGAAACGCTTCGCGACCAGAGGTTGGCCTTGCTGCCACGCCAGAATGCCTCGCGCCCGCAGCGCCCGTCCACAGGCAACCTCCGCCGACGTGTGGCACAGTTCTTCTGCCCGCGTAAGGTCTTGCTCAGCTTCGCTGAAATGATGGAGGCGCGCGTGTGCGGCGGCTTTGAGCGCCAGGACGTCGATGGTCGAGCCTCTCTCTGGGGGAGTTGACTCCAAGTCCAGCAGAGTTAGCACTTGCGGGTACATTCCACGCAGTTGGAGCGCTTCCGCTTCCAGGACTCTGAATTTTCTTGCCCACTCAGGGCTGGAAGTCCGAAATCGCAGATAGCCTTGTTCAGCTTCTTTTTGGGCGCGGGTCAGGTCGCCGTGCCAGAGCGCCTGCTGTGCCTCCTGAAAAAGAGCCTGCGGGTCGCCGCGGCGAACGCAGCCAAGTCCACAGGCGAGGAGCAGCAGACATCCGCCGAAAGTTATGGATAGCCTTGGCCGTTGGACTTGGCGCTCGCGCCGCTCACGGTCCCGTGCCCGACGCAGCCCAAGTTCATCTTGAGCATCGTTAGATCGAAGGAATTGCTGGGCTTTTCGGAGCCCTCGTAGAACACCTCGCTGACCTCGACCTCGCCCAGCGATACGGTGCCAAAGTCCGGAATGATCAGCACATGTCCGACCGCCCGGATGCCGGGAATCGGAATCTCGTCGAGGTTGTTGATGCTCTTGACGATCGAGCATGTGACCTTGGCTTCGCGGCTCTTGTTGCCGCCCTTGATGAGGTTGTTGATCGCGGTGAGCCTATTAGCGTACTCAGTCTGAAGATCTTTGGGAAGGCCGTCTGTCTTGGCAACCTTTTCGGTCTGCTCTTTAGCCCGGCCCAAGAAACCGCGATCGGACAGATAAGACGTGTCGTCCTTCGGCCTCTGTCCACAGATTCCGAGGTTAAGCGTCAAGGTGATGGGAACTCCGTTAACCTGGAGATTATTGAACTGCGTGCCCAGGAAGGTAACGTGGGGGAAGTGTCCATTCACCAGGGGATGGTCGGTCGAGACCTGCGCCACGATACGATCCGCCGTAATGAGTTCGAAAACATTCAGGCCTTCCAGAATTGAAGTAGCTACGGTCACCCACCCGTGATTCTTCGGGTCGTCCTTGGCGCTCTGGCTGCCCGACACGCGCGTGCGGCCCCGCTTGAAGGAAACCAGTCCTTCGATGTTGACGTCCTCTGTGAACCGGGTGAGATGGCCACCCTTCCGGTCCTTCAACGCGACCGGCGCGTGCCGTTCGATCTTCTGCTCGACGGGACGCTGCAAGTGTCCGCTAAGGACATGGGCTTCGGCATGGAACTCGTGCCACGATGTTTCCGGCATAGCGGCCATATTGTACGCTTCCCTCGTTAAAGCTCACTTCTGAATTTGCAGGTCAAATGAGGCGCGGCCCACTTCTTTGCTTTCCCCCGCAGCCGTCACGCCGCGCACTGCCATGGTATAGGTTCCCGACTCCCGATTCGCCCCCGGTACCTGCACCGGCCACTGATCTTGACTTGCGATCGCCGGAATGGTGAGCGACCATTCTAGCTTTCCCGCCGGGTTATACAAGTCTGCGGTGTAGCGGGCGTAGGCGCTGTCCGGAGGGATACGCACAAAGAGCAGGAAGCCCTTCCCCGGAGCCGTCGTGATCACCGGTCCACCCGCGCCCCATGTGCCTACATTCACGGACGCAAATGGCAATACTTGCGGCCGGTTCAGTGCCTGTTCAAGTTGAGGATAGGTCACGAGATTCTGATATCCGACCACTGCCAGGAGCACGGCCAGCGCGGGCATGGCAAAGGCGGGGCGCAGCCAGGCGAACCATCCGGGTGGTGGCGAGGCGGGGGCGGGTGCGGGCACCAAAGCCGCCGCCGGGCTCTCCGCCAGTACAACCTTGCTTTTTTCAACGAATATGGCGCCGGCTCGGACATCATCGGCGCAGTTCTGGCAGTCGAAAAGGTGTTCCTCGAACTCGTCCCGTTGTGCGGGATCGAGTTCATCGAGCAGGTACCTTTCCGTCATTTTTTGCCGAACCACCATGTCGTGGTTCATCGGTCGTCCCCCTCGTAAGGTAGTGAGCCGGCGTGCATAAGCGTTTCAATGCCCTCAGGCCGTGGCAAATTCCGGTGGCTCATTTCCCATATCCTTCAGATACAGCGATTTAAACGCCTGTTTGGCCCGGTGCAACAAGACTCGCAAGTACTCACGATCGACACCGAAGGCACGGCACACGTCGTCCTTGTCGCGCTCTTCCAGAAAAATCTCGCGCAGCAGGCGCCGGTCGCGTTCCGAGAGCTGTTCGAGAATCTCGCGAACTTTCTTTTCCGTTTGCTGCGCGGCGAGAGCGCTCACGATATCAATCCCTTTGGCAGGGAAGTCCTTGCCGTCATCCTCGTCCAGGGAATCGGTGCGTCCGCCCGAGCGATAGTGCTCCAGCAGCACGTTGTTGCAGATCGAATTCACAAACGAACCGAGACGCTCCGGTTGCAGGATTTTCCCGGCACGCAGAGCGGTGAAGAAGCGCGCAAAGGTTTCCTGCCGAACGTCTTCAATGGCCTGTGCCGATTTCAGGCGGGAGCGCAACTTGATTTGAATGAGTTCCGTGAAATAAGCGACAAAATGGTCCTGGGTGCGGAAATCACCGGCTCGCAGACGTTCCACGTAGGATGCGTCAAAAGACTGAAATTGCAAATACTTGCCCCGCAGACCATGGAATGGCAGACAGTGTAGCACTTCAAACGGGGCGCTGCTGGCCTTTTCCGGCGCACGGGCGCGCTCAGAGGGGCACCTGGGAACGGGGTGGCTGGCGCGCGGGCGACCTGCCGACGAGATGGAGTAGACCTTGCGCACTTGGGAAGAGCCCCACTACTGGAAGTTACCGGCCAACGGATCTGAACCTGGGGAAAGTGAGAACCAAAAAGTGCCGGAGTCGCTTCCCCGTCGGCTCCGGCACTTCTAGTGGATCCCAGCCGGGAGTTTCCAAGTTGGGCTCCTAAACTGCGGCAATCGCTTTCCGGTGATCGCGTTCACTTGTAAGGATGGTGAAAGGAGGCCACGTTTCGTTTCACGGAATTCCCCGAAAATCAGTAAAAAAAACGCCGGAGCCGCTTCCCCGTCGGCTCTGGCGTATAAAAGGATCCTGGCGCTTTTGCCCCGGGATCCAGAGGGGGTGGCGCTGTCGCTTATCCCGCGACTTCTTCCACTCATTGGGATAGTGCAGAGAAGGCGCGCCCCGTTTCATGGGCCCCAAGAATTATTCCAGGCGCCTGGTGAAAGAGGCCAGGTTTGGACCGATTCAACGGGGGTTAGAATCGAGAGGGCGCTTTTCTGGTTCGCAGTGGCCGAGGGCGGGGCGCCCCTTCGACAAGCTCTGGGCAGGCTCTCGGGACAGCCGGCAAACTGCCGGCGCTACAGCTCTACTTTGCTGCCAGTTCCTCTTGGAGTGCACGCCTCAGCGCAGCCTGCCGCTTTCCATCCAGCTTCTTCCCGGCCGATGTTAGATACAGGACGTCGATCGCCATCTGTCCTTCCGTTTCAATCAGGGCAATCTCGATATTGCACTCATGCTTCGAAATCTGCGAGCACATTTTATAGAGCAGCCCTGGACGATCCTGGGTCAGGACTTGCATCAGCGTGCTATGCGCCGAGCAGTGGTCGTCGAATTCGATCTGCGTGTCGATTTTGACTTTCGTGCCGTGCGCCTTCTCCGATTTCAGCCGGTCTCGCAGCATGCGAGCCACGTCGGCCTCGCCCTTGACCACGGCCGCGATGCTCTTTTTCAGACGCTCCCATTCCTGCACGTTCAACTCGAGCGTTCGAAAGCGATCGGTGAAATAGAACGTGTCCACCACCACCCCTGCCACGTTCGAAAATGCGTTGGCTTTTACGATGTTCATTCCCCACGCCGCCAGCGCTCCCGAAACCGAGGCAAACAGGAAGGGCCGGTCGGTCGTGATGAGCGTCAATTCATACCAGTGGCGCACCTGCTTCAGACTCAACTGCACGCCGTCGCTCCCTAGTTGGCCGGCCATCTCGGCGTGCATGAGCACATCGCTGGCGCCATGGATCCGAAGATAGCGTTGCGGCAATCCTTCGAGGAAGGTGTTGATTTTCTTCCCGGCAACCGGCGCGAGCGATCGCAGATGCGCCAGGTTCGAGCCTGTGTCATCGGTATGCACGCGCTCGTCTGCGCACCGGCTCAGGTGGTTGGCGGAGGCGATATAGAGCTGCCACAGGTTGTCGGCCTTCCACGGCGTCATGGCCTCCGGATTCACGGCCTTGATGTCGGCATAGGTCAGCAGGCACAACATCTTCAGCCGCTCCGGCACTCCGACCTTTTCCGCGAATGACTTCACATTGCCCGGATCGAATACGTCCCGCCGCATGGCCGCCGACATTTCCAGGTGACTTCCCACCAGATAGCGCAGCGTTTCCCGGTCCACCGGATCCAGATCCAAGCGGTCGGCGCAGGTGTCAGTCAGTTGCAAGCTGGCATCGACGTGGTACTCATCGGGCGAAGCTTTGCCGGTATCGTGCAGCAGCAATGCCAGGTACAGAAGCTCCGGCTGTTCAAGCTCCCCCAGCAATTCGCCAAAGCGCCGGTCCCACTCCGATTTCGATTCCTTCAGGCGGTGCAGATGTTCGATGGCCAGGAACGAGTGTTCATCGACCGTAAAGCGATGGTAGAAGTCGCGAACGACCAGGGCTTCAATCCCCTTCAATTCCGGCAGCAGAAGGGGCAGAAGGCGAAGCGCATTCATGGCGCGGAGAGCGTCAGCCGCATACGGCTGGACCAGCGTTTCCTGCAGGTAGAGCCACAGTTCCGCGCCGCGCGGAGGAGTGGCCGCAAGCCCTGGCAGCACCTGTTCAATTCTGTACTCCGTGGTGGTGCTCAGCTTCACGCCATGCTGAGCCACGAAGTGGAAGAGCTTCAGCAGCATTTCCGGATCTTGCAGCGCGTCAGGCTGCTGGAGGAAAACCAGTCCATCCACGACCGAGAAATCCGGATTTGAGACGCGCGTCCGCCAGCTCTGAAGTTGCTTGTATAAAGAGGACCAAGCCGCGGGAATCTCTTCCTGCAACTGGGTGCAGACGCGGTGCACGGCGCGCGCGTGACCGAAGTACACCCGCATCCAATCGGCGGCGGTTGCGATCTCAAGATCAGAAGCGCCAATCTTGCGAGCGGCGGCTTCGTCCTGGGCTTCCCAACTCAACGTGTTGTCGTGACGTCCGTAGCGGAAGTGCAGAAAGCAGCGCGCCGACATCTGGAAGTCGAGCGCGGCTTCGAGCGCGCGGCGGGACGAAACCGGCAGCAGAGTTTTCGGGTCCGGCCACATGCGCAGCTTTTCCATGGCGGAGATCAGCGCCAGCCAGTAGGCGACGTTGTAGTCGCGCAGACCGCCGGGTCCATCTTTGACGTTCGGTTCCAGGTGGAAGACCGTATTGCCGAACTTGTGATGTCGTCCGCGCGTGATCTCACCCAGGTTTTGAATCAGGTTGTGGCACTCGCGCGCCACCAGGCGGGGAACAACCTTGTCGTACAGCCGCGTGAAGAGATCGCGATCGCCCGCCAGATAGCGGCAGTCGAGCAGCGAGATCGCAAACTCAACATTGTCGGGATCGAATCGTTCGCACTCCGCCAGCGTCCGCGTGCCCGGACTCAGCTTCAGACGCAGGTCCCACAATTCCTGTGAGAAACGTCGAATCGGATCCTTGAAATCATTCTCAGTATCGGAGCCCGCGTGGAGAAACAGCAGATCAATGTCGGAGTGAGGGAAGAGCCAGCCGCGGCCAAATCCGCCAGTTGCAACCAGCGCGAAGTTCTTGGGCCCCTGCGGGTCTGCAGAGATGATCTCACTCCACAGCCGCAGAAGCATGGAATCGACCAGCGCGGTGCGCCGGGCGAGCGCAGTGCGGCCCCCACCCGTGACGGAAAATTCCTGCTGGATCGCAGCGGATTCTCGTGCGTACAGGTCCCGTAAGTCACTGCTGACGGTGGCCACGGTGCTCATTCCGGTGACGCTCCCTTCGGGCGCGATTCATTCCGCGGACGAGGGAGGTCAAACTCCGCTGCTTGCCAAACTGCGTTTCCGGCGAAACGGTTACAGCACGCTTTCGCCGCGTTCGTCGTTGCGAATGCGAATCGCTTCGTCAATGCGCGAGAGGAAGATCTTGCCGTCGCCGATCTTCCCGGTGCGCGCTCCCGTGGTAATGGCGTGCACCGCTTTCTCCACCATGTCATCCGCGAGCACGATCTCGAGCTTCACCTTGGGGATCAAATCCACGGTGTACTCGCGTCCCCGGTAGAACTCGGTGTGTCCTTTTTGCCGGCCGTGCCCTCGGGCTTCGAAAACCGTCATGCCTTCGACACCCACTTCGTGGAGCGCGTCTTTGACGGCATCGAGCTTGGAAACTTGAATAATCGCTTCGATCTTTGTCATGGTTATCTGTTCCGCTGGTTCCATCGCCCGTTTTCAGTTGTTTGTTATGCAGGCGACTCCCAATAATATCCCTCTTCGCCGTGCTGGGAGAGATCGAGCCCCTGCATTTCGTGGTCCTCGGACACGCGCAGGCCGATGGTGACATCCACCAACTTCAGGATGGCCATGGTTCCCACGATTGCCAAAGTCCAGGCAATCACTACCCCGACCAGTTGATTGAGTAACTGGTACGCATTGCCCTCCAGCAGGCCCGAGGCGAGCGTGCTTCCCTGAGCGTTCTTAAAGATGGGGTTCACCGCGCTTGAAGCGAAGACTCCCGTCAGCAGAGCTCCCAGAGTTCCGCCCGCGCCGTGGACGCCGAACGCATCGAGCGAGTCGTCGTATCGGAACATTGCCTTGACCTTGGTCACCATGAGGTAACAGAAAATGCCTGCGGCCAATCCGATGACGATGGCCGACATGGGCGAGACAAAACCTGCCGCTGGTGTGATGGCAACCAGCCCGGCCACCGCCCCCGAGATCGCGCCCAGGGCGCTGGGCTTGCCACTCTTCCACCACTCTGCGGCGCTCCAACCGAGGGTGGCAGCGGCAGCGGCAAAATGCGTGGCGACAAATGCGCTCGTGGCCAGAGTCCCCGCCGAGAGCGCGCTGCCGGCGTTGAATCCAAACCATCCCACCCAGAGCAGGCAGGCGCCCATAAAGCTGAGCACCACGCTGTGAGGAGGCATGGGCTGTTTGGGATATCCGATACGGCGCCCCAGATACAACGCGCACACCAACGCCGAAACGCCCGACGTGACGTGCACCACCGTGCCGCCAGCAAAATCCAAACAGGGAAACCGTCCCCGGAGAGAGGCGTTCAGCAGGCCACCCTTCCCCCAGACCATGTGCGCCATCGGGGCATACACCAGGAGCGACCAGAGGACCATGAACACGGCCATGGCGCTGAATTTCATGCGTTCTGCAAACGCGCCCGTGATGAGCGCCGGCGTAATGATGGCGAACATCAACTGGTACACCATAAAGGTCTGGAGCGGTATGGTGGCGGCGTAATCGGCGTCCGGCTGCGCTCCCACGCCGCGCAAGAAGACGTTGTGCAAGCCGCCAATGAAGCTGTTCCCCGCGGAAAAGGCCAGGCTATAGGAGATCAGGCCCCACAGCAGAGTAACGATGGCCATCATCGCGAAGCTCTGCATCATTGTCGAGAGGACATTTTTCTTCCGTACCAGCCCACCGTAGAACAATGCCAGGCCGGGTCCGGTCATCATCAGGACCAGGGCGGAACTCATCAGCATCCAGGCGTTGTCGCCTGAGGACTTGGCGTCGGCCACCGCCTGTTCGAGTTTCTCAATTCGTGCCGATTGGGGGTCGTTCGCCGTGCCTGTCCCACTCGAAGTGTGCGCTTGCGCGCTGCACACAAATAGACACACCATCACCAGCGTGAGACAAAGCGTGGCGAAATTCTTCATTGACTCCTTCTGACTCCTCACCTTTAGAACGCGTGCATCATAACAGTAGCGGCTGGCATAGCTGCGCCGGAAATCGAAACTATTTATTTCCACGATCGAAAATTCTTATGCAGCTAATGTGCGGACTCGTTCTTGAACGCTTTGACGATGGACCCGCTTCACCTGGTGAGTACCAGTACTTTGGAGCTACCATTGCCACTGTCGAATTGACGCCGGAGGGCCTTCTAGGATTGGATAAAGGCTGAGTGGGTCCTGCGCCTCCTATTTCCGATGCTGAGTCCCGACGGTTCAACCGTGTCGACGCCGTCTGGCTGCTCTTCCTGGCCGCACTGGCCGTGCTCCCTCCACGGTGGGAACTGCACAAGCAACTCATTCTGCTCGCTATCGGAATCGTGCAGTTGCTGGAAAGCTGGTTGATCTCCAACCTTCCCAAGAGGGGAGTGTCGTACGTCGTTCTTCTCAAGATTCTGCTGGCCGCATTCCTCATCGGTCACACCGGCGAAGTTGGCATCAACAGCAGCTACTATCCAATTTATTACCTGCCGGTGGTGACCGCGGCGCTGTACTGCGGCCCGTGGGGAACGCTGTTCTGGACGCTGCTCTCCTCCGCCACCTACTGCGCGTATCTCTACCCGGCGATGCTCGAATACGAACTGACGCCGGAGGCCCTCGGCTACCTTGCGCTCCGCATCATGTTCTTCTTTCTAGCCGCGATGATCGTGAACCGTTTCGCCGAGCAGAGCCGTCATCAAACCGCGTTGTATCGCGAGCTCGCCGAGCGCCTGGCGGAAACCAATCGCCGGCTCGAGCAGGCCCAGGCCGAAGCGCGGCGCTCCGAACGCCTAGCGGCGCTCGGCCAGCTCTCCGCCGGATTGGCTCACGAGATTCGCAACCCGCTCGGCGTCATCAAAGGTTCGGCGGAAATGCTGGCCCAGAAGCTGCAGCACTCCGACGAACTGGAGCGCGAGTTGGCCGGCTACATTTCGAGCGAAGTGAACCGACTCAGTGCACTGGTCACTGAATTCCTCGATTTCGCCCGGCCGCTTCATGCCGAGCTGCATCCTACCGACCTGACAGCGCTGCTCGACCGCGTGCTGAAGACCGTAGCTGACCGTTGGACCGGCAAGCCGGTTGCCGTGGAGCGCGATTACGCGGGAAACTTGCCGCCGGTTCCGATGGACGAGAGCCTGTGCGAGCAGGCGTTTCTGAACCTGGTGCACAACGCCTACGAAGCGATGGAAGAAAACGGCGGCGCCCTGCGCGTGGAGGTCATGCGGGCAACACGAAATCACCGCGAAGGAGCCGAAGTGAGGCTCAGCGATACCGGTCCCGGTGTCCCCGAAGAACTGCACGAAGAAATTTTCAATCCCTTCGTGACCACCAAGAAGACCGGCGTGGGGTTGGGGCTCTCGATTGTTTCAAAGATCGTGGACGGCCATCGCGGCTCGATCCACGTCGAAAATCGGCCCCAGGGCGGCGCAGTCTTCATTTTATTCTTCCCATTCGAACCGGCCAGCGAGCCGCACCCCGTGCTGGCAAGCACTTCGGACTAGACATGGCGACCATTCTCATCATCGAAGACGAAGCCAAGATGCGCCGCCTGCTCGAGCTCAACCTCGGCGACGATGGCTTCAAGACTCTCTCCGCCGGGGACGCCGAGACTGGTCTCAAGCTGCTGGGCTCGGAGCCAGTCGACCTGGTTCTCACCGACCTCAAACTCCCCGGCATGAGCGGCCTCGAATTTCTGCAGGCCGCCAAGCAGCAGAACCCGGCGCTACCCGTCGTCGTGATGACGGCGTTCGGCTCGGTCGAAACGGCGGTCGAAGCCATGAAGGCCGGAGCCAGCGATTACGTCCTCAAGCCTTTCTCGCTGGCCGAAATCCGGATGGTCGTCCACAAGGAGTTGGACGTGTCGCGCCTGCGCGAGGAAAATCGGTCGCTGCGCGAAGCGCTCGGCCAGAAATACAGCCACCCCAACATCATCGCCCGCAGCGCAAAGATGCAAGAAGTGCTGGCCACGGTCGAACGAATTGCGCCCACCAACTCGACCGTGCTGCTGGGCGGGGAAAGCGGCGTCGGCAAAGACCTCATCGCTCGCGCCATTCACGAAAAATCGCGCCGCGCGGCCGGCCCCTTCATCAAGATCAACAGCACTGCCATTCCCGAGAACCTTCTGGAAAGCGAACTATTCGGCTACGAAAAAGGAGCGTTCACCGGCGCCACCACCAGCAAGCCCGGCAAGTTCGAACTCGCCGACAAGGGCACGCTCTTTCTCGACGAAATCGGCGACGTGCCACCCGCCACGCAGGTCAAACTTCTGCGCGTGCTGCAGGAGCGTGAATTCGAGCGCCTCGGCGGCACGCGCACCATCAAGGTCGATGTCCGCCTGCTGGCCGCCACCAACCGCGACC
>JAIQFZ010000059.1 GCA_020073015.1 Terriglobia bacterium | reverse complement strand
CTCTCCCGACCCAGAATATCCGAGGGAAGCGAGCCAACGTTTTAAGGATGAGAAGGTTGTTCTCTTCATTGTGGTGGGCAGTGATGGCGTACCGCGCGACATCAAGGTAGCGCGGCCCCTGGCACCAAACGTGGATCAGGCAGCGATAGAAGCTGTGAAAAAATGGAAATTCCGACCAGCGACCCTAGACGGCAAGGCTGTCGCAGTTCGGATTAACATCGAACTCCCAGTCAAACCCTAGGGATAATCGTCATCTCTGATAATCTCTTGCCTTCAGCGAGGCCAACGCGTCCTTGAGAAAATTCCTTCTACTCGCAGTCGTGCTTCCGCTCCTGGCCGCTGTCGGATGGTACTACTTCCATGAGCGCACCCTACCCGCCTATGGACCGCTCTACCGCGAGTACGCTTACGTCACCAACGGCAAGAGCAACACCGTCACTGTCATCGACCTGCGCATCTTTCGTCCCATTCGCACGCTGCAGGTGGGCGCCGAGCCCACGGGAATCGACGCTAATCCCAAGAAAAATGAAATCTACGTCGTCAATTCCGGTTCCTCAAACGTCAGCGTAATCGACGCCGAGCAAAACAAGGTCGTCGCCACCATCGGCGTGCACGGCCGCCCGTACTTCATCGACGTCTCCCCCGACGGCCACCGCGCCTACGTGGCCAACTCCGCCTCGGCCAACGTGTCGGTGCTTGATCTCGACCATCGCACTGTCACCGCCACTCTCCGAGTCGGCGGCAACCCCGGCCTGGCCCGCGTTTCGCCCGACGGCGCAACCGTCGTCGTCACCAACCGCACCGACAACACCGTTTCGCTCATCGACACCGGGCGCCTGGCAGTCCGCTCTGCCATCAACGTCTGTATCAATCCCGAAGACGTCGCCATCCTGCCCGATTCGTCGAAGGCCTTCATTTCCTGCTCGGGATCAGGACAAGTCGCCAGCGTCGACCTGAGGACCGACAAACTGCTCGCGCTTCTCGATGTCGGCAAATCTCCGGTGAGTCTTGCGCTGAAGCCCGACGGCGGAGAACTGGTGGCCTTCAACTTCGACGCCGGCAGCATTTCGATCATCGAGACCACGCCCAACGAAGTCCTGGGCAGTTATGTGGTCGGGAGCCAGCCCACGCGCGGCGTGGTTTCGCTGGATAACTCGCGCCTCTACATTTCCAACTTCGGGTCCAACAATATTGCGGTCTACGACATCGACCTCGGCAAGGTCATCGCGTACCTGCCGGTTGGGACCCGTCCCGACGCGCTCGCGCTCTCGCAGAATCAGAACTATCTGCTGGTGCTGGACTCGGGCTCCGGAGACCTCGCCGTGATCCAGAAACGCATCCCGAAGAAGAAGTTCGAGCCTTCGGAATACTCGCTGCTGACCATCATCCCGGTCGGCATGCAGCCCAATCAGATCGTGGTGAAGTCCTTCCTGCTGACCAAGCCCGTGCGGTAGGAACGGTGGGACAGAAGAAAAACAGGAAAGCGAAGAAGCATTCGCCTGCGGTTACGGAGAAGTAGGATCAGTCGTTGTGCGGGGTATGGCGTTTCGCACGCGCCAAGATAACATTCTTGTGTAAAAGGGGAACGCGCCACAAGCAAACGCGTCGCATCACGTCGGCATTCTCCCGTACGCCGCCGTCTTCTGCTAGCGCCTCCCTGCGTCCCCCTGGCCCATTGTGTTCGTTCCCTCCCAGCGGACTCTCTCTTGGCGAAGGTGTTCCACCGCCCGCTTCGTTCCCCCAAACTAAGCGTCTGCCAACCGAGATACCCGTCGCAGCGGTGGCCTTAGGTCTCTACCACTGAGAGGAATACATTGTTGATCTTGCGGGGGACAATTGAATGTGACGGTTGATACGCACAAATGTGATCGCAAAACCGCAAGCCTAACGCGTGATTTTCGGAATCCATCTCGGCACTGCGGTGCGATAGCGCTCGTAACTCTCCCCAAACTGTTTTCGCAGAGTCGGTTCTTCGTAAATCATCACGAACAGATGAAACCCCAGCCAGAGCAGCACACCGTAGACGCACAATGCCTTTGACCAGAACAGCCATGCCTGACCTGCGATGATGAGCAGAACTCCGAGGTACATCGGGTTCCGCACGAAGCGGTGCAGTCCTTCGACAACCAGCGTTTTCGGAGGAGCGATGGGGGCGGGCGTTCCGCCTCCGATCATGGCAAATCCCCAAAAGGCCGTGTGCAGATAAATCGCGGTGCCGAGAGCGATGACCGCGCACGCTGCCCACCGCTGACCGCCGCCTACCTGCACAATGGAAGTCTCGCGCAGCCGCCACGGCACGTAGCCGGCCACCGTCCCTGGCACTAGAACGGTAAAGACCGCCGTCTTCAGCAGCGCTGCGACCCGCGTGTTCACGGCAGCCATTGTTCGCCCGCGGATGGCCACTGTCAATCCCAGTCTCGCGCTCACGCCGGGCCGTTCTCCCGAAGCAATCAGAGGGGTTCGTGGGTCCGTCGTGCTAGCATCTCCACATGCGAATCCGCTTGTTTGTCATCCTCTTCATGGGCGTTGCGTGTCTGGCTTGTTCTGCCCAAACTTCCGTGTCCTCGAACCTGTTTCCCATCCAGGACGGCTTCGTGGACAGCCATGGCGCTCTAATCTACTACCAGTCTATGGGACAGGGGGCGCCGTTGATGATCGTCCACGGCGGGCCCGGAGCTTCGCACGATTACTTTCTTCCTTACTTGTTACCTCTCATGCGCACCAGCCGGCTTGTGTTCATTGACGAGCGCGGTTCGGGCAAGTCATCGAAGCTTGAGGATCCCAAGCAGTACACCATCGCGAACATGGTTGAGGACATTGAGGCCGTCCGCCAGTCCCTCGGCCTTGGCAAGATCAGTCTTCTCGGCCATTCCTTCGGGGGCGCGTTGGTGCAGGCCTACGCGTTCAAGTACCAGAAGAATCTCTCTCATCTTATTCTCGGCAGCACGTTCGCCAGCACCAAGGAACTCAACCAGGCGCTCGCAAAAATGAAGGCCGAGATGGATCCCAAGGAACGCGAGCGGGTGAACGCTCTCGAAGCCGCCGGCTTGTTCGGCAAGGGCGAAATCTGGGAGCACGGACGCTATCCTGAGGAGTACGCCAAGTTCGCCTGGGGCAAAGGTTATTTCCCGTATGTCTACCAGAACCGTCCGGATCCCAATTACGACCCTCTCAGTTCCAATACCGGCACTGCCTGGGACGTCTATCGCGAGATGTGGGGCTCGGATGGTGAGTTCGTCATCGACGGCAATCTGAAGGAGGTCGAGTACGTCGGCCAGCTTTCGCAGATCAAAGTCCCGACCCTGATCCTCGTGGGCGATCACGACGAGAGTGATCCGAAGATGTCGCAGGAGATGCACGAGAAGATCGCCGGATCACAACTGGTCATCCTGCCCAACAGTGGGCACATGACGTTTGTGGATCAGCCCGAGCAGTTCCTGAAAGCGGTCCGCGACTTTGTTGCGCACTGATCAAGTTCGACGGAACATGGAGCGCGGACACTCTATCCGCGCAGGGTAGGACAAGGGTGGATTCCCTTTCCGGGACATTCATTTCGTCGCAGCGTCCGCTGGCTGTATCCTGCTCGTTGAGATCGGAAACACTGCCATGAGTGATATCGCTCGTCTGTTTCAGGCTTTTCTGGCTCCGGCCATTTTCGTTTCGGCCACGGCGCTGTTGATTCTTTCCATCAATGTGCGGCTGATGGGGATCGTCAGCCGCTTGCGACACTTCGTGCACGCCAAGTACGACGCGACCAAGAGCGGGCGCCAGCAGGAGGCCGAAGCCTACACCGCGCAGATCGCATCGATTGAAAAGCGCGCCGAGATGATCCGCCGCAGTTTTCTGCTGGCGCTGATCTCTCTGGCGGGGACCATCTCCTCCTGCCTGCTGCTGGGGCTGGGGCTTTACGTAAACGGCGCGGCGCTGGCGGCGGTAATCGTCTTTGTCGCGGCCATGATCTGCCTGCTGGCCGGGACCTTGTATTACCTCCGCGAAGTCATGGCTGCACTCAGTTCCGTCCAGGAAGAGCAGCGGGACTTGCGCTTCATGGATCTGGGCACCCCGCCAGAAATCGGACATCGCGACACTATGTGAAGCAAGGGACGAGAATCTTATCCGAAAACCCGCGGTCGGAAGATGGAGATGGAAGGGTTGGCCAACCGCCAAGTTCCAGGGCCCAGGGCCGGTTGTGTAATACACTTCGGGGGACACGAGGTGAATTCATGGTAGCGTCACGCAGGCTTCTAGTAGTTGGGGTCCAACCTCCGCGGGCCACGAGTTTCCTGCTCCTAGCTCTCGGCGTCTGCTGGTTCGTAAGGTGTCTGGCGGCGCAGAACAGCCCGCCGACAGACAAGTACCCGGCCTTGCCCAGTGAAACGCCGGCCAAAATCGAGCCGCTCACCGACCGTTTCGATTACACCAAGCGCGAGGTCATGATCGCCATGCGTGACGGCGTCAAGCTGCACACGGTCATTCTCGTGCCCAAGGGAGCCAAAAGCGCGCCCATCCTCTTAACGCGCACTCCGTACGATGCGAGCGGACTCACGAGTCACGCTCAGAGCTCGCATCTCGGTCCCATCCTGGACGGCTACGACAATGCCACAGAGGTGATCGTCGAAGGCGGTTATATTCGCGTTGTCCAGGACGTGCGCGGCAAATACGGCTCCGAGGGGGATTATGTGATGACTCGTCCCCTGCATGGCCCGCAAAACCCCACGCCCGTCGATCACGCCACGGACACCTACGACACCATCGACTGGCTGGTGAAGAACGTTCCCGAAACGAATGGCAAGGTTGGCATCCTCGGCATTTCTTACGACGGCTTTCTCCCTCTAATGGCGCTCGTCAACCCGCACCCAGCACTCAAAGTTGCCGTGCCGATGAACCCGATGGTGGACGGCTGGATCGGTGACGACTGGTTTCACAACGGCGCCTTCCGCGAACAGGGCATGCCCTACATCTATGAGCAGGAGGCGACGCGCCGGTCCGACGTCAAGTGGTGGAAGAGCTACTTTGACGACTACGACATGTTCATGCAAGCGGGATCGGCGGGCGAACTCGGGCGTCTCCACGGGTTGGAGCAGGTCGGCTTCTGGCGGAAGATTCTGGAGCACCCCGGCTACGATGCCTTTTGGCGGGACCAAGCCGTCGACCGCATTCTCGCGGCGCAGCCGCTCAATGTGCCGGTCATGCTGGTGCACAGCCTCTGGGACCAGGAAGATATCTATGGCGCCATCGCGGTGTACAAAGCGATCAAGCCCAAGGACACAAGGAACGATAAGGTGTTCCTGGTGCTAGGTCCTTGGCATCACGCCCAGGAAATCCGTGACGGCAGCACGCTCGGCCCCTTGAAATTCGGAAGCGATACCGCGCTCTACTTCCGTCGCGAAATTCTTCGGCCATTTCTGGATCATTATCTGAAAGACGGAGCGCCGAAAGCCGACGTCGCGCCGGTCTCCGCCTTCGAGACCGGCACGAACCAGTGGCTGCGCCTGCCAGCCTGGCCGGTGGGATGTGTAGCCCACTGCGAAATAAAGCCAACGCCGCTCTATCTGGATGCGGGTCTGAAATTGAGCTTTGCGGCGCCCGCTCCGGGCGATTCGGCATTCGACGAATATGTCTCCGATCCGTCCAAACCCGTGCCCTTCCGCGCCCGCCCCATTGATGATGAGTCGTGGTCGAGGTGGCTGGTGGACGACCAGCGCGAAGCATCCGGCCGCCCCGATGTGGTGGCGTTCGTCTCCGACGTCTTGACCACGCCGCTGAAAATCAGCGGGCAGCCGGTGGCTAATCTGATCGCCTCCACCAGCGGCACCGACTCTGACTGGGTAGTAAAGCTGATTGATGTTTACCCTGACGAAGTGGCTGGCCAAGCGGCGATGGGCGGATATCAGCTGATGATCTCGGCCGACATTTTCCGCGGCCGCTATCGCGAGAGCTTGGAAACGGCGAAATCGATCGCGCCCGACATGCCCCTCCCATACCGCTTCGCCCTGCCCACTGCGAACCATGTCTTCTTGCCCAGCCACCGGATCATGGTCCAAATCCAGTCGAGTTGGTTCCCGCTCTATGACCGTAATCCGCAGACGTTCGTTCCCAACATCTTCTGGGCCAAGCCAGCTGATTACCGCAAGGCCGAGCAGCGCGTCTATCACACGCCCGACAAGGCAAGCTTTATTGAGCTGCCGGTTGTCAGTTCCCCCTAATGGTGTGGAATCGAGTCTGAGCTGAACTGAGGACCGAGATTTATGTTTCAAAGCGATCTGTTGCGCAGCAAGCGCATTCTGATTACGGGCGGCGGCACCGGACTTGGCAAAGCTGCGGCCGGGCGGTTTCTTGAACTGGGCGCGGAAGTTTACATCTGCGGGCGCCGCGAGGAAGTTCTGGCGGCGACGGAGCAGGAGTTGCGCGCGCGCACGGGCGGACCGATTCACTGGCGGCGGTGTGATGTGCGCGATGCGGCCGCGGTCGAAGAAATGATGGGCGGCATCTGGGCCGACGGGGCACTCGACGTCCTGGTCAATAACGCGGCTGGAAATTTCCTGGCGCGGACTGAGGACCTTTCGCTGGGCGCGTTTCAGTCGGTGATTGGCATCGTCCTGATGGGCTCGCTGCACACCACACTGGCCTGCGGGCGGCGGTGGCTGGCGGCTGGACGCGGCGGCAACGTGCTCAGTGTGACGACTACCTACACCACGACCGGATCGGCGTATGTGGTGCCGTCGGCGGTGGCCAAGGCGGGAGTGCAGGCTCTGATGCGGAGCCTGGCGGTCGAGTGGGGGAATCGCGGAATTCGCATGAACGCGATTGCACCCGGACCGATTCGGACTGAGGGAGCGTTTTCGCGCCTGTTGCCGCGTCCGGAGTTGGAGCAAGCGGCGAAAGAGCGCAATCCACTCGGACGCTTTGGCACGGTTGAAGAGTTTGCGAATCTGGCCGCGTTTCTGGTGAGCGACGGTTCCGGGTATATCAACGGCGAAGTGGTCACCATGGATGGCGGAGAATGGCTCCAGGGCGCGGGAGAATTCACCGCCTTCGGGCGTCAGTTGAGCGAAAAGGAATGGGAAATGATGAAGCCGAAGAAGAGGAACTGAACGGTTCTTTTCCAAGACAAGCATTGGACTACGGCGCTTTAGGAACCATCCTCGGCTACTGGCTGGGACCGCATGGTTGGTTCCTTTTTTTCTCGTTCAAAAGACGCTGAGGCGGGAGTGAGATTAAACGAGGGACGAATCGGAAGGTTCGTCCAGGCAGAGTACTAAGAATCGGTTGGAAGACCGAACGCCCTCGGGTGGGATCCCGAGTTTCTCTCAACCCTCGGCAGGCGCCGAGCAGCGCAGGTCTTGACGGACCTGAGAATGGAACACAATGATGTCTAACGCCGATAGTCTTCCCTCTCCACTCAAGCCTCTCAGAGTAAGCAACGCTGTAACAACTGCTCGCACGGCGGCCGAGCAAGTCGTATCCAGCCTGTCCTCGGTCGCCATGATCGAGCACCTCTCTCGGCTTTCGACAGCCGCCCAGACCCTGAACGAACTCTCGGACCAGTTGACGAAAGAAGTCACAGATATTGAGACTGCGCTGAACAGGCTGAACCTTGGCATATGGGCATATGTCAACGCCGTCACCCTCGATTCGTCCGATGACGGCACGTACACTCACGGGCTTCAGCTCATTTATGGCAAATCCAGCGGTAAGTGGGGCTTCCTCGTTGACGAATTCCGCGAGGATGTCCGCAACCCTGACCAGGGCGAACGGGAAACTTGGCCGTTCAAAGACGCCCCACGCGAGTTTCGGATCAAGGTCGTAGATAAAATCCCGGCGTTGCTGGAGGCCCTGGTCAAAAGGTCGAGCGAGGTAGCGTCGGAGATCACGAAGAAGGTCAGATTCGCGCAAGAATTGGCTTTGACCGTCAACCTGAACGGCCCCTCGGGCAAGAAGTAGGAACCCGACATGGCCGGAAAGGATAACCACGAATTTGAACGCCGCATCGACGGGTTCTTCGCTAAGTGTGAATGGGTCATCCTCCGGGTGCTTGTCTTCGGGTGCTTCGCACTCGAAGTTGGCAGGTTCGCGAGGTGGCTCCTGCGATGAATCGGAGAGGCTGAGTGTGATCTGTTACTAGAGGTCGACTACCTCAGCCTCCTTTTCTGTTGTGACCGTCGCCACAACGTGATCCGCGACGCACTTGAATCCTTCACTCGCGGCCTGCCCAGTCAAGAAGTTGGGCGTGCGGCTCACAGAGCGGGATGACTTCCGACACCTCCTCGCCACGCAGCTGTTGTTGAGGTGGTAGGCCCGGCAGGAGTCGCGTGCGGCTCACAGAGCGGGATGACTTCCGACACCTCCTCGCCACGCAGCTGTTGTTGAGGTGGTAGGCCCGGCAGGAGTCGAACCTGCAACCCTCGGATTAGAAATCCGATGCTCTATCCGCTTGAGCTACGGGCCCAGCGAGAAGGTTCTCTTCGAAGATTATAGGGGAAGACGCAAAGAAAAAAGCCCGCTCCGAGGAACAGGCTTTCAACAAATCGCGGTTCTTTCTAGTCCTTCAGCGGGACCATCGTCTGGTCGCCCCGGCAGAACGTCGCCACCTTCAGTAATCCGCCTTGGCCCTGCGGCATGGTCATGACGGGTCCGTAGCAATACACGGCATGCCCGTTGGCAGCGAAGTACCAGCGCCCTCCCTTGGGTTTTGCCGGCTGATGGTTCGAGACGAGGGAAGGCTGGGCTGGGGGCAAAAGTCTGGGGACGGGAAGGGACAGTATCAAGGCTAGGGTCAGAGCCTTCATAGAGCTTCTTTCTGGTTCACGGCCTCCTACCAAGGCCGGGTCTGGTTCTCTACAGAACCGTGCGTTTCCGGAGCCGGCTAGATCACCCGGGTCGACCGGCGTACGTCTTCCAAGTCCGATGCCGGCTTTTGCGGAATCTCTTTCAGGGAGCGGGACGACTTGCTGGAGCGCTTTGCGTCTTTTTCGGATCGCTTGGGCGCGGCCGCGGAACTTCCAGTATCCGGTTCCTTCTGCTCTGCCGCGGCGGCCGCCTTGTCCGGCGAGCGCTTGGCCTCGGCATTGGCCAGCTTGTTTTTCAGGGCCGCCAGCTGGTTGCTGTCTTTCAGCATCTCGCGCAACAACGTCCGCTGCGATTCAATCGTCTGGCCCTGCTCGAGGACCAGCATCGTCAGAATCGCGTACGACACCAGGAACAGAACGATCAGCAGCGGAAGCAGCGCCGTCCGGGATGTCTTTCGAGGAGGTTCGCTCTGCGTGGTGTAAATGACGGTCAAAGTTCACCCCGAAGTTGGCCCGATAACCTCGCCAAACTCGCCCTCTTCAGTGCACCTGCCAATCCATATGAAGCGCACACTGCAAGTCACTGTGGGTGCGCGACTTAAGCAGCAAATGCGGATTTCGGTGAGGCGGCCGGATGCAAGCAACTGCACTTTATGAGTAACGGTCTGGCGGTTACCAGAGTGCGGTCCAGACCGGAGCTTGGGCCTTGACTCGGCTGGATGGAAACAGAGGTTCCCTGCACTTGCGACTTGGGGCCTGGAAGAAGAAACTCGAGCGCCGATAACGTCTGAGCTATCCGGGTTGCGAACCGGTCTGCACTTTCGCCAGCAGGGTCAGGGGCTGCTTCACCAAATGTTGGATCCCGACATATTGTCCCCGCACCCGCGCCCAGCGAGCCGCGTGGGGACGAACGTCCAAATGTAGAAAGCCGCCGTCATAGGCGCCAATTCCACCCCGCGTGAAAGCTGGGATCTGCAGGACCAGCTCATACATTTCCTGCAACGAGAGGCCGGGAATTTCAACGTCGGCCGCCAAGCCGCGGGTGTGTTCGCTGTCGGTCACGCCGCCCACTTCCTGGTTGTGCGCGGGACAACGATATCCATCGTGAATCCGGAGTGGTTTGCCAGCCAGGGTGCGCAGTTGTTCCAACGCGTCAATGAGCTGCTGGTCGAGGATCAGTTCGCCGCAGCAGCGGCAGGTAAACTCTGCCTTGGAAAAATGTACGCTCAAATCGCCCATGGCGGTCCCCCACACCTGTCGGCTCTCGCCTGTCAATGATGTTGTCAATCCCATCAGCCCATGAAACAGGAAGAAGAGCCCGCCTTGCTGTGAGCGCGATCACTCCATCTTTGGTCGGTTTTGCGATTGCCGGACAATTCCCTGCCCTTGCGCTAACATGGTTCGCCTTCCATCCCACGTCTTGGAGTTGCTATGAAGCCGACAGATTATGCCAAGCGCCTCTATGACGCCATGCTGGCCGCGCATGACGCGGGCGTGGAAAACCTGAGAGAGGGCGCCATTGCCGAAGACGTCGACCAGAAAAGCCTCGACCAGATCCGCAAAGCCGGATTCGAGAAGTTCTTGAAACATCGCACGGGACACGGCATTGGTCTGGAAGGCCACGAATCTCCGTGGATCGCCGAGGGCGATAAGACCGTTCTGAAATCAGGCATGACGTTCAGCTGCGATCCCGGAGTCTACGATCCCGACTGGGGTGGCTTCCGTCACTCCGACACGGTGGTCGTGCGAAAAGACAAAGGGGAAGTCTTGAATTCTTATCCGACCCGGCTTGAAGACATGATCATCGAGATCTGAAATGTGCGATCTCCCGACCGGGCTGCGAAGACTAGACTCATGAGCTAGAGGCGGGCCGGGGAATCAGGCCCGCCGTGTGGTTAGAGTGCGATCGTTTATGAATGACCGTCAACAGAGCGCCTGCGGTGCTGTAGACGTAAATCTTATTGTTGTTATTGTCGGAAACGTAATGAGTCCTCGGCTGCGACTTTTGGGAGGACTGCGCATCTCATGTTTGGAGACAGACTTATGACTGAAAAACTAACCGATAAGATCCAGAAGACGGACCAGGAGTGGCAGCAGCAGTTAACGCCCGAGCAATACCAGGTTGCCCGCCAGTGCGGGACTGAGCCCGCCTTCACTGGCCAGTACTGGAACAAACACGATGACGGGACGTACCACTGCGTCTGCTGTGGCGCGCTGCTGTTTGGTTCGGAAACCAAGTTTGATTCCGGCAGCGGCTGGCCCAGCTTCTATGCCGCCGCCGATCGCCAGAACATCACCGAACACACCGACCGGAGCTACGGCATGACCCGCACGGAAGCGCGCTGCGCTCGTTGCGATGCCCATCTGGGCCACGTGTTCCCGGATGGCCCGCGTCCAACCGGCCTGCGCTACTGCATGAACTCGGCCGCCCTCGACTTCAAGCCCAAGAAGTGAGCAAGCAAAAACGATGGAGCGCCGGGCGTGTGGCGCGGATCACTCCTGTCCGCGTGTCGGCAGTACCGCATTGCATGCAGGCGCGGACAAGAGTGTCCGCGCTACACGGATCTTACGCGTTGCCGGCAGTCGCAGCCAGCGCCTTCGGCGGCTCAACCGGCTTGGGCTGGTTCTGCACCGACTGGTTCTGCGCCTTCTGATCTTTCTTCTCCGGATTGCGCACCTCAACGCCGCCCTTCAGGATGGCGCCTTCTTCCACGCTGATGCGGTGCGTGATCACATCCCCCGCCAGCACGCCCTCGCTGCGAATGTCCAGACGGTCGGCGCATTCCACGTTGCCCTGGACCTTTCCCATGATGACGACTTCTTTGGCGTTAATGTTTGCCGCGACGTTTCCGTGGCGGCCGATGGTAACGCGGTTATCCGGAAAACTGATCGTGCCTTCGATGCGTCCGTCAATGAAAAGCGATTCTGCCCCGCTGACTTCACCTTTGATCACCAGCGAGCGTCCGATGTTAGCTTGATCCATTGGAGAGGTCGCGGGCTTGACCGGTGTGTAACTATTCGAGGGGGCCGTGGCTGGAGAATACTTCGGTTCCGGAGACTGCAGCATGATTGTTCCTCACTTGAGTTCCGCAGCCCCAACGGAGAGTTGGCCCTGCGGTCGCGGTCGATGGGCTTCAAACGGCAACTCGAGAATCGCACGAAAGGACGTACAACGACAGGTTACCGAAGGGGCTGTACTACCAAGGCAGGAGCCAGATTTCACGGGCCTGCAGCGTAAGAGACCTCCCACAGGCCCCGGAAACACTGGCGTTTCACAGCTGCCTAATTTTTGAACTCGAGCGCGCGGAGCGCTCAACCCCCTCACGCGCGTTTGACGGAACGCAAACGCGAAGTCCTCTTCGGTGAGGCTACGGCTATGGGTGCCAGCCCTTCGTCGCGCGGGCGCAACTCGTACCCCAGGTCGACTCCCTTCTGCTGGTGCACGATGTTGCCTCCGGTGAACAGGTGCGTGAAGAAATCAGCCGCGTGCCCGAACAAGTTGCTGTTTTCGTCCATATCGCAGTCCAGCAGAACGCAGTCGCCCTGTTGGTTGGTGGCCTTCCCCAGGGTGAACTGGACGTTACCCTGCTCATAGGCACGCTTCACGCTGATCATGGGCGCCGTGATCTGGAACTCGCTGGGAATGTTGTCGAAATGCAGGGAGACATCGCCAGGGAAGAAACCCTGCTTCCGGAAGTCGCCCAGGTGGTTGACGATGTGGTCGATGCTCTCGAACAGGTCAGCGCTGACGATGGCCACAAAGCGCTCCTGGTCAAGAACCAGAATTTGCTTCACGAAGTTGAACCAGGGCTCGGTGCTGACCGGGTCCGGCTGAGTGCGCAATACCGCAAAGAGATTCAGCAGGGCCATCTTGGCCAGCAAAAGCGCGGGCGAACTCAGCGGATCGAACTGGCCCGACAGGGAGTTCCAGCCCGCAAATTTGGGCTGCCACTGGCCTGGGTCGCGCATGACGCTGGCTGTTTGCTTCATCTCCTGGCCATCGGTGAGAGTGAAAAAGCTTGACTGCACAAGCCGGTACCGAGACGGCGTAATCACGCAGTGCAGGTTTTGCGCTTGCGGAAATGCGGGCAGGGTGAATCGATGTTGAGGTGGAAACTGCAAGTGGTCGGCACGAGCGATGGTCACCTGGTCAAGCCGCACAACCTCAACCCTGCAGTTCGGCTCCTCGGCAGGATTGCCTTCCGCATTGGTCAAGTTGAGAACGAGATTTCCCATGTTATCCATAAGATTGCCTCCGCGTGGTTAACCCGCCGGAGCCAGGCTCCGCAGCAAGCAAGTGTCCGCGACCGCGTACCGATGCACCCTCAGGTTAGACCTTGGAGTTGTCCAGGGAGAAATATCTGGGGGGAAGTATCCGGGTAGACTCCTCGAGTGTTATGGTACACCCTCTCGATCGCAACGGCAGGACTACGATTTTCGATGTACGGCGGTTCAGAAGTCGCGTGGGGGGAACGCCTCACGAGAGCGTCTTCAGGCGGAGTTTCCCTGGAGCGCTGGTTTACCACGGCCCGCTAGCGCTTGCGCACCTCCAGTTGCACGGGCCGCGCGATCGAGCTGACCTCGGGATTATAGTACTCGTAGACTCGCGACTTGAATGTCCGCGCGCGGATGGGATACTTGGCCCGCAGACGGAACTTCACTGTGACCGTATCCCCCGCGGCGAACGAATCGAAGTAGAGAATGGCCTGGGTCGCCGTAAGGCTGAACTTCGACAAGTGGCCACTCTTCAGGCCCGAGCTCTTCTCCTGGTATGTCTGCAAATCTTCGCTGAGCAGGTCAAAACCGGGCGGTATGCCAAGATCCACCATTACCATGTTGGCGGTCTTGTCCATATTGTTCCTGACCGTCGCGCTCGCCGTGGCAATGTCGTCCTGCGCGAGGTGGGTGCGGTCGTATGCGACATCGATGGAGAGAGGTTCGCCCGCCGGCTTCTGATCCCAGGGGAGGAAGTAGGTCCCCACGACCTGGTAAGCGAGGCCGCCCTTGCCCTCGAACCGGATTTCAACCGTGTTGGCACTTTGTGAATCGATGTCCTTGAACACGAACTGATGGAGCAGATCGTTGTTCTCCGGCGTCAGGACGAGCTTTTCAACTGGCTTACCGTTGAGCAAGACTAGCAGCGTGCCGCGAACGTCGGCCGCGCCCTTCTCGGTGGCGGTGAGCAGAGCACGCAGCGCCATGATCGTCGCCTGGGTAGTTCCCCACGTTCCGTACGCGTCTTTCTTCGAAGCGAGGTAACTGAGAGCCTTGCGTGCCGTCCCCGGCGCCTCCCCCGAGCGAAGCAGAGCCTGCACCGCCAGTCCTGTAGTCTCCACGCTGGCGCTCTGCCCAGTGGCATAGACGCTCGTCTCGTCCGCGTTCCACCAAACCTGTTCGTCTTTCTCAGTGCGTGCATCCAGCAGAAGTTGGATCGCTTGCCGCGTGAATTCTCGATCTTTGCCGTAATCGACCGCGAAGTTAGCCACCACCGCCAGGGTGTAGGCGTCCAATTTTGCGCTCATGTGTTTTTCGACATACTGCTTGGCTCGTTCGACGGCCGTTCCCTGGTATCCCGTGTTGCCGAGCGACCAGGCGATGTATGCCGTGATCCGCAGTACGTTTGAGTTGTAGCGGTTGGTGGCGCCTTCATTAATAAAGGAGATGTCGGGTTTCCAGCTGCCATCCTCCTGCTGCTGACTGGCGAGCCACTGCTGCGTTCGCAGGATGAGTTTCGCGTCTACGTCGTAGACCTTTGACATGTCGTAGAACTCCATCAGGCCGTAAGCAGTGAGAATTTTGTTTGCCGGCGCGCTGCCGAACCACGAGAATCCGCCGCCGGGAACCTCGAACGTCAGCAACCGCTGATAGCCGTTCGCAATGTATCCCTCAGCTTTGGCGTGCACTTCTGGAGTGAGCTTCTTGGTGCGCTTCATGTAGTCCAGCGCCAGCACGTTGGGGTACGTGCTCGAAGAAGTCTGCTCAAAGCAACCGCCCGGCATGCGCAGAATACTGTCCATGCCTTCGACGACCTGGCTCATGGGGCCGGGATAGAGCCGGACGAAAATCTTGCTGGCGTCTGGAATGGAGGTCGCCGGGAAGCTGACTTCATGCTGTACCGTGTTTTCCAGGCGGCCGTTGAATACCAGATTCTGCTCTCGGCCGTTGGGGATGACTTCAATCTCCCGAACCACGATGTCGGCACGATCGGCTCGGCCTTTCATGCGAGCGGAAAGCGTTAGCTTAAACTTCCCGATGCGCTTGGCTTCGAGCGTGAACTGTGAGCCTCCGACACGGGACGACTCTACCGTCATCGACTTTTCGGCAACGTCATCGATCAGCGAGAACCAGTTGTCCGCCTCAAGTGGACGTTCCCAGCGCGCCGTGCTGCGTGGACGCAATCATCGCCATGCGCCACGTGGTGATGGAATCGGCCATCGGAATCACAATGCTGGCGCGCCCGTCCTTATCGGTAATGATCTCGGGATTGATGTAGAGCGCCTCGGGGAAATAGGAGCGCACGTGTGCGGAGGGCGATCCGGACTCGTCTTTCGCCAGGATCGCGCCGTTAACCGCTTTAAGATCCATGACGTTGCGGCCATTGAGCGGCAGTTCCTTCATCCCCGCACTTGCACCAGTACCAATGCCGCCAATCACGCCGCCGACCACACCGCCGGGAACACCAGCAGGCATCGGGGCACGAGCAAGCATCGCACTTTCAGTCTCAACCATCACACTCGCACCAGCGACCGCAATCGCTTCGGAAACTTGGCCAACGGATAAAGTTGCGGAGAGCGCGGCGCGATCGCGTGCGTGAAGAGTGAATTCTCCCGAAGCGATCTTGAATCCAGCCATGGACACTTGAACCACGTAGTCACCGGCGGGCACAGCCGACAGACTGAATTGCCCGGCGGCATTGGTTATCGCACTGCGGATCTTTCCGCTGGAGACGTTACGCAACTCGACGCTGGCTCCCACAACCATTGCGCCGGAGGGATCGGTAACGGTTCCGACGATCTCCGTGCGGCCATTGAAGGGTCCACGATCGTGCTCAATGTTGACGCTGATCTTGGTCGACCCCGGACCCGGGGGACCGGCGACCCATTTGCGTTGAAACAGCAAATAAGTCTGCATGTCATCGCTGGTGTTAAGTTGCCGGTCCGGACCGGCGCTGCGCAAAAGGTAGTAAGTTTTCTTGGCATCCCAAGACACGTGTTCAAGCGTGAGACTCGTGCCCCAGGCGTCCCGAAACTCGGCCCCGCCTGATTGCGCGAGCTTCGCATAAATTCGAGGCGGGTCGACCGCCTTCGGATTCTCCGCGTACGCTTGACTGAGTTTCTTTGCTAAATCATTCGCCTGTTTTTGAAAACGCGCCTGGTAACGCTGCGCATACACGCCATACTTGGCCATCGGCACATCTTTTCCGAATTCCGCTTCAAACTTGTTTGGGCTCACGATTTCTGTCGCCGAAAACAAAGCCCGCGCCGCCCGGTCACGCTGTTCGACCTGCGACTTCTCAACCGGCTCCACGATGTCCGGCATGCCGATCGAGTGGATCTCATAGCGCGGCTTCATCACCTCCTGCTCGAGATAGAAGAAGACCTTGGCGAAACCCGGCTGCTTCTCCGCCAGAGCGAACACAGCTTCGTCCACCACTTGCAGGCCGAGCGCGGCGTGGACACCCTCGCCGTGCGAGTTGGTCACGCGGAAGCGGATGCGCGCCTCGCCGCCCGGCTTGTAGACGGCCGCATCCGCCACCGCCTCAATCTTCAATTCGTCCGCGGGTTGCACGAAGATCAGGCGATGATCCCCGACGGGACGTGCGTCCCGACCGAAGAGGTACGCGCTGAAATCCACCGTCCCCGCCATCTCCGGCGTGGCCGTCAGGGAAAGTTTCGCCTGACCATTTTTGATTTCCAGGTCACGCGTCAGCACCGTTTGTCCTTCTTTGACGATGTCCACGTACGCGGCCCCGCGTGTTTTGGTGGAAAAGACCTTCAGTTCGATGCGATCACCGGCGCGGTACACGGCGCGTTCGGTGCGCAGCAGAATCTGATCCTCGCCCTCGCGAGCTTGCAGTTGAACGTTGCTCGACGCGTGGTTCCCTTCTTGATCGGTCGCCTCAATCTCTAAGGTTTCGGTGCCGTCGCCCGGTTTTATGCGAGCCACCGCAACGCCACCATCATCAGAGGCCACGCGTTGATCGGTATTCCCGCGGGCGTGGATGAGCAAGTCAGCCTTCGCGGGAGTCCCATCAGGATAAGATGTCAGGACAAACACCTGGTTCTCCAGATTGGGGACCAGGGTACCGCCCTCGGGAACCGCCGTAATCAGCAGCGGCGATTCGCTGACCGTGATCGGTTCGCCGCGAGTTTCCGCATGACCGGCGGAATCTTTCACCGTGGCCTCAATCAGCACGCGAGCGGCGCCGTGGCTAAGAGGCCGCCCGGCAAAGTATTTCGGCAAGTGGAGATCGAATCGATAGGAACCATCGGTGTCCGTCTTTCCCTGGGCGGACGCCACCTCAGACACTTCTACGTCCATTGCCGAGGCCTTGATGCTGATTTCGGCGCCATCCACCGGCTTTCCAAAAAAGTAGTGGGCGCGCACCGTGCCGGTGACGTGATCACCAGGCTGGTAGCCACGTTTCTGCGTCTTGCCGTTCTCGCTGAATTCGACAGCCACCTTGAACTTCGGCAGAACATATCGTTCGACGTTGAGGGCGATCTCCGCCGTATTCGTAGGCGACTCGGCGTCGCCCATCAGCGCGCGCAGGTGGTAGGTGCCAAGGTTTACCTCATCGGCCAGTCCAAATTCTGCCGATGCAACTCCGAACTGGTCCGTCGCAGTCGCTTTTTTGAACACCTTGTTACCGCGGGAATCTTCGAGTTCGAAAGTGAGCTTGTGGTTGGCCGCCGCCTCGTGGTCGGAACGGTCGAGTGCCAGCGCGCGCGCGTGGATCGTTTGGCCCGGCTGGTAGATTGGCTTCTCAGCCGTAAGAAGGATGGAAACCTTGTCTTCCAACCGCACTGCCTGGGTAAACTCGGTGGAACCGATCGGAGTATCCACAACATAGCGCAGCTGGTAACTGCCCACCAAGCCGGCAGGAAACCGGAACTGAGCCTCGGTCGTCCCCCTGCGATTCAGCTGGCCCGTAAAAAGGAGCCGGGGTTTGTCGGCGGCAGCGAGAAATTCAATGCGTACCGCGCCACGGCCGGCAATGACTTCATTTCTCGAGTCGGTGACGATCACGCGCACCGCCGCCAGGCCGCCGGTCAAGTAAGCCTGCTGTCCCAGAATGTGAATCACGGGCGTGCGCAGGACCTGCGAGATCGACTCCGCACCCTCCAACCCCGCAGTTTTATGATCGTCATATTCGAAGCGGTAGTGAACGCGATGCCACACCAGATCGTCCAGCGGCAGCGGCTTCTCCAGCTTGATCTCGTCTTGCCACCGTCCTTGTCCCCGGGCTACCTCAACGTGCCGCTCGGCGTGGCCCAGCACGTTGTCTTCCGGATCCAGGACTTCCATCGTCAACTGTCCGGCTCCGGCGCGAGCCGCATGGTAGGGAATGGTCAGGTGCAGCACGCCATGGGAATAGGTTGCGACGGCAGAAGATGCGCCTCCGGCCGCCTGGAATGGCTGCAGGGCGACAAATGCGACGATCGTTAGTGTTACGGTGAGGATGAAAATGACGAATCTTACTGGGTTTCTGTGTTGGTTTCCGTTGTCCATGCTGTCTCCGTGAAGATACGAAGATACTCTGTCGCTAGTCCCTTGCCGTTCTCGTTCAACTAAGAGAACGCGCGCCGGAGCCGTTCTTGCGCGGGCCCGAGTTAGGCGTACCTCCGTACGCTTAGAACCATCAAGCGTGAACAGGACTGTGGGTTTAGATGCCTTCTGGCGGCGGTCTGCATACTCAGCGAACGGTCAGGCGCGAACTTCCTCTTCCGTCGACCTCCGCAACCTTCCGCGAGTGCCGGTTGCAGTGTCACTGTGACAAGCCCGGAGAAGTAGCGAGGTCTCTTCCGAGTCGTCCAAGAGTACCCCGTGCATATGGACACCGCCGGCGACGACACTGTTCCCGCTGATAGGAAACTGACTGCTGACCGGACACGCAATCTGGACGGCCGGCACGCGAAAGCCGCTGGGAAAAGGCCGACGAGATCGTGACCAAGCCCATCGATTCCGCCGAGTTGCTGGGCAGCCGATCAGGGACTACCGGAAGTGCTGGCATACAGTCTGCTTAATCAACGGATTGGGGCGCACTGGCCGCTACAGCACATTCGCCAAAAGAAGGCTTTCAAACCTCAAAGGTGCCACCCTCCAAGTGACCCGACATCCGGTAGGCCTGAGAATTTCAGGACCTTTGGATTCACCAGCCGTTCGAAGTCTGCGTAAGAGACTTGAAGCAACTCGTGGTGGGAGCCAGCATTGAATGCAATGTCCTTGTCTTTGGTAAGGCTCTCCTCAACATAGACAGCCATCCCATAGAGATTCCCAAAGGGCGGCATGGCACCGATCTCACACTCTGGGAACCGGTCTTTGAATTCTGATTCTTTAGCGAGACTCACGCCTCTTGCTCCGGTTGCTGCCCGCAACAACGAGAGATCAACCTCGTAGGAAGCGGGAAGAACAGCCATCGCCAACTCGCTGTCGATCTTTACGATGACCGTCTTCGCCAACTCTTTGTTTGAGATGTGCGTAAGTGCTGCGATTTCTCTAGTGGTATATGCAACCGGGTGAGAGATGGCCACGTACGGAATACCTTGACCGTCGAGAAATTCTCGTAATCTCTTTGCTGGCATAGCGACCTCCATGCTGCAGGTCGCTGGGGCAGGCAGTGGCCCGCGGGACTCGTGTCCTGCTCAAACGCTCTCGTTTCTCGGTGGCGCTGTGAGCATTCTCAATCTCCTCATCCTCCCAGAGCGTCCGTCGGGACTATCCCTGCGATAAATAGAGCGCCACAAAAGCCGGTTGGGACATGTCGAATTGCTAACGCGCTCTGTCTGGCGGTGACGGGATAGAACCATCTCTGCGCCACTTCCTCGCTGCCACAGCGCGGACAGACAACCTTGCTTTCCTTGAGTTCAGTAGGAGCCAGCGTCTTTGAGAAAGGTCTATTGCAGGCGTGGCAGAAGAACTCGTACTGGGGCATGAATCTGGCCCTCCTGCACCACAAAGCAATTCTAGACCCCGCTTGAACAGGGTTCAATCTGCACGGCCAGACGGCGAGATGAGCTGCAATCAACGCCAGACCACTGGCAATGTGGAGAGTGTGGCTTGGGCAGTTAGCTCCGCTCCGGCGTGGAAATAATCATCGAGGTCATGATCGTCTTCCCGGCCACGGCTGTGCATAGACTCGGCGGCGAATCTCTTCTTCAACTCAATTCACACTTCCTGACCACCAGAACACGTTGCCGCTGACTCCCGAGAGGCAGATAATTAGGTATAAGCGAATAGAACGTTCTCCAAGAAAGTCGCGGACTTGAAGCTCAGCGGCTATACCTGGTTTGTGCTGCGCAAGGAGGACTCTATGCTCATTCGCAGCATGTCTGTACTCGTTGGACTCATGCTTTGTCTCGCCGCGTCTGGCGAACTACAGCAAAAGCAAATTAAGCATATTCCGGCCAGGTCGATCTCACCTGTTTCTGGCCGACAAATGTACACCGCTTACTGTGCCGTCTGCCACGGCACCAACGCCAAGGGCAACGGCACGGCCGCCGAGGCCCTCAAGGTACCGCCGCCAGATCTGACCGCACTTGCCAGGACGAATGGCGGCAAGTATCCGTCCGACCATGTCAGAACCGTTATTGAGGGTGACGTGCGCTTGGCACACGGCCCAAAGGAAATGCCGGTTTGGGGCGACGTGTTCTGGCGCATGAGCCAGGGACACAGCTCCGAAGTGCAGTTCCGGGTCAGCAACTTGAACGAGTACATCGAATCGTTGCAGGCGAAATGACCGCGACCTTTCGCCTGCCCGATTTGGGAGGCCACCATGAAAGTCAGCGAGATCATGACCAAAAACCCTGTGTGTTGTTGGCCGTCCAGCTCGACGCTCTCGGCTGCCCTGCTTATGCAGGAGACCGATACTGGAGTTGTGCCCGTGATCCAGGATCCTTTCACTCCGATACTGGTGGGCGTGGTAACCGATCGCGACCTTTGCTTGCACGTGGTCGCCGCCGACAGGGCCCCCTCATCTACATGGGTCGATGGATGTATGACACGGGATCCGGTTTGCTGCAGCGAGCAGGATGACGTTTCCCGCGCCCTCGATCTAATGAAAACGCATCAGATCCGGCGTCTGCCGGTGGTGAACGAAAAACACGAGGTCGCGGGCATGTTGTCCCTTGGCGATCTGGTGCGCAAGGCTGGCGTCGAAGCGAGCGTGATTGCGGCGACCCTGCAGAGCATCTGCGAGCCTGTGCACGCAGGTAAACAGCGCATTGAAAGGATCATTACCGCCGCTTGATCACTGTTATTTCGCGGAAGACGATTCTGGGGATATGATAGCCGAGACTTGCAATCCGACTTCGCCGGAATGTGGCACTCCACTTATGAGGGGTAGACTCACATTAGGGAATGTGGCTCTGGTTGACGCGATTTGGCCACCGATCACCGGGGGCGCAGAGCGTCACTGACACCCGGCCCCCGCAAGTCGCAGAATTTTCCCGACCAACGTGTCTCGAACGGGTCCTCACCAGTGGTGATTTCGGGCGGGTCGCCATTGCCCGAACGGAAAGCGAGGGCGGCTCGCCAAACAAGAGTTAGACACCCTGGTGGTTGAAGGGGGGTGTATGACGCGAGTTGAGGCAAGCGTTGAAATCAACGCGCCGGTTGCGGAAGTGTTCGAATTCGCCTCGGACTGGGGGCGATGGGAGGATTGGTGGGAGGGTGTCTCCAACTTCAGGCCGACAACCGAGTTGACGCGAGGCAACGGCACACGATACGCGTACAAGGCCTGGGTAGCGGGCGTGACTCTCAACCTTGAGACGGAGATCCACGACTTTGTGGAGAACGTCGGCTGGAGGGGTTTAGTCATTAAGGGCCCACCGCACACAACCCAATGGGTCTTCGAGGCCAAGGGCAACTTGACACGCCTTACTTATGTGCTGGAGTACAGCCTCCCCGTACCGCTGGTGGGTGCCCTGCTGGACTCTCTCCTCATGCGGCCCGGGTGGCGTCGACGCCTTGAGAATTCCCTCCAGAACCTCAAGCTTCACTTCGAGAAACGGCAGATCTTGCCACGGAACGAGAGTGCGTTGGTTGAGCGGGAGAACAAAGCGATTGTGAATCGTTTCGGAGAAGCCTCGAACGCCAAGAACTTCGACGCAATCCGAGAACTCCTCGCTCCGGCCTTCGTTCGTCATTGCCAAGCCACTCCGGGGTCGTCGTCCAGAACTGTGAGCAGTTCCTCCAATACCTGAAGGCCGACGCTGCGGTCATTCCAGATTCGCGCCAGACGATGCAGCACCTTGTGGCGGAAGGGGACCTGGTGGCGTTCTGGGTCAAGTACGAAGGGACGCAGGAAGGTCAAATGGGTCCCTTTCCCCCATCACACAAGAGGATGCAGCTCGACGTCAGCGGCGTTTTCCGGATCCGTGACGGCAAGCTCGCGGAGTTGTGGGTGACGTGGGACAATCTTTCTGCCTTGGCACAGCTGGACCATTTCCCACCACCCACAGCGCAGAAGTAACACAAACCGGTTTGGAGTGGACGGCGCCTCGCGCTGCTCTGAACCAGGGCGTTACCCGCTGTCGGCCTGGTTCGAGCCCCTCCAGCTCCAGCGAAGCGATAGGAAACGGATCGTCGCCAATACTGAAGTTGACTTTTTCCGCAAACTGGCTGTCAGATAAGTGCAAATCAATTGACTCCGTCCGACAGGTCGGGTTGAAGCTAGTCCTGCTACCCCTTGATCACGGCGAGAGGCTCCAGTCTGGCAATTTTCCTACCGATTCCCAGCTTGTGGACCACTTCAACCACACGCGACACGTCCTTGTAGGCCGCCGGAGCCTCTTCCGCCAACCCGCTCATAGATCCGGCACAAATCAAAATTCCTCGGGATCTCAACTGCTCACGCAGTTCTGTGCCACGGACCATCTTCTTGGCTTTGGCTCGGCTCATGACTCGACCCGCTCCATGACACGTGGAACCGAAAGTTTGTTGCATGGCTTCCCTCGTGCCCATCAGGACATACGAGGCTGTCCCCATCGAACCTGGTATGAGCACGGGTTGGCCGAGATCGCGTAGATCGTCCGGGAGAACGCTCGATCCGGGTCCGAATGCCCGAGTCGCGCCTTTGCGGTGTACGCAAACCCGCATTGAGCGGTCGCCAACTTCGTGCTCCTCGATCTTGGCCATGTTGTGCGTGATGTCGTATACCTGGCACAGCTCGAAATGCTTGATCTTATTCCCCAGTACATCGTGGAAACTCTGCCGGATCATGTGTGCCAGGAGCTGCCGGTTGGCGAATGCGAAGTTCGCGGCGCATGCCATGGCATGGAAGTACTCCTGCCCTTCCTTGGAAACGAATGGTGCACAAACCAATTCGCGGTCTGGCAATTCGATGCCGTAATCTCGCGCGGTCTTCTGGAATCGGCTTACGTAGTCTTCGCAAATCTGATGGCCAAGGCCGCGAGAACCGCAGTGAATCTGGACTGCGACATTGCCTGAGTAAATGCCGAGGCGTGCGGCGGTCGCCTGATCGTAAACTTCAGCGACTCTGTCCACCTCGATGAAGTGGTTTCCGGCACCCAGGGTCCCGAGCTGGTTTCGTCCGCGTTCGCGTGCTCGGTCAGAAACGAAAGCAGCGTCGGCGGCGGGGATTCGACCGAACTCCTCGGTGCGATCCAGGTCTTCAGGCGACGCATATCCCTTGTCCAGCATCCAGCACGAACCTTCGTGCAGAACTCGTTCCAGCTCCGTGTTGCTCAAACGCAAATGTCCATGAGAACCCACTCCGCTCGGGCAATTCGCGTACAAGCGAGAGGCGATGTCCTCAAGGTAAGGCCTGATCTCCTCAACCGACACTTGCGATACTAGAAGGCGCACCCCACAGTTGATGTCATAGCCGACGCCGCCGGGGGAGATCACTCCTTCCGGCAAACGTGTCGCCACCACTCCCCCGATCGGGAAGCCATAGCCCTGGTGAATATCGGGCATAGCGATGGCGTGTTTGATTACTCCCGGCAGCGTAGCTGCGTTCACGAGCTGCACGATCGAGTTGTCCAAGAGAGCCGCATCCAGCAGGTCTTCATCGGCATAAAGACGCGCCGGCACACGCATATCGTCGCGAAAAGTTTTGGGAATCTCCCACACATGTTCGGCCACACGCTCAATATGTTTCTTGCTAAGCATGGCGGCCCCTGCGGGAATGCTAAACATCCAGAACAACCTCGGCTTCAAGGCCTTCGGAAGTCTCGCGTATTTTCAAGTTGTGAAATGTCACCGCTTTGATGTGTGTATAGCTTCGGTCGCACTCCCGGGTTTCGACTCGCGCGCGTAGACGATGATTCTTGAGCTCATCAATGTGGAACTGCTCACAGACCAGCTGATGTGCCTGTTCCAGATACAGGACTTCATTCAGCCAGTTCACCAGCAGCGACTCGCAGTCAACTCCTTCGACTTCAATCTCTCGTGTTGCCGATGGTTCCCCTGGAGGTCGCGGTCCGTCCAGCGCTTGCATTGCATGGGCAGCATTTTCCAGCAAGTCTGCCATGTCGTGGCCGGTGACGCGAAAAGCTCGGTCGGCCGTGTGCTCGATTTCCTCAAAACTCATCATTTGGATCACCCAGAGCTTTCGGTAACCAGACAGGTCTTAAGTACGAAGCTCTTGAACTGACGCTCCCCGCAAGCGAGTCAAGATGGACTCGAGCAGCTTCTCATTTTTGCGCAGGGCTTGCTTGAATTCATGGTGGTCCGTGTGCGAGATCTCTTTCAATAGTTCGCGATGACGCTGCTCAAGAATGTCCAACAAGAGTTGATGTTCTTCGGTGCTTAGTAGGAACTCCATAATTTCTCCTGAACGAACGGCTTAGCATCCGATGTTCACTGATCAAGACCACGCTTGCGTCTAGCGGACAGGCGAAAAAAACGCACAAAGTCGAAGTGTCACGCTGAAGCGGGCAAATCGCTCGACCAAGCGTCTGCTGCGATCAGCCAAGCCTTGCCGACCCGCCTCCACACGGTGAGGTATTTGCCGTGATCCTCCTTTTTCGTACCGTCATTCTGAGGAATGGTCATGCGGTACGTTCCCACATCCCAGGCAACGGGCCCCTGTTGCTTAATGTAGGTAACTTCAAAGGCCAGGTCAGACACGCCATGGCTGAGCGGCGCTTTCAAATACTCCCGAATGGCATCGCGCCCGTGAACGGCTTCGTGATGTGGCGGAAGGTAAACGGCGTCGGCAGCATAAGCAGCTACCACTTCGTCCAACTCTCCTGCATTCCAATGGCGAGCCCAATCATTGCCGATTTGGCGGATCGTGGGATCGGCATTAACTTTCCGACTCCTCCGAACGGTGGGCTGCACTCTACTTCTCGTGCTTCCGGAATGCTTCTTCGCACTCGATCGCATATCAAACCCTCCCTTAGCACACGCTACAGAAGCGGTGGGATGTCTTCATCTCGTTTTGGTTGCTTTCTCTTCGACTGCTGAGTTGTTCCCGCTGGCTTCGTGAACCTTCCACGCCGTACTACCAGCCATGGCCGGTCAACTCACGCAATCTTGAAGACCGCCGCGAGGCCTCAGGCTGCCGCCTGCGGCCGAGCTGCGGACTCAGCGGGAAACAATCGAGACAGCGCGGACAGCAGACCGGTGTTGCCCTCGAGAGCATAGACTCGGCTGGCCGCAGGAATCTCGGAATCCTGAGTGGCGCCGCAAACTAGGACAAGAGGCGTGTTCGACTTCTCTTTGGCACCGACTGCCAAAAGATATTTTTCTTCCGCTGAAAATCGGTGACCGACAATCACGGCGTCAAATCGATCGCGCTTCAGCAGCCCCAACCCCTCCTTAATGTTGGTCGTCGCCGTCACGTCGTAACCAGCTTCTTTGAGACTGCTACTCCGGCTCTCTGAAACAACTCGATCGAAAGAAACGCACAGAATCTTTGGGCTAGGCATACAAACCCTTCCTCGGCACGTGGCCGGTCTCTTCAGTCCCACAACTGGTCAGCGCTTTGCTTGCCGAGTAGCAACTTCTTATGCCGCTACTGCCGGCTTGCCAGGGCGGATCTCCTCCTTCTTCTTTTCTTCCGTCACTGCCGGCCGCATGCTTGCAAGTTTGGCAAACGCCTTCCCCATCAAAACAGTCAAATGGATGGCTGCGATCGCGCCCAAGATGGCGGGCACGATGTACACGTTCTCAACCTTCCAGAGCCAGTGCCCAAGGATCGGGGAACCTAGCCAGGCTCCAAGCCAACCAACGATCAGCTTCCCGACCAGAGCATCACTGCCGTCAAGAAACCGATAGCGAATAACGTAGTGGTAGGCAACAGCAACAACTGCCCCGATGAGAGTGAGAATCAGAAAGGAAAGCAAGTTCATTCCCAGCATACCCTGCACCTCCTCGTGGACCAGGAGAGACCAAGGCGGTCTTTGTGAAGAACGAGGTCCAGAACTGGATCAAATGGACAAGGCAGGCTCGGATCTCGAGTCGAGATTCGGTCAGCCGACGAACTCTTTTCGCATCTAGGGCTATTTTAGGCCGACGCAAGCCAACACTCAATCGTCAACAAGACTTGTTCCAAGAGTCCCAAGACCCCAGCGGAATTGGCTGTCAGAGACGAGCTGATCCTGACTCCACTTTCACTCGCGACTCCGATGCGCCTCATAGCCGGGAATTGTGAGCACTGGTAGCCGTGATCACAGACAAGGGCGTATGTGCTGGTTGACGATAAGGATCGACGAAAAGCCAGCGTCTCAGGTGTGAAGATGCTCCCCCTTCTGTTCGCCGGTATAGTGCTCGCCTGCGCTGACCTCTTGTATGGCCAAGCCAGCGTTCGCCCGTTGGCGAACGTAACAGTGACGATAGACCCTGCGAAGGCGACCCTCTTTGCGGGCGAAATGCAGACCTTTGTAGCAACGGTAGTTGGGATCCGCGACAAAACTGTGAATTGGGCTGTGGAGGAGGAAAACGGCGGGACCATTACAGATTCGGGTCTGTATACTGCACCAAAGATTCAGGGTGTGTATCACATAACTGCAACGAGCAGGGGCAGGCCACAGACAAAGGGCGTCGCTAGGATCACTGTCCTTACTTATTACGACCCGCGCCCTCCAGCGTTCAGATCGTAACGCGGACTCACGGGCAGCCCGTATTCCGTTGGAATCGGCCGGCGCTAAGCAAATGAAGGAAGCGTATTTTCGATTCTACGCGGAGCTGAATGACTTGCTCCCACTGCCAAGAAGAGGACAGACCCTTTCTCATGCTTTTGAAACCACTACATCGGTGAAGGATGCAATCGAAGCGTTCGGGGTGCCGCACACTGAGGTCGATTTCATCCTGGCGAACGACGAGCCCGCTGCTTTTTCCTACCTCTTGCGAGACGGAGACAGAATCAGCGTGTATCCAGTTTTTCGTTCGCTCAATCCTAGTCCGCTCACACATCTGCCGCCTCGGCGCGAAGGCGAAATACGTTTCGTGCTCGACACGCATCTTGGCAAGTTGGCGGCTCATCTGCGAATGCTGGGCTTCGACAGTTTGTATCGTAATGACTGTGAGGATGAGGAGCTCGCGTATATCTCCAGCAGCCAGCAACGGACTCTATTGAGCAGGGATCGCGGGTTGCTAAAGCGCAGCATAGTGACTCACGGATACCTGGTGCGTGAAGCGCAACCAGAGCTACAACTTATTGAAGTAGTGAGCCGTTACAACCTCTCGAGTCTGATTGCTCCTTTTCGGCGGTGTCTCCACTGCAACGCTCTATTGCAGCCCGTCGCGAAAGAGCTGATCAACGACCGCCTGCTCCCAGACACGAGGCAGCGTTACCACCAGTTCCATCTTTGCCCGGAGTGTGATCGGGTCTACTGGAAGGGATCGCACTATCAACGCATGACGAGGCTTATCGAGCGTATGATTCAATCGGGTGAACCGGGTTGCTCCGACCGGGGAACATCCGGGTAGAGGTGGGCCATGCCAGTGCTGATTTTGGCCATTGCCTCATTTCTGGTTTTCGTTGCGATTGTGGTCCTCCTGTTGATCGCGGATCTACTCGAATCGCGCGCCATTCGTCAAAAGAGAAACCTTACGTTAGCGAATTCGCTGGCTCTCCTTTCGATTCCCGAAGCATTCGATCCCATCTATTCAATTCTTTGGGAAGCACCCGTTGCGGCTTTGAAACTCATGGACTCTGCGGGAACGTCCGGCATTCCCGCTGCGGGATTGCGACCAATTTATGAGGAAGCCGCTGCTCGTTTTCCCGAGATTTACGAGGGCTGTGGTTTCGTTCCGTGGCTTCAGTTCCTAGAGGAGACGCAGCTGATCTCGTGGCATGGCTGCAATGTGGTGCTCACTCCTGATGGACACGCCTTTCTCAAGTTCCGATTTGTGACCGACGCGATGGTGGAGGCCTGAGGCAAAAGGCCGAAGATCCCTCAGATCAACGTGGGACTGCATTCGGACAACGATAGCCCGAGTTCAAGCAGCTGCTTTGAGCTCTGCTCCACGCCGCTCCTTCCCTTTGTCTTCAATTATCTCTTCCCTCGGCCATTTGACCGAGACATAAGTGGGAGGTCCAACGAAAAACGCAATTCGCTGTTGCGGTGCTGTACGCCTCAGCTGTTCGCAGAAATCCATCACTTCTCCCGGGAGGTGAGAGTGAACATCCAGCAAGACCCAGTCGTAGGTGTTTCGTTGCCAAAGAGAACGACTATCGGCCAAGCTCCGGGCCACGTCTACTTGAAGTCCATGAGCGCGTAATATGCTTGCCCGCAGGCTTTTCCTAAACTCGTGTCCGCCAACCAGAAGGATTTTCTGCCTCCAACGGAGCTCATGCATGATTGCAGCAGCGCTCTTCACGCCTAAGCCTTCCGGCGAGGACATCTTCTCTGGGACCATGGGCACCCTCCGGACCGAAACGATGGGAGAGCTCTCTTATCTAGTCTACAACCTCGCAGGAGGAGAGTAGGATTTTCCTGGTTGCGACCCCGTGGAAGGAGTTTTTGGCTACGCTGTGAAGTCCCTCGGAGCAACGCATATGCCATCGGTTGTGGCAAAGTTGGGGATCGATTTGTCGTCGCGAAAGGACGGAGAGCTGTTCAAGTGGTTTCTGGCCTGCCTGCTCTTTGGCAAGCCGATCCAGGGCAAGCCGATCCAGCAGGAGATCGCCGAGCGGGCATACACCCGACTAGTATCTGCCGGGCTGCGGAACCCCGATGCAGTGCTCGGCGCAGGATGGGACAAACTCGTCGCGCTGCTCGACGAAGCACACTATGTGCGTTAACGACTTTTCTACCGCCACCAAGCTGCTGGAAGTGTGCCAGGAACTGAAGGAGCGCTACGCCAGCATCACAGAACTGATCGCGCAGACAACGCGTGGTTCGGAGCTCTCTGCCCGGCTGCAGGAGTTCAAGCACATCAGTCCAGTCACCGCCCGGATCTTCACGCGAGGGGTTGGGACGATCTGGTACGGCTCGCGGAGATCATCGTCGAAGATGTAGTGGCCGATCCGCACCGTCAGGGCTGACGGGGATCACCGAGAGTTCAATTTCGCCTGGCGCACATCTCGGCTCCGTGCAAAGCTCACAGGCGTGGCGGAGTCCGACCCCATCGAACCACGCGTGGGTATTTACGCTCAGGCACCGGCTAGGCGAAGCGCCGCAGCGATGTCTTCGGTGATCATCCTTCGCTTGCTCTTCTCAATGAAGAAACTGGGGCCAGCTTGCAGGTAGGACGGGAAGATGCGTATTCCGTTGAAGGAATATTTGTGGCCGCGAATTTTGTAGGTGGAGCCCGCCGGGATGACTCGCTTCTGTCCCGCCCGACGTGCTATGAAGTTGAGGGCTTTGATGGCGACGTCGCCCATCAGCATCAGCACCCTTACGTTCGGGAACAAAGCCAGTTCCTTCTGTAACAGGCACGAGCACTCACGGATGGTTTCCGCCCGCAGTCCATAGCCCGTCTTCCCGTATTTCACAGCCGTGGTGAGATACACACCCCGGGCCACGATGTCCTTCACTGATGCCACGTTACAACTGGCATCATTGAACGCCTGCACGGTGGTTTGCTGAAACAACGGATTGCCCTTTGCGTAATAGTAGTCGTCAGGATTTTCGGGCGAAGATTCCGACACCATGACGACGGAGACCGCCTCTGGCTTCAGATTAATGCCAGGTACGACGTAGCAGTTGTGCTTTACGTCGGCACAAGGGAAGGCTTCGCATTCAACGCATTCGCTGACTCGCGTTGCAATCCTCCTTCCGTCCTGTCTGTGGCCGCGAAGTGTTCCCGGCTTCGCAGACATTGGCTGGAAACGTCATCGCAGTCTCCTGACGCGTGAGTGATACTTTCTTCATTCAGCGCCACCGGGAGACTAGGTCTGGTTGCATCTAGACCCGATACCAGTCGTCGCGGGTCAGCGGCAGACCACTCGAAACATGATTCCTCTGTCCATAGTGGAGGGGACATCAGCGGCGCGATCTTTCGTTTACCTCGCCGATGAAACCAGTATCAAAACAACCAGCACCGCCAAAAGGAAGCTCGCGACAAGCGAGAAGATTGCATGCTGCGGATGAAGGTGAAAATAAGTACCCCCGTGCCTCTTGAGATGTATCAGCGTCTTCATGAGAGCCACCTCGCCCATGACGGCGGATGCCATTCAAGAAAACTCCCGCCCAGAATGCCCTGCTTAATATTAGGCTCTCTTTCTCCCCGGAATTGCAATGACCTGACCCCGTGGCCGATCCTGTCGGCACCGTGGACCTTCTCTGGTCGGTTCACATGGGCTGGTGAGCACGGTCACGGCAGGCTGTGAGCTCTTGTGCTAAGAAGGAAAACGGCCCAAAGACCCAGATTGCAGAAGGCAAGGACTCGGGCTAGGAAGCACGGCCCGGGTCGACGGGACAATCGTGGAACCGGCGCTCAGACCCTGTCTTTCTCTCTCCATCGGGTTGGCAGTGATCGCTTCGGCGGCAATGTACGTTCTGGCCTATTTGTTGTTCACCACCCACGAAGAGATAGACATCTCCGCCGACGCAGCATTGTCTCTCGCCCTATGGAGCTTCCCAATCGTGTCTCTGGGAAGCCTCGTTGGTGGTTTGGTCAGGAAAACTCGTCCTGGCACACGTTGACGGCACCCCGCGACGAAACGGCGAGTCTCTATAGCACTCGCCGTCGTTCAAGTCGTCAGCCGGCGCCTGTTTTGCGAGGATTGCGCGAGCGGGTTTTATGCGCCCTGAGTGGACAACGCGAATCTCCTTCACAAATCTGCGACCACTGGCGAGTTTGTTGTCTGAGGACCTAGCGATTGACTTGGGCACCGTCAACACCCGTGTCTATGCCCGCGGTCGGGGCGTCGTTGTCAACGAGCCCTCAGCGGTTGCGCTCGATGAGAGCACCGGAGAAGTGCAGGCGGTGGGTAAAGAAGCCAAAGAGATGCTCGGCCGCACACCGAGCAAGACCAGGGTCATCAAGCCCTTAAGAGACGGGGTGATCGCTGATTATAGGGTCACCGAGAAGATGCTGACCTACTTCATCCAAAAGGCGCATCAGCGCAGGACGCTGGTTCATCCACGCATGATCATCAGCGTCCCCTCGGAAATCACCCAAGTTGAGCGGCGCGCCGTGACGGACTCGGCCTATCGAGCCAAGGCTGCGGAAGTTCACCTGGTGGAACAGGCAATGATGGCGGCCATTGGCGCCGGTCTGCCCGTCACCAAGCCCGTCGGCAATTTGGTTGTCGACATCGGCGGCGGCACGACTGACGTCGCGCTCATATCAATGTCAGGGATCGTCCATGCGCGCTCGCTGCGCATTGCTGGCAATCACATGGATGAGTCCATCATGAATTATGTGAAACGCAAATATAACCTCCTGATCGGGGAGCGCATGGCAGAACAGATCAAGATCGAGATTGGATCGGCAGCTCCCTTTGAGAAGCCGGTGACCATGGAGATCAAGGGAAGAAGCCTCATAGAGGGCATTCCCAAAGCAATCACCGTCGATGATAGCGAGATCCGCGAAGCATTAAACGAATGTGTTGCCGCAATTGTGAGCGCAATCCGCGTAGCCCTGGAGCGCACTCCGCCGGAACTCTCCGCTGATATCAGCGACCGTGGTCTTGTGCTCGCCGGGGGCGGCGCGTTACTGAAAAACCTTGACAAGCGGATCCGTGAAGAAATCGGCCTGCCAGCCCGCATTGCCGACGATCCGTTGTGCAGTGTGGTGCTGGGCACGGCGAAGCTTCTCGATGACTTCAAACTGTTGCGCCGCATCGAGCTCGATTGAGCCTGGCCCGACTGAAGTGCAGAGATTGCCGGAACAGGTTGAAGGTCGAAGGTGATACCGGCCAACCACGGCTTCCGGCTTTGTCAGCCAGAGAGGCATCGAGCCGCAAGTTCGGGGGGAACAGGATTGTAGAAGAACCAGGATGCACGTTCGAATCCTGTTAGCTCAATCACTTGTGGCAAGACCTCCAGATGCCAGTGGAAATCCTCTTCGATGGTCTTCCAGTAGCCTTCGCGAGGACGCAGGAACGGCCGGTCCTGAAGCGCCAAGTTGTAGGGTGGTCCACCCAGGATTTTGTCCAGTTTCTGCAGGACATCACGCAAGACCTGCGCCAGGTTTTTAACTTGCACGGAACTGATCCAGCTGAAGGCACTGCTGTGAAATTTCGGAAACACACCTATCTCAAATGGAGAGCGTGAAGCGAAGGGCGCCAGCGACACGAAGTCATCGTTTTCGGCAACGACGCGCTTCCGCTCGGCCAGCTCCTGATGCAGCACGTCGCAGTAGAGGCAGCGCTCTTTGAGCGCATAGTAGTCGCGCGCAGCCATTAGCTTGGCTTTAATGACACGAGGAGTGACAGGGAGTGCCATCAGCTGTGAAATGGAATGAGTGATGGTATGTGCGCCCGCTTCTTCGCCATGGTTTTTGAAGATCAACACACAGCGAATGCGTTTGTCCCGTTCCAGGTCAATGATGCGGGCGATCCACGTGCGGATCACATCCTCGACTTCGTTCACTTCCAGTTCGTGTAGACTGCGGTCGTGTCTTGGCGTTTCGATGATAACTTCATCGGCGCCTATGCCATTCATCACGTCGTGGAATCCTTCCGGCCGCCGACCCAGATCCCCTTCAATCTTTAGGCGGAGGTGCGAATTGGGAACTACCCGGACCTTCCACCCCGGCCCATTTGCCGGCGAGCCGCCAGGTCTGACGGCGAAGATTTCCGGCGGTGTCGAAGCTTCATGGGTTTCGCAGAAGGGACAAAACGTGGTTCCTCGCGTAAATTTCTTGAAGCGGAAGTCGCCGGGTCGGACCGCTTCTGTTTCGGCCACGATCACCCATCGTCCCGTGAAGATATCTTTGCGAAACTGAGACATCGCCTACCTCAGTTGCAACCTCGGCTTGGCTGTTTTCGCTCTGCTTGAGTCATCGAACGCGAACTTGCGCGCCTAGCCGGGGAGTCTCACCCATGAAACATCTTTCGAGAATCCTCACATGGAAAGCCTCCGCACTGTGAGCACCGGGCAGTGCGCACGGCAGACCACTCGACTAGCAACGGGCCACAACAGTTGCGCTGGATTCCCTCGTGCACTCATTACAATCAAGCTCGCATGCAGGTTGGCCGCGATCCTAACTAATCCCTCCGCCCGATCGCCCTCTCCAACAACAAACTCCGATCCCTGCAAGAGACCCTTTGCCGGTGCAACTAGGCTGTCCAGCCGTTTTCGAAAAGCCACAATCCTGGAGTCCCCACAATGGAAAGGACCCATTGCGGTTTCCTCAGCAACATGCACGAACCTGAGCTGTGCATCATGGTCCTGAGCCAAAGCAAGTGCGCACGGCACGCCGTCCAAAGAGCTAATCGTGAAGTCAGTCACGTACACGATTCGCTCAAGGCGTCCCTTCGCCAGCTCCATCTGTGGGACCCTCGGGCCTATGATGAGCATGGGACACGGCACGGTGCGCAGAATTTCCGCAACTGCCGTGTCCAAGTCCGACTTGGGCGACTCCTGAGCTTGTGTGCCGATTACGACCAAGTCGACCTGCCATTTCCTGACGATCTCGCAAATCGCTCCGGGAGAGGCCGCGCCTGTCAAAGACATTTTTGAGCCATACCGGCGGGCGAAACCGACTGTGTAAGACAGGATCGCTTCTGAAGGTTCGGAAAACACTGCGGCTAGCAATATGTTCTCGATAGAAAGACGGGTTTGCACCTCGACATAGGGCACCATTCACCTCGCTGGCCACTCTTCAACAATCAGACCAGCCGCGTGCCTGGCGAGTCGCGACACGGCCTGGCCTGACGAACTCTGACGACCTTGATTGAGCTCGATTCTGGTATTCGAATTCGGTTCGGAAATTAAACCGGACCCGGGAAGGAACGGCGCATGTTCCTGTTTTTTGCGATCCCGTTGTAAGCGCTTAAGCTGCTTTCACGAGCAACGGCTGTTCGGAAGTCTCCTCGAGCTGCCGGATGGTCTCCCGCAGCCAGGTTTGTAGTGCCAGTTCAATCTCTTCGTTTGTTCCCGTCCTGTACAGGCTGTCTATCGTCTCCCCTAATTCATTCAGTGAAATGTGACGACACGGGACGGCCTCGTGGCGGCATTCTTCCGGAATAAACCTCATCAGCACGCAATCCATGTCCCGACAAGCAGAACACTGTTCTTTGGCGCAGGTTGGTGAGTCTTCGAAGACCAGCGGAGCCCTCCATACGAGCGGCTTCCGGTAGCCGCCCCCTTGCACAAACCGCAACTCATTCCTTAGGACTTGCAGAGTGTTCCCAACGATTCTCATAAACACCCCCTGAGGGAGGCCCTCACGCGACTCTTCGAGTGTCGTCCCCCATCACGAAAGTTTTCACTTGCACTCCTTCCTTACGCACTACCGCAACTCCTCCATTTCCACCGCATTCGACCGTCATGGCGTGACAGCACGAGGAGCACAACCAGAAATACTCGACACGGTCGGGCCCACTCGCGTATTCGGGATCACTGGGCGGCCCCCTCTTGGGCCTGTCAATCCTAGGCTCAATAGTGAACAGTCTTCCCTCGTGGAAATAGTGGAATCTAGCGAGACAGGCCGGATTGGCGCACTTGGTGAGCATAGCGCGTCCGCGCTTTCCTGAATCGTAGAAGGTTGTGCGCCCGTGAAGACCACGGGTATCCAGCGTTTGCGATGTGTACCCCAGAGGTGCTGGCGAGAAGCAGCTCTTGGAATGCTTGAGCGTTTATTGCCCATGTTCTTCCCCGGGGAATCAAGATTTCAGTGACCCTGATCACCATCTCGGTGACCGCGAACACAGTCGATTGTGACAAGCTCGCATCGCGGGGTTGGAGACTCCAAAGGCGATACCGCCGTCCTGCAGCAGACCGACGTTCATTTCACGACTGAGTCGACAATCGGTCCCATCTCCCCCCGAAAGCCATTCAGCCGCAACAGGCCGTTCGTGCTACCGTGGAAGGAGCCAACACAGATCTCGGCTGGGAAACGATATGCGTTCACCGTACGGCCTTGAGATCGTGGAGAGTTGCCTGCGCTGCAAACTGCGAGCACAAAGATTGTTTTGTGATCTCCCACCCCGCAGCCTCGATGCGCTCCAGGCTCTCGGCTTCGCAACGGCCTGCCCTAAAGGCTCAGTACTGAGCGCAAGGGGGCAATCAGCGCGTGAAATATCAATCGTTTGCCAAGGTCACGTCAAGATCTCCACAGCATCGGAGACGGGCAAGAGAATCTGCCTTGGGTTTGCCGGGCCGGGAACGGTTCTCGGTCTGAGTGCTGCGATTTCGAGAAAACCGCACCAAGTGACAATCGAGACTCTCGAGCCCTGCCAGCTGAGAATCATCCAAGCCGATCGGTTTCTGGCTCTCTTGCGAAACGATCCGGCAGCGTGTTTTGCGGCCGCAACGTCCTTGAGCAATGATGTCCGAAAGATGCACGACTGCGCGCGACTATTTGGGCTGTCACACTCCGCAGCCCAAAAGCTTGCTCGAGTGCTTGTGCGGTGGGATATGCACCAAGACGATGAGTCCAAAGGTAAGCCTCGTCTTCGATTTCCCCTGACCCACCAGGAGCTCGCCGAAGTTGTCGGGGTTGCCCGTGCAACAGTGACGCGGCTGCTCACGACTTTCGAGCGGAAGGAGCTTATTCGCCGCTGCGGCACAACCCTTGTTATCGAAGACGAGCGCAAGCTGCGGGCCTTGGCAGCAGCAGCGTAGTTGGAATTCCGAAATAGCGAGAGATAGCCAGAAAAAGTTCGCCAGCGTCCAGAAAGTTCACTCCGCCGGCGATGAGAAAGGGCCGCAACATTGGTTGCGTTCTAGCCGCAGACACTTCAGAGAGACGGCCACTGGATGCACGCACCGTCACAGCCCCCTTGATGCGGTTACTGCTTTCGCAGTTCCAAGGCCCACCCGCTCCTCGCAGACCGTTCCGTTTTTTCAGGTTTGGTTGCCCTTCGGGTTACGCAGCCGGGCTGATCGCTCAGCCTACTTCGGACCGTCCCACATGGGAAGCGCGGAGCGTCACAGACTCTTCGACCACTGCGGACGATACTGAATGTGGGATGACTACTTTGAGAACAGCCTCTAGCATGGAATTTCTCTGTAGTTTTTGTGGCAAGCGGAGGGGTGATGCTAAGGACTGGCTGCTGGGCTTCGAGGGCACGAAAGAGAAGAGCGTTGTGATGAAATACACCATCACCCTGCTCGGGAAATGGGACGAGGAGCGTGCCAGCGAGCCGAATGCCGTGCACTTCTGCTCCACCGCGTGCCAGAACAACTATGTGTACAAGAACTACGGTGACGACACCTGGGCAGCGTAGCTATCTGTGCCCCGGATCATGGCCGCAACCGGGACGTTCCGGTCCTAGACGCTCTTCGGGCTTGTCATTGACGCCGGCGTTTAGGTTGCTGTAGAAGCAAATTAGATGGCGGTCCCCCTTCACTGTGTCCCATCCTGGGACAGGATAGCCGATCGCGAAGTGATTGCTGGCTGGCCACCCTTCCTCAGTTTTGTGTGTCGACGTTGAAACAATTTCGCTGTGCCCGTGCCGATGGGGCAATACTCAGTAAGCCTGGGAAGGAAGAGTTCTGTCCCAGCTACGGTGGTGCGAAAGGCCCGAGTCGCCACGAGGTCTCCACCTCCGACGAGGTTTACGATCTGCTGACCAGTGTCGGCACACGAGGTATTGACATCTTAGAGCGCCAACCGGACCTGCCTCCCTCCACCTCAGTGCTCAAGAACGAGATGATCCAGGAAATGGATGCAGCCGACGAGCTCGAATTCGAACCCACCCCAGGCCCTCCCGAGGAAACTACCGATCCGGTGCGTATCTACCTGCGCGAGATGGGACGCGTGCCTCTCCTCAACCGCGAAGCGGAAGTGGAGATTGCCAGGCGCATTGAGCGCGGCCAGCTGCGCGTACTGAAAGCGCTTTCACGGTCGCCGATCGTAATCCGCCAGATTTTGACCATGGGCTCGGATTTGAAGTACGGGATTCGATCGATCAGGGAAATTGTGGTTTTCGATGAGGAGGAAATTTCCGACCAGACCCTGCGCAATCGCCTTCAAGAGACCACCCGCACTATCGACGAACTGGAGACGCATTACAAAAGAGCCGGTCAGCTAGCTCGGCGCTTATCAACAGTACACGGGAAGAGCAAGGCACTCGAATACGATCGTTGCCGGTCCATACTGGCCCGCGAGATCGTTCGGATGTCGCTCATTATTCGCAAGCTCGGGCTTACTAGCCCTGCGCGCAAACGCTTAGTCGGTTGTGTGAACAGGACCGCAAACATGATGGGCATGCTGGATCGCCAGGTCAGGGATTTGGAAAAGAAGATCGGGAGGACGCGCGAACAAGAACTGAAGGAATACTACGTGGCAGCACAACGGCAGCATCGCATCAAGCTCGGAATTTTAGAAAACGATGCCGGTGTCACGCTACCTAAGCTGCTCCACACCACGAGTGGAATCGTCCGTGGCGAAATGGACGAGGAGCAGGCCAAGCACGATCTGATTGAAGCGAACCTGCGCCTCGTGGTTTCTCTCGCCAAAAAATACCACCACCGAGGACTTCCATTCCTCGACCTGATCCAGGAGGGCAACCTCGGGTTGATGAAGGCGGTGGACAAGTTCGACTATCGCCGCGGGTACAAGTTTTCCACCTACGCCACGTGGTGGATCCGCCAGGCCATTACGCGCGCTATTGCCGACCACGCACGCACGATTCGTATTCCGGTGCACATGATCGAGATCATCAACAAGCTACTGCGCTCGTCGCAGCAACTGGTACAGGAGTTGGGACGTGAGCCGAGCTGCGAAGAGATCGCCAAGCGCATGGACATCCCGGTAGCTAAGGTGCGCTACGTGCGCAAGATCTCTCGGCTGCCAATCTCCCTGGAGACACCAATCGGCGGTGGAGAGGATTCCCACGTCGGCGAATTCATCGAAGACCGGGCCGTGGTTTCGCCCGCCGATGCTGTTGCGGACGTAAGGCTACGGGAACAGACGAAAGAATTGCTGCATTCGCTTTCCGCGCGGGAAGAAAAGGTGGTGAAAATGCGCTTTGGTCTGGAAGACGGCACAGAGCACACACTGGAGGAAGTGAGTAAGTCCTTCGCCGTGACCCGTGAGCGCATCCGACAGATCGAGTCGCAGGCGCTGCGCAAGCTACGCCACTCCCCGCCATTTCGCCAGCTCAAAGCATTCCTCGACCACCGACACGAATGACGCCACACGGGTGCTACTGAAACATGAGAACTGGTTCCGTGCAGACAAGTTCTGGCAGTAGGGCGAGAATGGCATTATGAAGATCGAGGTAGATTGCTACTCCGGACGGAAGGGAGACGAAAGACCTGTTCGTTTTTGGCTTGACGGCCGCCCGTATGTAGTCCAGGAGTTGTTGGACCAGTGGTATGGCCCGGAGGATGCTTTTTACAAAGTTCGTGCGGATGATGGCAATTCGTATATCCTGCAGCAGCAAACGGCATCGCCCGATGGGCCTTGGTGCTTGGTGTCATTCCGGCAATTATCGCAAAAGCCCTGAACAACAGTGGACTGCCCGCCATTATCGGCGCGGTTCCAACATCCAGCTTCCAGTCATACTCATACTCCGCGTCCAGTCTAAAGTATTTTAATCATCCTGTTTTCGATCGCGGTCTCCTGCACATTCCTGTTTTCAGGAATGATCTGAAGCATAACCACATCTAAGGCCGTGCAGGAACGGTTAATGTTTCCCAGTTGTTCCCTCGGAAAGATGCCTCCGCAAACCCAGAGAACCATCAGACCGGATCACGAGCCTGCATAAACCGAAGTGTCTTAACCCATCTCTTCAGGAGGCTTGAGCAGACGGAACGACCTGTAGAGAATCAGGATCACAAATGACCTTTGCCCACACCGCCGAACAGCAAAGTGGCAGAAAAAATAAAGACCTGCACCACTGCTCCAGCAGCCTTCAGGATTCGAGCGACGTTGGCAGCGTAAAACTGCTTGCCGGTACGCGGTTTGGCCTGGCGGTTGAGGGTATCCGTGATCGTTGCCAGAGAAAATCCCTGAGAGCGCAATTGCTTCATGCGGGCAATGACCTCAGCCTCGCCAGGTCGTGTTCCGTAGGGTTTTCGTCCTTCGCATCGCCCTAGTTTGGCGCGCGTCCGCGCCCGCGCGCCGCGCAATTTGTTCACGATCGTCGACCTTTCGTACTGCGTGAAAGCGCCAAGAATCTGCCTGATAAGTGTGCGGCTGGGGTCGTGACTGCACAGGTCGGGTTCTGCGACGCTTCGTAGCTCGAACCCGTTGCGCTCCATGTCTGCGATGATGCTTTCCTGGATCATCAGGTCACGGGCGAGCCGATCTGGCTTTTCGATCAACACCAGACTCACGCCGTTAGAGTGGAGCGCAATCACGAGTTCTTGCAGCGCTGGGCGATTCTCCAGGTCTTTCGTACCGCTCACTCCCTCTTCGCGAAGTACGAAACTCGACGGCTGGCCGAACGCGCCCTGGAGAAACGGTTGTCGGACGTAAATTCCCTGCACTATCGCGCACGCCCGACCGCCACGTTCGAGCAATTCATTACTAGATGGGAAAGGGACGTTCTGACACAACATAAACGTTCGACCGGGTCCGCCGACCGGTCTCGAATCCGAAGGCATCTCCTCCCCTACTTGGGGTCCAAGCCAATGACGGACATCAGCACGCAGGTGCTCCAGGAGATGGTCAAGCTGGGTATCGAGCGCTGCGGCTTTCACGCATTCCGGCATGGA
>JAIQFZ010000198.1 GCA_020073015.1 Terriglobia bacterium | reverse complement strand
GGGAGACTTGCCGAAATACTTGGCGAACTCGGTCACCACCCGCAAGTAATTGCGCGTGGTGATGGCAGAGTAGTTGCGACGCTGGAGTTCTTCCAACATCATCTTGCGTAAACGGGTCACAGGAATCTCCTTTCCCTATGACCCACACTATGTCAGCCGCCTCTAAACTCTCTCGGCTCACCCACGCGGTAGCGTCCGCCGCGCCAGCGGCTTAGTCCTTGTCGGCCACCCGGAAGCTATCCCTTCTGGAAGCTGGCAGGCCACTTCAACCCAAACCGCTTAAGGGACAATTCGTTAGCCCCAGCGGGGTTGTTCATCCAGGCTGATATCCAATGCGGTTTTCGCCACCACTTCATGCGCGAGGAAGGAATTAGCGGGATGGATTCGGCCCAGACGCGCATCGCGGATCAATCGCTCGTAACCTGCCGAGCGAAAGATCCCGGAGCCGCCGGTCACATCCAGCCCCAGATCCACGACGCGCCAGGAGCCCTCGACCGCACGGTATTTGGCCGCAAAGATTTTTGAGGGCCAATGGGCGCCGTGATCTACGCCATTCGACCAGTCCTCGGCGACCGTCTCCAGATGCGGTCCGATGGATTCAAGTTCGATGACCATTTCGGCAACGGCGTGCTGGACCTCGGGGTGATACGCCATCGAACGCGAGAGCGCTAGTGAGCCTTTGCTCTTCACAGCCGTAATACTCAGGTCCAGCGCGCGTTTGGCTAGTCCGTAATAAATGTTTCCAAAGCCCATCAGCGCCCAGGCAAAGACCGCCAGTACGAAAGGATCGATTCCCGCCGCGCCAGCAGGCACGACCCGGGCGACATAGCGGTCTGGAACAAACGCATTCTCCAGCACAGTGTCATCGCTGCGGGTCGCGCGCATGCCTAGTACATCCCAGGTTTCCTTGATTGTGTATCCGGCGGTATCGCGCGGCATGAATGCGTGAACGATCTTTGGTTGGCTCGGGTTGCTGGTGTCCATCCCATGCAAGCCAAACCGGGTCCAGACGGGCGTCAGGCTGCCAAAGTGCTTCCGGCCCGTGAACCGGTAGCCGCCGTCGACACGTTCTGCTTTCGCGGTCGAGAGCAGAACCGGCACATCATTGCCGGTTTCCGCATGGCCGGCTGCGAAGATCTCGCCAGCGGCTGCCTCCCGCAGGATCCATTCCAGTGAGACATCTCCGCGGCGCCAAAGATCGGCTGCGACGCCGACCCAATAAAGGTGCATGTTTACGGCAAGCGCAGTTGCGGGCGCGTGATACGCCAACCGGCGTTGCTCCCGGCATACTTCAGCAAGCGTCATGCCCGCGCCGCCGAATTCCGACGGCAGGGGCAACATCAGATACTTCGCCGCCCGGAGTTCCTCGAAATCTTCTTCAAAGAAGCGGTTTTCCCGGTCGTAAGAGGCGGCGCGCGAAGCAAAACGCGCGAGCATCTCTTCGGTAAGCACGGGGTTGACAGGCCGCGGCAAAGACGTACTCGTGTTGCTCGCATCATGCGAGCCGCCCCCGCCGCTTGAGCGCTTTTGGGAAACGGTTGCGTTAGGAGTTGGGTCCATTTGGCTTCTCCTGCTGGAGTCTAATTTCCCGGATATTCTACAGCGCTGGATGTCGCGCCAGAGCTGAGCCCGGTGATGCGATCAGGCTTCCGTTCTCTGCCAAAACGCCGTGGCAGAATCTTCGGAACCTGTTAATCCGTCGGAAATCGGCTAGCCCTGACTGGACTTTCAACTTGCCAGAAGCCGATTCTCACCTGGTCGCTCCACGGTTGACGCCCAAAGGAGTGAGGTCGTGCAAGCGCGACGGCGCGATTTCCTTGTCGAGACCGTCACGCTCGCGCGAACCAGGCCGACTTAAATTACGGCCGAGCTTCGTAGACTATGTTGAAGGGTGTTTCCGTAGCTCGGCGGAAACGATTGAACCCGGCCGAGGTCACAACCTCCCGAATGCGTGTCTCGCCAGCCTGGGCACCTAAGCACAGTCCGACTTCCTGCGATCGTGAGCAAGGCGTGCACAGCAGCGTTGAAAACGAATAGTAGACCCGCCCTACGGGATTCAGATTGTCCTTCAACTGGTCATTGGCAAAGGGCTCAACGATCATCCATGTGCCATCCTTGGCCAAGGACTGCCGGACGTGCGCTGCCGCCCCGATCGGATCGCCCATGTCATGCAAGCAATCGAAGACGGCCACGAAGTCGTAATCTCTGCCGGGGAACTCTTTTGCCTTGGACACATCGAAGGTGACGCGGTCGGCGACGCCGTTACGCCTGGCCGACTCGCGGGCCGCCTCAATCGATTTGTCGTGGTAGTCGAATCCGAAAAATTGAGACTTGGGGAATGCTTTCGCCATCAATAGGGTGGAAGCCCCTTTCCCGCAGCCGACGTCGGCCACTCGTGCTCCCGCCTCCAGCTTCTCTTTGACATCGCGCAAGGCGGGAATCCATGAGCTTACAAGATTAGCGGCATAGCCTGGACGAAAGAACTTTTCACACCCATGGAAGACGCCGTCGACGTGTTCATGCCAACCCATACCGTCGCCAGTGCGGAAGGATTCCGCGATCCGCGGAACCGCCGCGAGCGAGCCCAAAGCTAGTTCAAATGCGCCGGGCAGATATGCGGGACTGTCTTCCGTTGCCAGCGTGAAGGCTTGTTCTTCACTCAGGCTGAACTTGTCGGTCTTCTCATCGTAAGTGATGTAGCCCCCTGCAGCTTGTGAAGCCAGCCACTCGCGCAAATAACGCTCATCGGTCTTCGTCTTGGCGGCAAGTTGTGCAGAACTCATTGCGCCCCCGGCGAGGGCTTTGTAGAGCCCCAACTTCTCTCCAATGACGACCATGCCGGTATGAACTGCGGCGCCGAGATCAGTCACGAATTGTCCGATAAACGCGTTCAGTTTGTTCATGTCAATAGCTGGAGCCTGTGTGGTACTCATTTTGACCGTTCTCCTTTTTTTAGATTGGTGCTCATCCTCTTTTGCTGCTGTGCCGCGCGGCTTCTTCGGTCCGGCAAGCGGATCGAAAAGGCTGCCATTCTTGGGCCGACCACCGCCTCGACTCAGGGGTTGTTTTGGCCGGCGAATGACTCGCACCGAACGTTGGGGTGCCAGTTCACGAACGCGCCGTTGGGATTGTCCTTCCACGCCCAGACATGCAGCGTGTAGAACGCCGGGAGCCCGAAGCGATTGGGGCTGTCGAACAAATGAAACAGCTGTCCCATGAGCTGTGGCGGACCCGAATTCTTCGCGTTCCAGGCGTCGGCGAGAACCAGATAGTCGGCGCCGATCAGTTTCAGGCGTCCGCTTGGCGTTGCCTCGTAGATCACGATCTGGGGATGCGTGGCGTCAATTACGCCGCCGTTCACCAGGGCCCCGTTCACATAGTGGAGCCCCATTGCCCCCAAGTCGGGTCCGCTCACGCAGCCGAATTGAAGGGCATACCCCTCCGCCTCAGCCACCGACACATCCTGGAAGCGCGCGGTCGAGACACGGACAATTTTGATAAGGGCGCTCGCCTTGCTCTGCTGGTCCGGCGTCAGTTCTTGATGTTGCGGTGTTACCGGGTGCGAGTGGCCATCTTGCGCCAGGGCGCGCAAGGGACAAACGCTCATGAGAACGAGAGCGATCACGGAATACTGGAATTGCGTCGCGAATTCTCTGACTTTCATACCAAGGGTAGGAATCTGCGCTGTACTCATTGGACTTGTCTCCTTTTTGTAAAATCCGTGCTCATCTTCCACTTCCGCTATTGCTGACGGCTTCTGCGGAACTGCATTTTGCTAGAATCCGCTCTGTAGAGCCGCTCATCCTGGGTTGCTCTCGAGGAACGTGCGCAAACGGAGTGCTGAGCCTCGCCTAGCAAGTGCAAAGTAACAAGCATCAGGACGTGAAGTAACGAAACAACGCCAAAGAAAAGCCAAAACTCAGGTTGCACAAGCTGCTTGGCTTGGCGGAAACGGGAGCACACTTGGAGACGAGTCCCCTGAACTATCAATTCGGCGAGTTCACGCTGGACGTCGTAAGGGGGTGTGTGCTCAAAGCGGGAGAGGAGATCAAGCTTCGCCCTAAGGTATATGAAACTCTCAAGTACCTGGTGGAACACCCTGGACGGCTGATCGGCAAGCAGGAATTGATGCAAGCGGTCTGGCCCGACGCCTTCGTTACCGACGATTCGCTGGTGCAGTGCACTCTGGAGTTGCGTCGCGCACTGGATGATCGCAGTCAGCAATTGCTCAAGACTGTGCCTCGCCGCGGGTACTTGTTCACTGCTGAGGTGATCCAACGCACGACGAAGCCAGATCCTTTCCCCATAACTGATGCCTTTGACTTGACCGATGGTCGTGAGCTGTCCTCGGCGAAGATTTCCAGGGCGAAGACTGTCAGGAAGCGCCGCGATCTGCCAACCCCGCGTACTTCGCTCATCGGACGGGAACAACAAGTGGCAGAGGCTAGCGAGTTGCTGCTCCGAGGGGACGGTCGGCTGTTGAGCCTCACTGGTCCGGGGGGCGCCGGAAAAACGCGTCTGGCGGTTGCTGTGGCCGCCGCGATTGCGGACCGGTTCACGGCGGGTGTTCAATTTGTTAGCTTGGCGTCGATCACGGATCCTGGCCTGGTGGCAACCGCTCTCGCGGACGCGCTCGAAATCCAGCAAGGCGCCAACCGCACCATCCCACAACTTATCGGCGATCAACTGCAGAACTCGGGACCGTTCTTGCTCCTGCTGGACAACTTCGAACAGGTCCTCCCGGCTGCGACCGTGGTAGCCGAAACATTAGAAGCATGCCCATCTCTCAAGATCCTGGTCACCAGCAGGTCCTGCTTGCGTATTTACGGCGAACAGGAATTTCCCGTAACGCCGCTTGCGCAGAATTCCGCCATCGAGTTGTTTGTGCAACGCGCGGCAGCGGTCTGGCCCGATTTTGCCATTACTTCAGAAAATGCACCTGCGGTTCAGGAAATCTGTTTGCGGCTGGATGGACTGCCGTTGGCGATTGAGTTGGCGGCTGCCCGAACCAAGGTACTGTC
>JAIQFZ010000058.1 GCA_020073015.1 Terriglobia bacterium | reverse complement strand
CGATCAAAATATGAAGATGCCAGTTGCCCGCTCGGCGCATCTATAATGCTGGCGTTAGGCAGTCATTCAGGAGAACTCGCAATGTCCAACGTCATCCCGGAGAAGTACCGCGACCTTTTTCAGAAGCGCGCGTTTGCCAGCCTTGGCACCCTTATGCCGGACGGACGTCCGCAGGTGACTCCGGTCTGGTGCGATTTCGATGGCGAGCATGTGATCTTCAACTCCGCCCGCGGGCGCCAGAAGGACCGCAACGTGCGCCGTGATCCGCGCGTTGCCATCGCCGTCATCGACCCGGACAACTCGTATCGCTACCTCGAGATTCGCGGCACGGTGGTGGAAATCACTGAGGAAGGCGCCGCCGAGCATATCAACAAGATGGCCAAAAAGTATTTGGGTGTAGACAAGTATCCCTACGCTCAGCCGGGCGAAGTACGCGTGCTCTACAAGATCCGGCCCGAGCACACGACCGTCATGGGGTAGGGATCGCGTCCTGAAAAATTCGCGAAATAAGTTTGGGTTGTCATCTTGACCCTGAGCAAAGCCAAAGGGAAAGACCTATGCATCGCGAATTCGAATCCATCGGTCCTTCACTTCGCCCAGGATGACCATGTGGATTTATGCCGGGACGACAAAGCGGGGCGAACTTGATGGCTCAAGACCTGTTTCTCCCTTTCGCCACCGGCCGCCAGTACTTTCCAGGTAACCTTTTCCCGCCAAATGAGTCTAAGTAACTAATGAGCTCGAGCTTCTCGGGTGTGTCTGTCCTGGGGAACTTCGAGGGATGCTTTCGCGTATCAGAGGGGGACGGGGGAATCGCACGATTATTGTCTGGAGGCAGTGATGGAAGTACAGAAGCATGTCCAGGATGGTCGCGGGATGGTTGCGCAGGCGGGGGGTGCGCCGGTGGAGCAGGTCCTCAAGGCCGCGCACGACGAACTGCTTCAGTTAATGCAGCAGCGCGCCGAGGTCATGAAGCGGATTGGCACGGTCAAGCAAATCATCGTCGGGCTGGCCAATCTGTTTGGCGATCACGTCCTGGGCGACGATTTGCTCGAACTAATCGATCGCAAGCCCAACGGCCGCCAGCCCGGATTCACCAAAGCCTGCCGCACGGTTCTGATGGAAGCGGGACGTCCGCTGGGGGCCCGCGAAGTTTGCCAGGAACTGGAAAAGCGCTCGCCGGCGATCCTCTCGCGCCACAAAGATCCCCTGGCTTCCGTCACCACCGTTCTGAATCGCTTGGTGGACTACGGGGAGGCTCGCAGCCTCAGCAACGACCGCGGGCGCCGGGTGTGGGCATGGGTGAGTGACTCCGGCCACGTCATGGACATTGCACCCTCCAGGGCCTCGGCCTGAGAGTTTGCAATCTGCGGCCCGGGCACAGTCTTGCGCAAGCGGATTCGGTAATAGCCCGGAGCGATAGAGACGCGCTACGAAGCGATCCTGGCAGCCTTGGGCGCCGGGACGACCTTTGGGGCCGCCTGAGGTCCGATCGTGCCTCTACGGGCTTCCTAACCCGATTTACCTGCCATTCTAGGAGACGTCTGGACCGCCGAACAGAGGGATTCCAGCCGCGATCTTGGCGTGGAATATCTATAGCTTATTGATATAAAATTGTAAGTTGTTGATTATAGGATGTCGGCGACAATCGGGAGCCGCCCCGCCGGTCCTTGCCGACGATATGGATCACCTTCAGCCGTGTAGCGCGGACACTCCTGTCCGCGCCGCATGCAGTGCGGGTGCTGCCGACACGCGGACAAGAGTGTCCGCGCCACACGGACTCTCAGTGCCGGGGGCTGCCTCTACGCCGGTAGCAACTGCCCTTTTTCCAAATGCCGGGTCACGTGAGCGTATCCCGCGGCGTGCGGGTCGTGGGTCACCATCACGATCGTCTTGCGGAAGCCTTCGTTCAGACGCTTCAGAATTTCCAGGATTTCCGTGGCCGAGTGGCTGTCCAGGTCGCCGGTCGGCTCGTCCGCAAGAATCAGCGTGGGGTCACTGACAATCGCCCGGGCAATCGCCACCCGCTGCTCCTGTCCGCCCGATAGCTGTTTGGGGAGATGATTGACGCGGTCTTCCAGTCCCACCAGTTTCAGCGCGGTCATGACGTGATCGCGCCGCTGCTGCGCTGTCATCTTCGTCAGCAGCAGGGGCAACTCGACGTTCTCAAACGCTGTCAGCACCGGGATGAGATTGAAAGTCTGAAACACATAGCCGACGTGCGTGTTACGCCAACTCGCTGACTGCCCATCATTCAAGCGGAAGATGTTTTCCCCCATGACCAGCAACTCGCCGGAGGTCGGACGGTCAATGGCGGCGATCATGTTCAGCAACGTCGTCTTCCCCGACCCCGAAGGCCCCATCAAGGCCAGAAACTCTCCCTTCGCGATATCGAGGGTCACGTTATCGAGCGCGGTTACCTCAAACGCATCGCGCTTGAAGATCTTGCTCACCCCGCGAGCCTGGACCACCTTGCTGCCCACCGCGGTTTGCGGCGCTGTCATTGCATTCATGATTGCCCCTTGATGCGAATTTTCTGCCCATCCTGCAAGTTCGCAGGCGCGGTGGTGATCACGTTCTCGCCGCCCACCAGCGAGTCCACCAGATACCCGCCCGAACGCTGGCCCTGCACGTGAACATCACGGCGGAGCGCTTTGCCATTGAAGGCGATCAGCACAAACTTGGCGCCGTCTTTGTCTCGTAGGGCCGCGGTCGGCACAAACACCCACGCCGGTTTCGGACCGGAACTCTTTTCGTCGCTCGCCTTGAACTGTACGGTGGCATTCATTTCCGGGCGAAGATACGCATCCGGATTCTGAATCTGCACCTTCACCTGCACCGTCGCTTTTTGCCGGTTGGCTTCGGGCGACATCTCTGCGATCACGCCTTTGTAGGAACGATCTTTGAAAGCGTCCAGCGTGACGGTGCCTTCCTGTTTCGGAGACAGCTTGGCAAAGTCATCTTGCGCGATATCGAGTTCCACCTGAATATCGCTGAGATCGGCCAGGGCGACGACCGATCCGCGAGGCCCGCCTTCCGCCCCGCTGGCAAACTGCGCCGTCACCAACTCGCCCTTCTCGGCGGTGCGCTCGAGAATCGTGCCGCTCACTGGCGCGCGAATGACGGTGGCGTCGAGTTGCGACTTGGCGTAATCCATTTGTCCCTGCGCCTGCAGGACGTCGGCGCGCGCCCGCTCAATCTGTTCGGCGCGCGGGCCGATTTTCGAGAGGCGGAAGGACTGTTCGAGTGAGTTGGCGCGCTGCTGGGACGCGTCGTAACGGGCGCCGGCATCGTCGAGCGCCTGCTTCGACACCACGCCCTGGGCGAACAATTCCTTGCTGCGGTCGAGATTGATCTTATCGTTGGCGGCGGTGGCGCGGGCTTCGGCGAGATTGTGGTCGGCCTGCTGAATCTCTTCGGGGCGCGATCCGTGTTCGAGTTCCGAGAGGCGGGCCTTGGCGCTCTCCCACGCGCCCCGCGACTGCACATACATGGCGCGGAATTCCTGGTCTTCCAGCCGCACCAAAACTTGCCCCTCTTTCACTTTGTCACCCTTCTCCACGCCGATCCACGCGACGCGCCCGGTCACTTTGGAGTTCACGCTGATCTTGTGGTGCGCGACGATATATCCGCTGGCCGAGAGCACTGTGCTACCCGCAACATCACTACCCTGCGCGGTCGCCCGAACGACTTCGACTTCCGGAGTCTCCGAAGCGAGCACTCGGTAGGCGAGCGTGACGATGCCTAACAGTACGACCAGCGCGATCCCGCCCAGGATGATGCGGCGCGACCACGCGGGCGGCTCGCCTCCTCCCTCGCGCAGGGAATGATCGATGCGCAAACTCTGCAGGTCGTCGTGCTTGGTGTCCGTGGGCATGGGTGAATGGGTGCTCCCAGCTCTTTCCCGATGCAAAATCGAACTCGTAGATTATGCGCGCAACGAGGTCAGGATATCCTGCCTCGCAGCATGCCAGGCCGGTGCGAACCCGCCCGCCAGCCCCATGATCATTGCGAAAACCACCGCCGTGATGACTACCCGCGCCGTCATATGCAGGCTGAATACCGTCTCACTGAAGGTGACCTGGTTGCCGATTCCCGTGCTCATGCCGTTGAAGGGCAGCATCAAAATGATTCCGACCACTGCTCCCAGCAGTGATAGCAGCAACGCCTCAATCACAAACGAAGTCAGAATGCTGGGCCGCGAAAACCCGATGATGCGCAAGGTTGCGATTTCACGAGCGCGATACGCCACCGCGGCGTACATCGTGTTCATGGCGGCAAAGCTCGAACCAATCGCCATGATCACGGCGACAAACATCCCGATAAACTTGATCGGCCCGCCGGAACTGGTTTGCTTCTGGTAGTACTCGGTCTCCAGCGAGCCTTCCAGTTTCAGACGCTGGTCGTCGCTGACGCGGTTCTTCAGCGCATCCGCGGCGACGGCGTCGGTTGCGCGCAGATACGCTGACGCATATCCGCCCTGGCGGTCGAAATCCGCAGCGACCTGGTTTACATCGCCCCAGATTTCCGAATCATAGGCCGTGCCGCCCGAGTCGAAGACCCCGACCACCTTCCACTGGCCTTTGGCGAAGTCCATGGTGTCGCCCACGTTGGCGCCCGAAAAACGGTTGTGAATCGATCGTCCCACCACCACTTCCCGTTGTCCCGGCGTGAACCAGCGGCCTTCCACCAACTTAGTGTTAGGACGAAGCGTGAGGCCGGCCGGCATCATGCCGCGCACAGTGACGTTGACATCCCCAGTCTTGTCCTTGCGTGGCAACACGACCACCACCACCCATTCTCCGGAGGCAATGGGCTCGCCCTGGCTGTCTTTCTCGATGCCCGGTAGCGTCTTCAGCACCGGGAACAGGTCGGCGCTGAATCCGCCCGAGAGTTCCGCAGTCGAGCCTTTGCGCATGACCAGCACGTTGCGGGCGTCGCCGCTCGACACAAATGCCTTTTGCAGTCCCGCCAGCAGTGCCATCAGGAAGACCGCCGTGGTGACCGTGAGTGCAATGCCCAGGGCAGTCATGACCGTCAGCCCCTTGCGCAGCTTCAGATTGCGGATGTTATAGCTGATGGGAAGTGCCATGTCGTATATGCGCTAGCCGATGTAGCGCAAGCCCTCCACGATGTCGACTTTCGCGGCGTGATAGGCGGGGAAGAGCGCGCTGACCAGTCCCACCGCTCCCGCGACGACGACGGCCAGTATGAAAGTCGGCAACGTGACTCTCATCCCGGCGAAGAAAAATCCCATGCCCGGAACGTGCGACATTGCCACCACCAGTCCCGCCGCCAGCGAACATCCCAACACGCCGCCCAGCAGTCCGACCGTCACGGCTTCGCCGACATAAAGCTCCAAGATCCGTTGCCGTGTGAATCCGAGCGTCTTCAACACCGCCACTTCCCGTGTCCGTTCGCGGATCGACATCGCCATCGTGTTGGCGGAGACCAGCAGAGTCGCAAACACCACGGCAAAGCAAATGCTCAGAATGAAGGCCTTCACGTTGCCGAGGCTGTTGATGAAGCCCAGCTGAAACGCCTTCTCACTTTCGGTTTTGGTGGGCTCGGGAGAATTGCGAAACAGGGCGTCGACCGCCGTTGCAACCTTCGGAACATCCTCGGCGGAACCAGCCAGAATCCCGAACGTTCCCGCCTTTCCTTTGGCGAACGGAATTGCTTCTTCGACGTACTTCTGGTTGAAGTAGACGGTCATGGTGGGTTGAGGCGCCGTGAACATTCCCCGAATCGTCAATTCAAGATTCATCGGGAAAATTGTTCCCTTGATCACGATCCGGTCACCGACCTTCCACCCAAATTTCTTGGCTAGTGCGCTGTCGGCCACCGCTCCGGCCTGATCGTGCTGCCAGGCGGCCAACTGATCGTCCGGGATCTTGAAATCGGTTTGCACCTTGAAGATCTCTTCCGGATCGGTCCCGAATTGCATAAAAAAGTTTTCCGGCTTCTCGTCTTTGTACAGTCCCCCGAACCACTGAGTGGGAGCCACCGCCACCACTCCGGGAACGGTTCGAATCTTCTCTCGGTAATAGGCGGGCATGAAATTCGTCAGAGAGACGCGGTGCCGGGTAATCAGCCGTTGTGCTGATTGCGCGCTTCCTTTGTCAATGTAGAAGCCGCGCCAGATCGTCATCATGAGCGTGAGCAACACGAGCGAGAACATGATGCTCAACACGGTCAACAGGCTGCGGCGCTTGTTGCGAAACGCGCTCTTGGTTACAAAGCAGGTCAATGTCATGCCAGCACGACTCCGGAAGGCTCAACTGTTGAGGACAAGGGGTCCCTGTGGGAGACAGCACGCCCCAAACGCTAAGCTTTGAGGATAAAGCAGCGCTGGCCCTATCGACAACTGGACATTGCTCTCGATTTTCGCGAACATCAACAACTCCAGTCAGTTTTTGTTAAGTACGAATCGCGGAGCCGATGTTTCCACCGAAAAAGATCCAGAGCCTAAAGCCGAACGTCAGTCGCGACCAGGCGATTCAGCACTTTAGCGCAGGCGCCCTGAATCGTCTTGCGAGCCTGACCCGGGGGCGCGTCCGTTCGATCGCAGACCTCTATATTCCGTATCGCACGTTCCGGATGAAGATCACGAGCGGCGGCCGGGAGCAGGGCCGGATCTTCGCTTTGGATGCGGTGCAAGGGGTGCTGGATTTGTTTGAATTTCCGGAGCACCCCGCCGAGAGCGACCTGCTCACCATAGAAACTCGGAATGTCCTTCCATCTTCTCTCGACGACTCGCAACTGAGAGACCGGATCATTGCGAAGGTCCGCCGCATCGTCTTCGCGCAGGGTTTCTTCAAACTCCGCGACTTACAAATCGAAGCTGAGGTTATTCCCGGGGATTATTGCGTCCCCTACTGGGTGTGCTTTCGGGGAGTAAGTCGAGTGGCGCATCTGGCCGTGCTCGACGCTGTCCGCAGAAAGCGGGAGGGGGCCAAGGTGCGGCACATGATCGAAGAATGGCTGAGATCCGACGGCGAGATTCGCGGAGGATCGAGAGGACTCTAAAATTGGTTTGGTCTGTGCTGACATCCTGAAGAACTTGGCATTGCCCATCCGGGGAAGCACCGTCCCTCCGGAGTCTGTGTCATAGCCTCTCTTTCGCCCCGTTGGGGCTGGCTCTCCTTCCACATACTACCCACGGCTTGTGCCGTGGGCTGCATTCTTACGCCGCTTCGCGGCTCAAGACAGCACTGCAATTCCATTTTTCGAACGAGCATCGACCTATGACACAGACTCCTACGGCACTCTGTTCTTCCCCGATGTGCGCAATCCCTCCAGTGAACTGGCGGGCGATTCTCAGCGGTTCCTCCGGGACCATGCGGAATTGCGGCCGTCAGCCCCTGGCCAAGGCCGGATTCAAAGTACTTTCGTAACTCTCAGCTGGGCACGCGAAGGCGATATTCTAGCTCGTGATTCTCCCCCGGCCACAGCCAACTTCATCTCAAGGGTGAACTGCGGCTGTCACCGCGAGGCGACTGCAATGGCAACGATGTTTGGACGGTTCGAGATTCAGAGCGAGCTCTCCCGCTCAGAAACCGCCTTGGTTTACAAGGCTACTGACACGGAAACCAACCAGACCGTGGCTCTCAAGACGCAGAGCCTGGAGCCGCTCGGCGAGCGCGCGCAAGCGTTTGTCGATACCTTGATCGCCGAAGGCGAGAGCACGCGCGACCTCGCCAGCCAGAATATTGCCCTGCTCTACGGGGCTGGAGAGATCGACGGCCAGTTCTGCGCCGCCATGGAATACATCCAGGGCAACAGCATCGCCACCATGTTGTCCCGCAAGGAAGGCTTCTCCATCTGGGACCTGGTCGATATCACGCGCCAGGTTTGCGCGGGCCTCGACTCCGCGGCCGCGAAGGGCGTCGTCCACTACTCACTGGAGCCCGCGAAAATCATGGTGCAGTGGGACGGGATGGTCAAGATGCTGGGATATGGCATCTCCTATATGAGTCTCATCGAGGCGGGTGCGGACGGCGGATTGGGCCGCCTACTGCCCTACTGCTCGCCTGAACAAGCGCGCGGCGAAGCCATCGATCTTCGTTCGAACTTGTTTACCTGGGGTGCCATCCTCTACGAGATGGTTACCGGCCGCAAGGCGTTCGATGCGACCGACCCTGCTGTCCTCGTGAACCAGATTCAGAACGAAATACCGCCCGCTCCCTCGTCCCTGAATCCAAAAGTTCACGCGGGTGTCAGCACCCTGATCATGAAAGCGCTCGCGCAAGATGCCGAGGCCCGGTATCAGACCGCACGGGAGCTGGTCGACGACTTGGAGAAGTGCAAGGACGGCGGAAGGAAATCCGCCGCGGATCCGAAGAAAGCTGCGCCCGCGGCCAAAGCCGCCGTCAGTCCGGCGGCGCGGACCGCGGCCGCCAACAAGTTTGTCACGGCTTCTTCCCAATCAGCTCAGCCAGAGTCTCCCGCTTCGGCGGCTACGCCTGACCCAGAAATACAGACGTTCTCGCAGGCACACACGCCAGTCACGGAGAAAAAATCCTGGGCGGCAGCCGCCGGCATGGCATCCGCCAGCGTCGGCCATTCGTCTGGTTCCGATTCTGGAGCGCGGTTCATCGAAGAACCCGCTCACAATTCCGGCGCGCAACTGTCGGCCGCCGCGTTCGAAACGGAAACCGAAGCATCCGCGCCGCGCATCGCCGTGGATCCTGTCATGGCAGGCACGGTGGAGACCTCGTCCGGTCAAAGCTTCTCTGACATTGCAGAATTGCCTCCGCTGAAGGAAGTTTCGTACGCACCGCCGCCACCTCCGGTCTACGAAGGGTCCGAGCCGGCCGTGGTTCAGATCTATCCGAAAAAAGAGGAGAAGCCAAGAATCCAACCGCGCGAAGTCGCGGAGAAGGCAATCAAGGAGATCAAGACCGTTCCTCCCCGGCTGATGCTCTACTCCATCTCGGCTGCGGTCGGCCTGATCCTGATCGTGGTCGTGGCGCTTTTTTTCCACGTTCGCTCTGAAGACGATGGCTCCACCGCGGCTCCACGCCCGACCAAAGCCGCGACCAGTCAGGTACAACCCGCTTCGCCTGCTCCCACGGCTCCTGCCCCGCAGCAGGCCGCGGTCGTTCCCGCACCGGTGCCCGAGCCCGAGCCTGAAGTGATCGTGCGCCAGGTTGGGAAACGCGCCGCCCGGCGAGCCACACCCGCGCCGGTTCCAGTCGTGATTCCGGGGCAGGTGCAGATCGACTCGAACCCGCAAGGCGCCCAGATTCAGCTCGATGGTAAAAGCGATCCTTCGTGGGTTACGCCGTTCAACCTGACCGGTCTCAGTCCGGGTAAGCACCTCATCTCGGCCAGCAAAGCCGGGTACTCCGCGGAGATCCGCTCGGTCGATGTCGCCTCCGGCAGCAAATCCTTCGTGGTCATCCATCTCGCTCCGAGCAACGCCCTGATGCTGGTGAACAGCACGCCGACCGGAGCCGAAGTCGTGCTTGACGGCAAGAACACAGGACGCGTGACTCCGGCGCAGTTCGCGGTCGAGAGAGGTTCGCACACCGTCGTTCTGCGCAAGGCGGGATACCTCGAAGAGACCACGACAGCGGACCTCGGCCCGGGCCAGAATTTCCAGTATGGTCCCGCTCTGCGAGCACTCGGCAATGCTGATGACATCCGGACGGTTGGCAAATTCAAGAAAATGTTTGGCAAGGGTGGTGACAGCGCCGCCGGGATGGGTTCCGTGAGTATTCGGACCCAGCCGAAGGGGGCCCAGATCGCCATCAACCAGCGCCTGCTCGACAAACAGTCCCCGGTCGAAGTCATGCTGGGGCCCGGCAATTACGTGCTGGATATCTCCGTGACCGGCTTTAAGCCCCTGCACAAAATCATCAACGTCGAAAAAGGCGGCAAGGTCGCAGTCGACGAAATCCTCGAGCGGGAATAAGCGGGTTGCGCGGCTCTCTGCCGACGCTTCTCGAAGCGGGCGAATATGCTGCGCTCGTTGAGATTTGCCTCGGGGGTGCCGCCCCCCTTACTTCGCAAGAGCTAAGCGGCTCTGTCAGAAGAAGTTAGCGGATCGCTGAAGCAATCCTGTGTCCCGCCATGGTCTGCCTTCCGTGCCACTGTCACGCTGTCTGGTGACCAGCATCACAGCCTGTCTGGCCTGTGCTTGCGCAGGATGGTTCCAGGCGAGAAGGAGTGAGGATCGTGTCGTCACAGCCTACAGCGGGCAAGTTAGGCACCGACCTGTGGCAGGCTCTCCACGGGATCAAGACGGTTCGTGTTTATTCCAAGGGCTCCCGGCTATTCCAGCAAGGCACAACCGCCAGCGGCGTGTACGTGGTCGAATCGGGCGAGGTGCGCGTCCTGCTGCCCAGCGGTCAAAACCGCCCGCAACTCCTGGAGGTTGCCGGCCCCGGCACCATCCTCGGCCTGAGCGAAAGCATGACCGGAGACAACTACCGCGTCACCGCGGAAGCGGGAGACCACACCACGGTCGGCTTTATTCCGCGTGAAAGTTTTGTGGGTTTTCTACGGGATCACTGCGATTTCTGCATGCTGATGGTAAGGCTGCTGAGCGAAGACTTACATGGTCTCTACCATAAGTTCCGCAGCATCAGTGCGCATCCGGGACGTCCGCGTCATCGCGGACTCGATGAACAGCTCAACTAGTTGGGCAGTTTGAAGTTGACCGTGATCTGAGTCTGAATCTCGACCGGCACGCCGTCAAGATAGTAAGGCTTGTATCTCCACTGCCGAACCGCGTCCATGGCAGCGCGCGCCAGCACGCCATCCCCCTTCAGCACCGCCACCTTGGTGATAATTCCTTCTTTGTCGATCGTGGCTTCCAACTGCACGGTCCCCTGAATATGCATGGCCAGCGCATTTTGGGGATACTTGGGCTGGATACGTTTGATCAGAAGTCCCTGCGACACGCCTTGGGAAATGTTCAGCTTTACCAGCGATGGCTGGCTTTGCGTTGAGGGTACTGTCAAGCTGCTCAAGCCGCTTTCGCTGGACTCGCCAACCGCGAGCGGACTGGGCAACTGAGCGCCTGCTTCCTCTGTCCGTGCCTTCGTCGGCTGGCCTAGTGTGGATTTCACCACGATGGGCGCGACGTCCGGTTTCTTCGTCGCCGCCTCCGAAATTACGTCGATTCGAGGTACCGGGGAACTGCTCGCCGCAGCCGGCGCAGTGGCCGACGACACCGCGATTCTCGAGGATCCACCGGGAGTGTTCGCTTCCGCCCGGTTCGTGGTGCCAGTGGCCGGAGATGTCACCGGTGCCGACGTCGGTGCCGCAGAGGGTGGCGTGGCTTGCTGTGAGGGCGGTTGAGTTGCGCTCACTGGCGAAGACGTTACTCTCGTTCTTGGTGTGCTCAGCTTCGACCAACCCAGATACCCCAGCGTTGCCAGTGCCAGGACCACTGCTGCTGCCACCAGGATCTTTTTACTGCTGCTGGATCCGCCCGCATTCTCGCCGTCGAGCGCGGCAAACGAGGGGCCGGCAGCGACGCTCGCCGAGCCAAGCGTGGAGGAGTTGTTGTCCGCTTGATATGCGGCTTCAAACTCAACCGTTTTCTTTTCTGCCGGCGTTGCTCTGGCCGGTGCCGGCGCGGCCGCCGCCCCCTGACCCGTTGTCAGGCTAGGCGCGGGGCTTTCCGTCGCCTTGGATGCGACCGGTGCCGCTTGCGGCTGGGCTGGCTCCGGGGCGTTTCGGGGCTGGCTTTCCGCTGCCTGAGCTATGACCGGCGGTTTCGCGGGAACTTCGCGAGCCGGCGCTGCAAGCGGACGGTCCGCAACCATGGCCGATGCTGCCATCGCTGGCAGCGGGGTTTCGAATTCCGGCAGGGCACTTTGTTTGGCGGGCGTGGCCACTGCCTCAACTCTGCGGCTCTCCGCTTTCACCGGGGTACTCGCCGGGGGGGCATCTGCAGCTACTGGTGCCGCAGGCGGCGCAAGTGGATGAACATTCGCGACCGCCGCCGCAGCGTCCGAAGTCTTCCGCAATAGCCCGCGCGCCACACGCAGAGTTCCCTTGGCCTGCTCCACATTGATTGGTTTTGTCAGAACCAGGTTGGCCCCGATCCGGTAGGCCTTCGCTACTCCTGCCTGTCCTTCGACGACCGCGATCGCCAGCGAGCTTTGATTGGAATTGGAGTTTCGTGCACTCTTGAACAGAAGGGCGGCATTGGTTTCGTTTTCGCAGTCTACAACCACGGCATCGTAACGCTGCGCCATCAGGCGCTTGACTGCGCCGAAAGGTTCTTGCACGTGCTCAATGTTGAAGTCCAGTTCACTGAACACCTGACTTACAACGCGGGCCAATCTCTCGTCGGGACAGAAAAGTAACGCTTGGTAACCCATAATGAACCCATCGTAGGTAACATTCATAGGCACCAGCAAGTTACGGGCGTAATGGGATGTCAACCGCAGGCCGCGGAGGCCCGCTCAGGGCCGCTGAAAATCCACCAGCACCACGGTTTGGAAGGGCAGATTCTTTCCGTCCCGAACATAGGGCCGGTAGCGCCACTGTTTCACGGCGTGGATGGCTGCATCCGCCAGGGCGGGATTGCCCTCAACCAAGGTCACGCTTTCCACCTTCCCGCTGTCATCCACCACCGTCTTGAGGACGACCGTGCCCCTGAGTCCCTGCGCGGATAAGGCAGGCGGAACATGATGAACCAGGCGCTTTTCCGCGCCTTTCGAAGAGAGGATGACGGCGCCCTGATCACCGGTCAGTTCGCTGTCCGGGGAAGGGGCTGCCGCTTCAGTTTTCTTTGGGTCAGCTGGCGATTCAGGTGCCGCCGAAGGGGGAACTGGAGTCGTCGCGGCCGGTGCTGTCGCCGGAACTCCGGGCACCGCATCGGGAGACTCTGCCTCTGCACTCGCGCCGTTCGGCTGCGCCACATCCGCCGGGGTAGCGCTTGGAGGCACGGCGGCTCTAGCGGGCGTCGGCTGGGCGGAGGTCTGCGGCGGAATCGGCACTGGAGCGGGTGATGCCGGGGCCGCTTTCTGCTGCGATGCTACCCCTGCAAGTGCGAGCGCTTTATCGATTTGAGGCTGGACCATTGCACGAAATGCCGATTGATACATCCATGCGGCATAGAGTCCTCCTCCGGCCAGCGCGAGGATCAGCACCGCAACCAGAGGGCCGCGGCCCCTCGGCGGAGCGGCTGCGTACGACGAAAACGCCGGAGCCGGGGGAGGCTCAACATCGCCTCTCTCCAGATCCGCGAGTACGGGGTCGTCAGACAGTTTCGCGGGCGGCGTCGGTTTGGGCGCCACAAAAAGATCTTCCGCTGCAGTTGGCTTCGGCACCGATGCAGGTTGGGGCAATGGAGGCGCCGGGATCGACTCCACGGCAGTACTCATCGCTGGTGCGGAAGCTGCCTCGACTGCGGTTATCGGAGTGACATCGGAAAGCTTTGCTGGCTGCGAAGAGACAGCAGCAGCTGCCGCCTGCGCCCGCTCTCCTGGTTGCGTTGCGGTTGGCGCCGCAATGGGCGCAGCTTCCGGAGCTTGCGGCGCTCGCGCCGGCTCCTCTTTCCGCAGACGGCTGACCGCGGTTCGGATGGTGCTTCTGGCCTGATCTTTCGCGACTGGCTTGGTAAGAATCAGTTCTGCTCCCAGGCGAAAGGCGGTCGGCAGACCGGCCCGGCCATCCACAATCGCGATGGGCACAGGATTGATGCCGTTTTTCCCGCGCCGGCAAACATCGAAAATCAGCTTGGCGGCGGGCAGATTCTCACAATCCACCAGCACGAGATCGAAACTTCGCGAATTGAGTTTTTGGGCCGCGGACACTCCATCCAGGGGCCGCTCGCAACTCACCGACATTTCTTCCAGAACGCCCGTGATCGCACTGACGGCCTGGTCGTCGGGAGACAGCAGGAGAGCATGGGGCATAGCACTTTCATGCTAGAAACGGACGTGCTACACCGCAAGTTACCCCAGTAAGCTCAGGATGTTCTCGTTGGTGCGGGGAGGCGCTCTCAGCGTCGCGACTCAGCCTTGAACGCGCCCGTCACAAAAGGACATGGATGTGCAACAACCGCATCGTTTCCTGCTTGCCGGCAATCCGCCCGGAATGGTTTCGGCAGTTGGCAACAGGCCCAGACCGAAAGGCGGCCTGGCAGGTCAATTTCCATGACGTGGTTCTCGCGAAAACCGTAAGACAGGGGAGCCCTGTTCTTGCGTTACTAGGATGTCGATCAGGGATGGACTAGACTGGCGTGGAGAGGGAGTCCTCATTATGAAAATAGCGGTCGTAATCGGTACGTCCATGTTGGGACTAGTTCTAGGAACAACTGCTTTTGCCAAGGCACAGCACGGCCACGAGGACGAACGGCAGGGTGATTCCCAGAAGCAAAAAGGGAAACAGAAGGAGCACGGACGCTCGTCCGCGCAGCCGCACTCGGACAGGCGCCAGGCGAACGGGCAGGAGCAACGGCGCGAGCCACGCCCTCAGGAACAGTCGCGGGCATACCAGAACAAGCCAGGGCGGCAGGAACCCCATCGCCAGCAGGTGAGTGGGCCGGAACACAAGCGCGAGGCGAACCGGCACGAACAAAGCTCCAGGCCGCGAGATGTTTGGCAGGGCCATCGCGCACAGCACTGGCAGCACGAACATCATACTTGGCGCGAACGTGGAGGGTACCGAGGCTACCGCATTCCTGAAGACCGCTTCCGTGCGCATTTTGGCCGTGGACACTGGTTTCGGGTTTACCGTGCCCCCATCATTGTCGTGGATGGATACCCCCGATTCCAGTACGGGGGCTTCTGGTTTTCGCTCGTCGATCCGTGGCCAGAATACTGGTCGTCGACCTGGTACGAGACCGACGACGTCTACGTCGACTACGTCAATGACGGATATTACATGTATAACCGGCGCCATCCCGGAGTCGCTATCGCGGTCAACGTCTCGTTCTAATCGGCAACCAGAGGTCGTTTAGTGCGCCCATCCATGCGCCGCTTCTCGGGGGATGGTCTTTTGCTGACACCATTGGCGATTGCGCCCGGATCACGGGCAAACTGGAAGGAATCCGTGTGAAGGGCGAACGAGCTTGCAGGGCAATGAGGTTCAAAAGCGCGGAGGGGTTCGCTTGCATATCTCTGAAGAATCAGGCCGACGTTGTTGGTCGGGGAGAGAGGATTTGAACCTCCGACCCCCTGGTCCCGAAACAACGAGAAACTTGCCAAGTTGTTGATTTTTCAATCCATGTGAGTGGTGCTTCAACCGTACAAACTCACGTAATTCCTGCTCGTCCTTCTCATTCATTTTCTTATGGGTGCCCCAGAATGGGTGCCCCATCGATGACAGTCAAGGCTCTGTCAAAAGATAGTCATCTTGGACTGCCGGCACCGAACCCGCGCGTAATTGATTCCATGACAATGTTCGCTCGCATTCAGGGCTAGAGGTTAGTGGTGCTGAAGCCAACCAAACGGGTCCGGAGAAAGGAACCGAACTAATGATCACAATTAGGAGCAGATTTCCACCCCTAGTTGTTTCAGCAGATTGCGTCGGTTGATATAGACACTGGGGAGGTTTCGGGAACAAACGGCTGCAGCACCGTGAGCAAGCGGAGACCTTTTAACGTGAACTGGCGGCGCGGCAATCAAATTGCCGTTGGGATAGAAGCGAGCGGCAATGCCCGCTGGATGGAACAAGTCTGGCCGAACTGCAGTTCGACTCTGATTGGGGATGCGGCCGAGATCCGAACCAGGTGTGCGCAAGCAGAAAACCGATCGGCACGATGCCCAATTGATTCTGAAGTTGCTCCTGGAAGATCGCTTGCCGCGGATCTGAGTGCCGAGTTGGGAACATCGGGATCTACGGCAACCGGTATGGCACCGGTACCGGATGGTGCAGCGCGCACCGAGATCATGTCCGCGCGAGTCCCTCTGCTATGATTTCTGGTGCGATGACTGCTGACTCCTTGCGGCGCCGGACCGACCTTGTGGTGTTTGGCGAGTTTTTCCTGGATCTGGTTTTTTATAATCTCCCGGAACCACCCAGGATGGGAGAAGAGGTGAAAACGGGTCAGTTCGCTGAATTCCCAGGGGGAGGCGTAGCTACCACGGCGCTGGTTGCGGCGGGACTAGGCACACCAACGGCGGCCGTCACAAGAGTTGGTCGAGACGCTCACAGGAATCCGGCGTGGCAGAAATTGATTCGTAGCGGAATTTTTACCGGGGCTTCTGAGTTCAGCGCAAAGTTTCCGACGGCGGTGACGGTCTGCGCTGCTTACGATCGCGAACGTATGATGATCACTCACGATGCCATCAACCAGCGACTGTACACATTGTTGACGCGTCCGGCCGTACAGCGGCAACTTCGCGAGGCAAAGCATCTCCATTTGGCCTGCGCGTTGTGGCCTCCTCGGACATGGACCACCGCAATTCGCGGACTCCGCTCGCGCGGCTTAACAATTTCCACCGATATCGGCTGGAATCCCGCGGTGTTGCGTTCCCCACAGTTGCCCGCCCTTTTGCGGGAATGTGAATTCACCTTCCCCAACGAACTGGAAGCGCAGGCAATGACCGGCGAGAAGTCCGTGGAGAATGCCGCAAGGAAATTGGCGCAATGGGTTCGGGTGCCGGTGGTCAAGCTTGGGCGTAAGGGTTGTATTGTGGTGCAAGATGGAAAGCTTTTGCGCGTGAAGTCCATTCCTGTTCGTGCGGTGGATGCGACGGGCGCGGGTGACGCTTTCAATGGCGGCTTTCTTCATGGCTACCTCTCACGGTGGCCCATTGAGGACTGTCTTCGCGCAGGAAATATCTGTGGCGCAATGGCCACCACACGCCCCGGAGGTTCTTCAGCTATTCCTTCACGCCGAAAGCTGTTGCAGCTGATGAAACGAATCTAAGAACTTGGCAGTTGCACTGCAAAGGAAAAAGGTTGGACGTTGGGCGTGACACCGCTACAACTGCGCCATGGGGCACTAACAGCACAATGAAAATCACTCTTATCGGAGCTGCAGGAGTCAGGACTCCACTACTGGTTCACGGGCTCGCCAGCGCAAGAGAAAACATGAGGCTGGAAGAACTATCCTTTTGGGATATTGACCGCGAACGTCTCTCGATTATGGGGCGCGTTGCCGAAGCTATGGCGAGGCGAGGTGGACTCACCGCCCGGTTGAAGACTGTTCCCGACCTCGACAAGGCTCTGGAGGGCGCAGACTACGTCATCACGAGCATTCGCGTCGGCGGCATCGATGCGCGGGTGAAGGACGAAACCATTGCCCTCGCTCACGGCCTGGTCGGGCAGGAGACCGTTGGCGCGGGCGGGTTCGCCTGCGCGATGCGAAATCTGGCGGCCATGTTGGAGTACGCGCGCCGAATCGAGCGCGTTGCTCCGAAGGCAACCGTCATTAATTTTACCAACCCCGTGGGCATCATTTCGCAGGCAATCCTGAATCATTCGGGAGTTCGCATTTTGGGAGTCTGCGATACGCCCTTGGAGACCTTTGAGTCGATCGCGAAAGCGCTGGATCGGAACCCATTCGAGCTAACGTTCGACTATCTCGGCCTGAACCACCTCGGCTGGGTGCGGTCTATCCGTGACGCACAAGCAACGGAACTCCTGCCGAGAATCCTCGCTTCTCCTGATCTGATCCGGAAGTGTTACAGACATGAACTCTTCCCCGTCGAGTTCATTCAAAAGCTTGCCTTATTGCCGACAGAGTATCTTTATTTCTATTACTTTCCCAAAACGGCGTATGAGAATCTGCAGCGCAGCGGGAAGTCGCGGGGTCAGGCCGTCGCGGCCATGAACGCAAAGTTGCTTGAGAAGCTTGCGCGAGCTTCCGACAAGGACCTTATCGAAATTTACGAGAACTACCTGCGCGAGCGCAATGCTTCCTATTTCAGCATCGAGGCGACTGCGGGCGAGAAGCGCAAGGATAACCAGGAACTGTACTCGGAATTCTCAGGTTACGAGCGAATCGCATTGCTCTTGCTGGAGGCTCTGCGTTCCGAGCGTCCGAGGCTCATACCGCTCACCGTTCGCAACCTCAACTCGCTGGAGGATCTGGATTCCAATGATGCAGTGGAACTCCCCTGCCAGGTTTCGTCCAGCGGAGTTCAAGTGCTCCCCGTGGGCCGCGCGCCGGAGGCAGTCCTGCCGCTATTGCTGCGAGTGAAGGAGTACGAACGCCTAACCGTTCGCGCGGCGGTAGAACACTCAAGGGAATCGGCCCTCGCGGCCCTCGTGAAGAATCCGCTGGTTGCCCGGCCCGAGGTCGCGCGCGAAGTACTAGCCGAATATATCGGCGCTTTTGGGGCGCAGATGAAATTGCAGGCGGCGTGAGGAGTCTTGCCCGCAGAATAAGTCGCTGTCTAGCCTTTCTGTTTTGTCACGCCTGCGGAAGACTCAATCCTGGAAATCACGTTCTTAAGGTAGTTCAGGCTGACGCGCATACTCTCGAGCGGTGGGACGGCTGTCTTGCCGTAGATCACATCCTGCTCCACAACCGCCCATCCCGAATACCGGCTTTCGGCCAGAAACCGGAAGAAGCCATGGAAATCAATGCACCCACTTCCGATTTGGGAGAACAGTCCAGCGCCGACCGCCGCTTCGAAATCGAGTTTCCTGCCGCGTGCCTCGCCGAGGACCCTTGCGTTCACATCTTTGATGTGAACATAGCGCAGCAACGAACGATATTTGCTGGCTTCTTCGCTCGGGTCCCCGCCGCCGTACACGCAATGACCCGTGTCGAGACACAGCCCGACATGGCTGCCCGCGAGTGCCTCAAAGAGACATTCCACCTCCAGAGGAGTTTCCACAAAAGTGGCGACATGCGGATGAAAGACCAGACGCAAGCCATATTCTGCCGCGACACGCTCGACCTCGGCAATCACGGACCCTACTTGCTTCCATTGAGCGGCCCCCAAAGACTTGCTTCCATCCACCGGAACGCCCCCGGCGATTCGCCTCCGCTCCGGAGTCTGACAATCCGACAAAACCAGGAGCTCGGCCCCCATGGCAGATAGCAGAGAACCGACCCTGCGTACGTGTTCGACTACGCTGGCGGTTTTCGAGGAGTCAGTGATCGGAACGGGAACGAAGGAGGAAAGCAATTTCAGTCCCTTGGCTTGAAGGGTCTTTTTCAGGACCGCGGAATCGGTAGGCAAGTACCCGTAGGGTCCCAGCTCTGCTCCGGTGAATCCCGCAGATACGATTTCTTCGAGAATGCGCTCATAGGGCTGTTCCCAGGCGGGCCCGGGATCGTCCTGTATCCCCCAGCTCACGGGTGCCGACGCAAAATGAATACGCTCAAGAAATCGATCCATCTAGGCTTTCCTGGCGACCGCTCTCGCGTTGACGCGCGTACCTTCTCTGGCACTTTGATAACAAGTTTCGATCAGTTCCACGACGTTGTACCCGTCGTCGGCTGTGACCGGCGCCGGCGATTTGCCTTCGAGAGCGTCCACGAAAAGCCGGTCTTCCTCGATATAACCCCATTTTTCGTGCATCGAAGCGAGTGCATAGTCAAATGTCGTCGTGCGCGTTTCCAGCCCATTGGTAACCGAGATTCTTTCCATCTCAAACGTTTCGTACGTCGAGTGCATTCCGTAGACCTCGAATCGTTCGAAGGGAAAGTGCCAACTGGCGTGCGCATAGGTCTTCATGGTCGCCTGCAGGCCTGACTGGAAATTCAGAAGAATGGAAAAATCGTCGAGCTCGCCGTGCCCGTGAGAACGCGCTGCTACCTCGACCCAGTCCACCTTCCCGAAAAAGAAAGTCATCAGGTCAAACATGTGGACCGGCGTTTCATACAGAAAGCCCCCGGTTAGACTGGCGTTCCACACCCAGGGAGGATTAACCAGTTCGCCGCGGTTCATCTTGGCGTGGACGGAGAGGGGGCGAAGCTCGTCGCTGTCAATCGCCTGCTTCAACACTTTGTACACCGGCGCAAAGCGGCGGTTGTGCCCCACCTGGTAGACCACACCAGAGCGCACGGCGCGGTCGCGCAGCCACGTGGCGGATTCCAGATCCAATGCGAAGGGTTTCTCGCAAAACACATGCTTGCCCGCTTCCAGAACGTCCTTGGCCACTTGTACATGGGTGGTATTCGGAGTGCACACGAACACAGCGTCGCATTCGGTGAGAAGTTCCTCGAGTGAGCCCGCGGCCCGCCCGCCAAACCGGCTGGCCATAGTTTGTGCGCGAGTTGCTTCGACGTCAAAGAAACTTTGCAGTTTGACGCGGGAATCCTTTGCCAGAATTGCGGCATGTATGCCACCGATACCTCCCGCTCCAACGATCCCGATCTTATGTGGCATCTCGACTTCTCCCTTTCTGCGTCCCGCTTGTGCGGTGACAACCCCGTACAGATATCGTGTGCAGCGCAAACCTTCGTTAGGGCCCACTACCCATTGCCCGACGGCGATTCAACAACCCTCCCACTAGGAACCTCGTTCCGACGCCCCGGCGCGCACCAGGGGCACACGCTGATCCCGCTCCAAGTTAGTGTGGCGCAGGTGTGCATAGCGAGGGTCATCGCTGGCAGCCATGGAACGCGCGCTGCCGGCAAGTACGTTTAGGTAGTAAACGTCATATCCATGCGCCGCGACGACCGGATGGTAGCCATCTTTGATCAACACCAAATCGCCGTCCGCTACGGTCAATGTGTCGTCGCGCGTGCCCGCCGCGTCGTACAGGCGCTGGAACGCGTATCCCTCCGGTTTGCTGATCCGGTAGTAGTAAGTTTCATCCAGGTCTACTTCCAAGGGGGGATTGTGCACGTCATGCTTGTGCGGAGGGTAGCTCGACCAGTTGCCGCTCGGCGTATAGACTTCGCAGATCAGTAGCCGGTCAGCCGGGAATTCAGGACGAATCACATCCACGATCTGACGAGTGCAGTTTCCTCCCCCGCGAATCTCCTCTCGACAATCCGCCGGGGTGATGACTTGCGGGCTAAGCCGTACGGAAGAAGGAGTGCGGGCGTCGGCAAATTCACAAGCCGTGATGGCAGAAATCTCGATGGGCGTCTGGCACGGCAGATAGACTGCATGAGGATAACCGCTGAACACATCCTTGCGTCCGCCTATCTCATGAGGGCCTTCGCCCCAGTCCGCGATTGCTTTCCCTCCCAAGATGACCAACGCGCCCTCTTCATTTCGCGTGTGGCTCTGCCAGTACTGCCCCGCTATCAACCGGCGCACGCAGAAGTTGATCGTTTGCCAATTTGCTTGTGCCCGTGTGATTGAAATCAGGACGCCGGATTTGTCTCCTGGCACCGGAACTGAATGATTTAAGACCTCCCGCACATAAGATTCCGTCATGTGTCCCTCCCTGGGTCAGGCACCGAATTCACTGACCTCTTGCCCGTCGAGAGCTGCCTTGTGTGGCCCCGATCAAAAATAATTTCGCTCACGCTCTATGTTCGTGTCGTACCGGCGGCGGGCGTCGCGAACACTATCCATCTCCGAGACCTCGGCGATGGGCACGTCCCACCAGGACTCATATCCGGGCACACGCACGTCTCCGTCCACTTCGATGGCAGTTACCGTAGTTCGCTTGGCGGCCCGCGCCTCGGCGAGCCCGCTCTTCAGTTCCTCCAAGGTGCGAACGCGAACCGCCACCGCGCCCAGGCTGGCGGCATTGGCAACAAAATCCACCTCCACCAAGTCACCTTGGAGTTGTCTGTCCTTTCGGTAGCGGTAGCGTGTCCCGAATCCGCCGCTCCCGCAGGCATCACTCAGGCCGCCTATGCTGCTGAAGCCGTGGTTATCCAGAAGCACGATGTTCAGCTTGTATCCTTCTTGTATTGAAGTGTGGATCTCCTGGGCCATCATTAGATAGGAACCGTCCCCGACCATGACAAATACTTCGCGATCGGGAGCGGCCATCTTCACGCCGAGGCCACCGGCAATTTCATAGCCCATACAGGAATAGCCGTATTCAAGGTGATAGCCTTTTGTGTCCCTGACCCGCCATAACTTGTGCAGATCTCCGGGCAGGCTGCCCGCGGCGCAGACTACGACATCCGACGGCGCACACACGGAATTAACTACCCCGATGACTTCGCTCTGGCTCACGGGCGGCCCGTGGTGCAGATGAAAGAGCCGTTCGACCTCTTTCTCCCATTCCTCACGGAGCCGACGCACACGTTCCTCATATGCTGCCGGCACTCGGTAGCCTGTGACGCCCTGCGCTAGCTCCTCCAGCGCCACTTTGGCGTCCGCAATGATCGGCAGGCCCGCCTGCTTTGCCGCGTCGAAATGAGCGACATTAATGTTGATGAACCGGACGTTGGGATTTTGGAAAGCGGTTTTTGAAGCGGTGGTGAAATCCGTATAGCGCGTACCCACTCCGATGATCAGATCTGCGTCCCGAGCGACGACATTGGCTCCTCTGGAACCAGTAACACCCATGGCGCCGAGGCATTGCGGGTGATCGTATACGAGCGCTCCCTTTCCCGCCTGTGTCTCCGCGACCGCAATTCCTGTTTGCTCGACAAACTTGGCGAGCGCCCCGGAAGCTTCGGAGTAGAGGACCCCTCCGCCCGCAATCAACAGGGGCTGCGTTGCGGAGCGAATCATGGCGACAGCACGCCCCATTGCCTGTGCATCTCCTCGCGGTCGCGGGATGTTCCACACGCGTTTCTCGAAGAACGCCAAGGGATATTCCAGCGCTTCCGCCTGGACGTCCTGCGGCAAAGACAGGGTAACTGCACCAGTCTCGGCGGGAGAGGTCAGCACACGCATAGCCTCGGGCAGGGCGGTGAGAAGTTGCTCCGGGCGGGAGATGCGGTCCCAATACCGCGACACTGGCCTGAAGCAGTCGTTAACAGAAATGTCCTGAGTTTGTCCCGACTCGAGTTGCTGGAGAACTGGCGCAACATTCCGTCGCGCGAAAATATCTCCCGGAAGCAACAGCACTGGAATCCGATTGATGGTGGCCGTAGCAGCGCCCGTAACCATATTGGTCGCACCCGGGCCAATCGAAGAAGTGCAGGCGAACGCGCGCAATCGGTTGTTCATTTTCGAGAAGGCCACGGCAGTGTGCACCATGGCCTGCTCGTTCCGGGGTAGGTAATAGGGGAAGTCGGGATTCTGCTGCAGCGCCTGTCCAATTCCAGCTACGTTACCGTGGCCGAAAATTCCGAAGCAACCTGCGAAGAACGGAGCCTCCCGTCCGTCTCGTTCGACAATCTGATTTTTCAGGAACGAGACAACGGCTTGAGCCACCGTCATTCCACGCCTGGACGTCAAACCGCCTCCTCGAAGGACCTTTGATCCCGTTCCCGATCGAGATCAGGTAACGCGCCGGGGAAGAAAATGCGGAGCGGATCTCGCCGCTCCAGCGCGGCAAATCATCAGAAATACAGCTTCAACGCGAACTGAACCTGGCGCGGATCGCCAGGCCCACCGGAATCGGCGCCCAGAATAGGCGCCAGCGTATTGAAAACCTTTCCGAACGATGGAGAGGAAATATTAGAATCCGGAGCCCCGAAATTCGGATGATTGAAGGCGTTGAAGAATTCCGCCCGGAATTGCAGACGCCAACGCTCGGTAAACCTGAAATCCTTGAAGAGGCTTAAGTCCACCATCTTGATGCCCGGACCATGGAACATGCGCGGTCTACAGCTTCCATAGGTTCCCGGAGCGGGTTGCGCGAAGGCCGCGCGATTGATGAGGAATCCCGTGGTTGTGTAGAGATTGTGATCGGTCGTGGCGCCGGCGAACGGATTTCCGATGCAGTCGGGATACATTGTCGCCGCGCTTAACAGGCCATCGTTAGTCGCAGTGACAGTGTATGGGCTTCCAGTCTGCAGGGTGACAATCCCGTGCAACTGCCAGTCACCCAGCCAGCGGTTGGCCGCACCTGGACTCGAGAGGAAACGCTTCCCCTGACCGAAGGGCAGGTCCCAGCTGAAATTTCCGACGAAACGCTGGCGAATGTCGAGGTTGGAGTTGCTTTTCTCCGCAGCATAATCGTAAGCGTTTTGAGGAAATGTGCCACCCGTGAGGTTGTCGCCAAAATCGGCGAGTGCGTGGCTCCAGGTATAAGCCAGCGAGTAGCCTAGCCCCTTGGACATCCTGCGTTGTAGAGAGAGTTCGAGGCCGTTAAAGCTCGAGTTTCCGTCGTTGCTGGCGTATTCCAGAAAGGCATGCTGGCCCGTGGATTGGCAACCGGAACTTGTAAATGTATCAATATTCGTCACCGTGCTGAAATTGGCGTACGGGTACTGCAAGATTGGACAATTCGTGTCGAAGCCTGTGATGTGAGGCTGGTTGAAGTTCCGCAGGCGGTTCATCTTTCGGCCCCAATTTCCGACATAGTTGGCCGAAGCCACGGTATCGCTCATCACCTGCACTTCGGCGCCAAGACTGGTCTGCTCCACGTAGCTCGAGCGCTGGTTGGGATCCTGAGCGCGAAGGAAGATTTGCGTCAAATCAAATCCCGACCCGGTGATCGTGCTCAATGGAAAACCGTCCTTCAGTTGAAATACGGTGCTGGCTCCGCTCCGGCTCAACTGCACGTCGAGAAGAAAAGGCGGGTTCAGTTGCAGCAGGCTTTCCGACCCAATCCGGTTGTTGTGCTGATAAAAGACGCCATAACCTCCTCGCAACACCGTGCGCTTCATCATCTGGTAGGCAAAGCCAACTCGCGGTGCGAAATCGTTGCGGTCGGGGTGAATCAAGGCGCGGTCGTACCAGCCAGAAGCGCTCTTTGTTGCGGTTACGATTCCACCGCCGTCGGCAGGAGTGAAATTCGTCACGTTGTTCTTCCTTTCCAGGATGGGAGCGAAGAGCTCATAGCGCAGGCCATAGGTCAACGTGAGTTTCGAAGTCGTCTTCCATGTGTCCATGGCATAGAACGAGTGCCCGGGCTGGAAGTAATGAACTACCAGAGGCGTGGTGAAGAAGACGGTGTCAACATTCCCGAGCAGGAAATCCGCCAAACCGTTACCTGTGTAGGCTCCATTCGATTGCAACTCGCCCTGCGGTGCCCGCAGGTCCAGGAAGTTGTCGGAGCGCTTGAGATATTGATAGCCGAACTTAAAGCTATGGCTGCCACTCAGCCTGCTCAAGTTTTCAGCAAGGTTCCAGGCTTGCGAGATCTGATACTGCGGCCGCCACGGCGACGTTCCAATACGCTGTAGGCCATTGATTTCAATCGGTGGCAAGCCTGCGGACCCTGGTCCGTCCGGGATGCCGGTCAA
>JAIQFZ010000057.1 GCA_020073015.1 Terriglobia bacterium | reverse complement strand
TGGGCGGTGGAAAACGATTGTTTGCCGATGGCACGATCCCGGCGGCATTCAAGGTGACGGAAAGCACAGTCACCTCGAAAGGCGTCATTATCGTGAATTACGAGCGTGCAGGCGCAGTCCCAACCGGAAGTCTATAAACTTGACGCGCATTGCGGGCGTGACCCTGAGCGCAGCCGAAGGGGGGAGCCCGCAGCCGAAATCCTGAGCGTTCTTAGCGAAGGAACTCCGGCCGGGTGGCCCGGCCTTTTGATGAGGCCCATAGGTGAGCCGCCACAGCGATCCGAATTTGTCACTTTTCTATCACTTTGAAGTTACAAGAGTTTTACCATCTATTTCGGAACTAACTCGCCCGTTCCGCATCTACCCATGTGCTGGGGCGGAAGGTATACAGGAATAGGAACTGGTCCGCCAGTTTTCTTCCTGTTGCAGGCGCCTTGTCATTTTCGGCTTCGCTCCGACCCTTAAATTTCAATTAAAAGGAAGAGAATGGCTTTCAGAAAGATCGCGCGTTGCATGCTGTTTTCCGTCGTCCTCACACTCTTGGTGAGCTGTGGCGGTGGTATGAGCACACCCTCCACCCCGCCTCCGATCGCCAAGGCGCGGTTTGCGTTAGTGGCCAACTCGTTTTCCAACAACATCTCCACATTTGCAGTCGATCCTCAGACAGGCCAACTGACTCCGAAAAATACGGTGCCGACTGGCGGCATCACTCCCGGGGTGATCGCGGTGGAGCCCTCCGGGCACTTTGCTTACGTCAGCAATGTCGATTCCAATGACATCTCCGTATTCGCCATTGACGCGATTACCGGCGGCCTTACCATGGTGGGTACGCCTGTTCCTGCCGACAATGGCCCACGCTCCATTGTCGTCGGGCCGACAGGAACCATTCTTTATGTGGTGAACCAGGATTCGAACCACATTTCCGGATTCTCCATCAACGCGAACACCGGCGCGCTCACGCCGCTTGCTGGTTCGGTTCCGACGGACGCGGCCCCGGTCCAGCTTAGCTTTCATCCCTCGGGCCACTTCGCCTATGTCCCCAACTTCAATGCCAACGATGTGACGGTTTATCGAGTCGACAACTCCGGAGCTTTGGGGCTGCTCGGAGCAACTCCGGTTGGCCTGAGCCTGTCGTCGATCGGCATGCACCCGTCGGGGAAATTTGCCTACGTGGCTAGCCTGGCTTCCAATCAAATCACGACCTTCTCGATTGATCAGACCAGCGGAGCGTTGACGAAGGTTGCGGAACCGGTTACCAGCGGAGATGGCCCGACCTCCATCACCGTGGACTCACAGGGCCGATTCGCATATGTGACCAACGCGATTGCAAGCAGTGTCTCAGTCTTCGCTATCGATGCCAATACCGGCGCACTGACACCGCAGTCTACCGTATCGGCCAGCACCACTCCCGTTGCGCTAACGCTGGACGCTTCAGGCCGGTTTGCCTACGTTGCGAACGTCAGCTCAGACAACGTTACGGCTTTCACGGTCGATGCCACCACTGGAGCCTTAACCCCGGCGGGCACACCGGTGAATGCGGGAATGGGTCCGGCATCGGTGACACTCATCAAGTGAGGGGAACCCCGGGGACAGACGGAATGTTCCCCAATTTTTCGACGAATGGAAATTGGTGAACGTCCCGTCTGTCCCCAGTTTTTTCGCCCACATTCCTGATAAGGCTTACTGATGTCACGCAAGTCCACAATGGGTAGTGTTTACCAATAGTGAACACTACCTATCGATGCGATTGTACTACCAAGCCACTTGTACTGGAGGTTGGGCTAGCTCTAGTGTACTCATATCGCTTACTAGCGCATCCGGGCGGAGTGCAGGTTATTTACTGGTACTCGGCTTGATGGGTTCCGCAGCTTGGACGAGCAGTACCGCGTTGTTCAGTCGCGACTCAGTCGATGACACAGACCAACGGCGCCACTACTGTTCATCCGAGAGGGTGGCGGTAGACCATACTGTGGGTAGGGCTGGCCTTAGTGGCCCGCTCAAGAGCACAGCGGCCCGTCCTGCTGTCGATGGACGTAGGAGAACGACGGCAAGTGACAAAGGACTGGGGCGCAGACGGAGGCGGGTGCCTGTGCATGTAATCGCACTGGACAAAAAACTAGAAGTGATAGGCTCACATTGGAGCCCCGTGTGGTCTTGATCTGGCTGGCGATCCAGTTTCTGGGTTTAGCCCGGTCCTTGGCCGCGCGGGATGCGCCAGGCGGGCGGTCGCGGCTTCGGGCCGCTGCCACGTTGGGCGCCAGCGCATCCGGGCGGAGTGCAGGTTATTTACTGGTACTCGGCTTGATGGGTTCCGCAGCTTGGACGAGCAGTACCGCGTTGTTCAGTCGCGACTCAGTCGATGACACAGACCAACGGCACCAGTACTGTTCATAGACAATGTCCGTCGCCCGCTCCATATCATTCTCGTGGGCGACGGTGAAGTTTCCTCCAGTGGCAAACGGATCCTCAGCCCGCGATCAGCTAAGTACTTCGGGGCATCTTCTAGCGGCCTGGAAGAAGATTTCAAGACGGAACGAGCGATCTCACGGTCTGGATCAGATCACCATCGAGGAATTCAGGGACAATCTTCATCACCATTTATCTGAGATAGGCGAGCAGATTAAGAACGGATCATACAAGTTCACACCTGCCCGCGGTTGGCTTGCCCCTAAACCGGGAAGCGACCAGAAGCGGCCCATCAAGATTCCTGCAATTCGTGATCGCGTAGTCCTGAAGGCGATCTCGTTACTAATCGAAGAAAGATTTAGCCGATACAATCTGGATTGCAGTTTCGGGTATGTAAAGAGGAGAGGGCCAAGAGACGCGATTGAGCGTGTCAAGAAGCTTGCGGATGAGGGGTACCGCGTCGTGCTTGAGGCGGACATTCACAAGTTCTTCGACGAAGTTGATCCGGGGGTATTGTTCCCTAAGTTCATCAGGAGGGTGCACCGCCCGAGCCTCAATGCTCTGATCATGGATGGTCTCCGGATGGAGGTTGGCAATCTGGATTCCTTCTCGGACGAGGAGAAGAAACTGTTTCCCACGGCCGACTCTGGAATGCCACAGGGCGGAGTTCTGTCGCCGATGTTGGCGAACTTTTATTTGTATCCCTTCGACGAAGCAATGACCGAGGCAGGATTTAACCTGGTCAGGTACGCGGACGATTTTGTTGTGATGTGCAAGACCGAGCAGGAAGCAGAAGAGGCCTACGCGCTTAGCAAGCGGATATTGGAAGATGGGCTTCATCTGCGACTTCACAAACTTGGGGAAGATGGTTCGAAGACCCGCATTCTGCAATTCGACAGGGGACTGAAGTTCCTCGGGGTACAGTTCTCGAATGGTCAAATCGCTCCCTCCCAGTCTGTGATCAATAAATTCAGAGAGAGGGTCCGAAGTATCCTAGATGTTCGGCAGTCAAAGAGCCTTCTTGACACGTTGACAAGCTTGAGGAACACGATAAACGGTTGGGGCCAATGTTACCGCTACTTCGAAGTTAAGCAGCTTTACGCTGAGTTGGACGCACACGTGCGCAACGAGGTCACCGGGTACTTGCGTCAGCATAAGTTCCTGTTGCATGGCGGCAACTTGTCAAGGAAACAGTTACGGTTGCTCGGAATTCCGGAGTTGAACAACTTTGTGGGAGCTGCTGCGAGGCCGAGTCTCGCGGCGTAGCCGCGTTTATTCCGTGAACATGGACGGGGGTTCGCCCATCTTTAGATTTTCGTGCCGGGCTGGTGGCCCAGGCTTTTGATCTCGCTGGCATCACCAACACAGTGGGCGCCCCGTTCCTTCGCGTTTTTTGCGAAGGGCGGGAGTCGGAACCGCCGGCGGCAAGTGGGTTTGATCACGTATCCACGACAAAATCAAATAGCACACGCAGCATCGACGCCCACCCTTGCAAAAAACGCAAGGATGGGGCACCCTCAGTGGGAATGGTGCACGCAACGATCATTAAAGGTGGGCCACCCGCCTACAACAAGACGACTTCCACCCGAAAGCCTTCTTCTATGTTCATGAGATCATCTGCGAACCCTTTCGGGTTTTTCAATCGCCCCTCCCTATCATCAATCGCGATGACCAAGGCGTCGCAGTTTGTGCGCTGTTTATAGTCGACAATATCCAATTTCAACTGCTTCCCGAGGTCGCCCTCCGTCATGCTGGGCCTTGTTTTCTTGATCTCTATGACGATTCGTTCCTTTCTCAACAAAAGATCTACTCGCGTGGACGAACCTGCGAATTTGTGACCCGGATCCTCTGGGCTGATGTCATCGAAATGAAGAAAAAGAATGGACCTTAGCAGATCTTGAATGTCGTATTCGTCTTGTATGGTCAAAGTTGTACGAGAGTCATGGCGATGTTGAAGTGCTTGTTCTACTCGGAGAAGCCGGTCCAGCATCCCGAGTACTAGGTCTAGTGGCTCTTCAACGTCCTTGGCTAACTGGAACTGGACCTTTTCGACGGCATCCAAGATGCTCGATAGCCGCCATGACCATACCGAGTAGACTTCACCCGCATTCACCGAGTACTTAGTGTGGGTCAGATTCTTCCTGGCGCGATCAAAAAGCTCCGAAATGCGGCTCCGTGTTTCAGGTCGGCCGATCGTCTCCATGAGGACTAAGGAATTTTCAAACGCAAGCTCGATAAGAGCTCCGACGCGTTCTGACTCCTCGCTATTAGAACCTCTATCCGTCCAATTGATACAAATCTTGTCAACTTCAGTAAGCTCGCTTCGAATTTCAGTCAAGAGCTTCAGCGGCCGTTTGGCAGACGTTGGTACCGACATAGGGGATCATTTTACCCCTCGGCGTGGTGGCCCAGGCTTTTGATTTCGCTGGCACAAACAAAACAAAGGGTGCACGCGAACATCATTCGGAAATGCGGACCACCCGCCGCAACGCAGCCAAAGATTACCGTAGTGCCGCGCGGGGGTGGGGACGCGCGTTTGGATCGTGGGCTAGGGGGCTGAAAGGGCGCGGGACTGAGCGTCTCGGAGATCCTGCGTGCAGGCCTCTATATCGGGATCGAGCTTCAGAGAGAATAGAGCGTTCTGCGACCTGATCACGGCTAAGAACAGTTCAGTTGCCACGATTAACGCTGATTCGGCGTCCTTCTCCTCTCGATCCCCGTCGGGCTGACTAGCGGAAGCTAGGGTAGCGTGAATTTTGAAGTTGGGATTAGTGTAAGCGAGCAGGAACACCTGGGTGTAAGGTTCCCCCACGCGCTGAACCATGGAGACGAGGTCGACGTCCCATGAAGGTGGTGTTTTCACTCCGCACACCGAGCACGCCGTTGCCTTGAAATTGCCCTTGTATTGCTCATAGCGTTTGCGAGTTTCTGCCACAGTATTTTCCGGGCCCATCTGGGCGTCGATTCGATCTTGCGAAACTTGTTTGAGCGCAGCCTCCATCGCTCTGTTTTCTTGGATCGCGGCAAACTGGAGAAAGCGATCTACCTTGTTTGGGTTCTGGATGAGGTACGCGATTGTGACCGCCCGCTCATAAAGGCTGCGGAGGATCTTTGTTGCCCCAGCGCCGTGACCGTTTAAGGCGAGAAAGGCGACCTCAAGGAAGTCTTGGCGGCACGTGTGACCTAGCCAGAAGCAGATATGCTCACGATGGTCCTTGTCGAGGGGGTTTCTCGCGAAGCATTTGTTGGAGAGGTTCAATAGCTTCGCAAAAGCGGCTGGAAACATCGGGTTGCGAGCCATGAATGCGCGTGACTTGGCGGTGTCCGGAATTTCGAAAGGTTGTGGTGGCGCCTTTGTCATCGGAGATTGACGATTTCGGTTAAGATCGTCTGCCATAAAGTACTCCACCTATCGCATCACGTACATGCTACCGCGTCGGCGTCTTGGTCCGCCAACAGCCATCAATCTCCTTCAGAATCGCTTCGGCCCCACTGCACTGGAGCTGGCTCTGACGAGCCTAAAACAAAATGGAGTGGCTGTCGATTTTCGGTCTCCCGAACGACTATCTGACAGAGCGATGAGCATCGGCTCTGAGTCGCAGCAAACAAGGAGTCACAGGAAACAAGGAGGAACCGATGAAATACATCTGTTTGGGATACATCGAGCCAGGAAAATTCGAAGGGATGACCGAGGACGAGCGACACGCAACATTTGACGAATGCTTTGAGTACAACGACCATCTGCGCGCCAACGGACATCTTGTCGCCGAAGTACCTCTTCAGCCTCCGGAGACCGCGTTGACCCTGTACTGGAAAAACGGCAAAGTCGCGACGACGGATGGCCCCTATGCGGAAACCAAGGAACAGCTTGGTGGCATTCAAATCCTTGAGGCGCGAGACCTCAATCATGCCGTTCAGCTTGTCTCACAGCAACCAGGCTTTAAGCATGGACTTGGACCGATTGAGGTACGGCCGGTTGTGGATTTGAGCGAAATCATAAAGGAGAGTGAGCAGCGACGACGGCGAAAGGACACCTCGCGATGAGGGCGACCACGAGGGAAAGAATGATCAGTAGGGGTCAGAACATGTCATTCGTTCGCGATCTGAGAGTTGCAGCTTACTCTTTAATTCGGACTCCAGGGCTGGCGACCGCCGTGGTTCTCACACTGTCGCTCGGCATCGGCGCGAACGCTGCCATTTTCACGCTAGTGCGCGGAGTGCTGCTCAAGCCTCTTGTCAACCGCGACGAGGACCGGCTGATCTATATCCGACAAAGCGCTCCCGGCATCGGCGACGAAAACGCTACGTTTTCCGTACCCGAGATACAGGACTTGCGTGCGAGCGTGAAAACCGTGAGCGCCTTTGGCGACTTCTCAACCATGGACTTCACCATGATCGGCCTCGGTCAGCCTCGTTCGATTCGAGGCGGCGTCGTCGGAGGCACGTATTTCGACGTGATGGGAGACGACTGAACTGAGTGGCGCGACCTGTCGATGTCCCGCGACGCACAAGCCAATTGCGACCCTCAGGGTTGTCATGACGGGGAAGCAGCAGCCGAAACGGAACGGAGACCGAAATCTGGGGGAGAGTGAGACTACTGCATTTGCCTCTTTCATGGTCGTGATCGCGGTTCTACTCGCAGTCGCCGGTACTTTTCTGGCCACGATCTATCTCTCCGGCCTGCTGATGCAAAAAATGCAACAGTTGCAGCGCTACCACGAACCCCGAGCCCAGTACCCCTACCTTGGGAAATGGCAAGGACGGAGGTAGCGGGGAACACGCGTGATGAAGTATCGCTGAAATAAGGAATGACAAAACTCCCGCGAAGGTCCTGAAAGGTTGTTCAATACACACCAAGGAGAATCAGAGTGATTCGGAATCGGTTATCGGCTCTTGCCTTATTTGCACCGCTGGTGACGGTCGCTTTGGCGGCATCGGCACACGCGGCGGATTCCTGCCAGACAGTCTTCGATGCACTAACCAAGGTGGTCACCACTCCGAGTCACAGTTACACAACCCGTACTGCCGCGTTCGTTAACGGAGGTAAGCCTACCGAAAGCGAAACGATTTACGCGGATGGAAAGGTGTACATCCGTGGGCGGGGAAGGTGGATGCAAAGTCCAGTAACACCTGCAGAAGTTCTGGACCAGGAGAAGGAAAACCGAGAACACGGCAAGGCAACCTGCCAATTCTTACGCAACGAATTCGTAGGTGCCGAACCCGCCGCCGTTTATTCCATGCACCGGGAAACTGAGAACTTCAAGGAGGACGAACAGATATGGATATCCAAGGTGACGGGCAGGGCCTTGCGCGACGAGCAGGACATGGATGTCGGAGGGAAAGGGGGCAAGGACCATCGCTCGGCACGCTTCGAGTACGGCAACATTCGCCCGCCGATGTAGAAGCGTCGCATTACTGCGCGAGGTCCTGGGGACGCTGATCACGAGGAGCTTATGAGGAAAACGTTACTAGTCATTGTTATCACGTTGACCATCGTCGTGGGAACGACGGGCGCCGAACAGGTCGGGCCTAGCTACGACATCGAGATGAGCCGGATGATCCCGATGCGAGATGGGGTGGACCTCGAGGCCTGGATTTTCAAGCCCTCCCACCTGACGGGCAAGGCGCCCACAGTTCTGGAATTGACGCAGTACGACATCGACGGTGGCCACCATAGCGACTTCGCGGCGTTCGTCGGTCGCGGCTACGTGTTTGTGCAAGTACTCGTGCGGGGTCGTGGCCGGTCTGGTGGTGTTAAGAGTGACGATCTCGGCCTGCAAGTTGGCCGCGACGGCTATGACACGGTCGAGTGGATTGCGAAGCAAACCTGGAGTGACGGGCACGTCGTGATGTACGGCGCCTCCTTTGTGGGCATGACGCAGTGGCGCACGGCAGCGCAACATCCGCCGCATCTTTCCGGGATTGCCCCCTACGTGCCGATTTATCCCGGCTGGGATGTGCCGAACAGCAACGGGATTCCCCAAGCGTGGTCGGCCGTGATTATGGGCTACGTCTCAGGCCGCTCGCTCAATACCGACTTTATCGCCAACAGCGACTATTGGCAGGCCAAGATGCTCGAGCAGTATGCGCACAATCGTCCATTCCGCGAACTGGACGATGCGATCGGCATTGCCCAAGACGACTGGTGGATGGTCGATGACCGCGGGCAGAAGTTGTCATTCATGAAAATGTGGCTCGATCATGTAGGCGACGAGTCCTTCAATCTCGCTGCGGAGCCCAAGCCCGAAGATTTCGTGCGAATGAATTTCCCTGTTCTGACTGCGACCGGGTACTTCGACGACGACCAACCCGGGGCTCTCCACTACTACAAGCGGCATCTCGCGTATGCGTCACCCTCGGTGGCGGAGAAGCATTACTTGATCATAGGCCCGCGGGATCACATTGGAACTCACCATCCCGTCAAAGAAATTGAAAACCTCGTGATACCTGACGCTGCCGTACTCGACATGGATAAACTGCGCGCGGATTGGTACGACTGGGCTCTTGGCCGCGGCCCGCAGCCTGGCCTTCTAAAAGACCGCGTCACATACTTCATGATGGGAGCCGACGAATGGCGATCTGCGCCGACCCTGGAAGCCGCCTCGTCCGAAGAGAATCTTGCCTTTTTCCTGGAAGGAACGCCTGAGGATGTCTTCCATTCCGGACGGCTCAACGAAAGGCCATCCGGCACTGAACCACCGACTGTAATCGTCAGCGATCCCCGTGAGCTTCTTCAGTTGGATGTAGCCAAGTATGCAGCGAACGAGAATCTCATGAGTCAGTTTCGCGCTTTTCAGAAGCGCGCGATTACCTTTCACTCCGAACCGTTTGCGGACGACACCGAAGTGGCCGGGCAGATGCGTCTGAACTTGGTTGTGCAGGCAGACGCTCCCGACTTTGACCTCTGGGCGCAGGTGCTTATGGTGCTTCCCGACGGCTCTGCCGTTAAGCTGGGCGAAGACATTCGCCGCGCTCGCTTCCGCAACAGCTTTTTCAAGAATGAACTCTTGAAGCCGGGCCAGATTGTAGAGATTCCTTTCGAGTTCTACTGGATGGCTCAAAGGATTCCAGCCGGCGCGCGATTGCGGCTCACGATTGCTCCTCTGAACTCGCCCAACTACCAGAAGAACTACAACACAGGCGGACGCATCGGTTACGAAAAACTGGAAGATGCAAGGGTCGCCAATATCAGGATTTTTCACGATGGAAAGCGGAATAGCCGTTTGACTCTGCCGCTTGCGGTACCAATTAGGAAGCCAGCGAATCACTAATTCGTCCGAATCCGAAACAGGCTTATTAAAGCCCGAAAGGGGCGCCAACATGAGGTCCATCAGTCTAACTTTTGTTCTGTTTTTTTCTTGCCATCTGGCGAACGCACAACAGACTGACAAAACTCCGGCACAAGTCCCGCAACATCTGGAGGACTTGGCCTCCGCGTCGCACGGTTCTAAAGAGCAAGCGACGCAGCCTCCGGCGGAGTTGCAGAGCCTGATTAAGGCACTATCCGGTAAGTGGTCTGTCAGTGTGAAGTTTGAGCCGAACTCCGCAATGCCGGCCGGTGCCGACGGAACTGGAGAAGAAACGTGGCGCGCTGGACCGGGAGGATACACGTTGCTGGAAGAAGAGCATGTGCCGACGCCCGCGGGGGAAGCCTTTCTCCTCGGGATCATCTGGTGGGACGGCAAAGTGAAGAGTCTTCACGGCATGGAGTGCAACAACCAACTCGCCTACACCTGCGATTTGAAGGGTGCTCTCAATGACATCACCATGACATGGGATGGCAAGCAGTTCACGATCGACGAGCTAGAGACTCACGATGGAAAGAAGACTATGTGGCACGAGGTGTGGTCTGACATTACCTCCACTTCGTTTACACAGACCGGGGATATCGGCGAACCGGGCGGCCCATTTAAGAGATTCTTGACCATCCGCGCTACCAGGATCGTGGACGGCAGCAAGTAGTGTCGACTCGCGAGCTGACATGCAAGGAAACCCCGGGATGGAGAGGCTAGCACCGGGTTGAAGGAGACGCACGATGTACGCACCGGGAACAGTTGCCAGGATCACGCGGCGCAGAGTCCTCGAGTCGTTAGGCTCCGTTTTACCGGCGATCTTCGCTTGCCCTCTCGTCTATGGACAGGAAGAATCCGGATTTCCCGATGGCTACGACGCGGTTCAAGCCGCGCCCAATAGTCACAAAGTTATTTTCGAAAACGCACTCGTCCGCGTGTTCGAGGTCACCGTGCCACCTCTCGGTACGACTATACCGATGCATCACCATCGCTGGCCGAGTTTCTTCTTGAGTTGGGATCGGGGTGGAAAGACACCACACGTTCGTTATCTTCGCCCCGACGGAGGCGTTCGGGACCTACCAAGTGTGGCGGAGCCAGTTCATCCCGGCAGATGGAGTGTTGAGTGGATGAAGCCGGAACCAATGCACTCGATTCAGGTCGTGGATAGGCCGGAGAGCGCGCCGAACGAGCCGACCGATCTCCGGATTGAAATCAAATGTCGCGCCTAGCGCCAACGCATGGAGACTGCATGACACGAGCAATTCGAACGACAATCGTCACAGGTGCAACCATCTCGCTCGCAATCACCTTCTTTCTTGGGACAAGTCTGGCACAGGGACAACCACAGCAAGGGTCCGTCGCGACGCTCTCCGATCAACGGAGCGGCGACTTTGTCGCCGCACACATCAGTGTATCGTTTGCACTACTCCCCCCCGAGTGGGTAAATGAGCAGAACGTAATGGATCCCATCTGGGCGCCTCTCGGATACAAGGGAGTTAACTACTACGCCTACGGTCGACCTACGGCCGGCAAGAATTTCGCCACACGCAGCGATCCGGACTCCTCTCTTTATCAAGCCTGGTTTGGAACTTACGTGATTGTGGGAGAAAAAACAGCCTTTGGATCAGAAGGAAAGGGGGACCAGTACAAGGCGTTCACGCAATTGGCGGAATGCGACCAGCGCTCGTGGCTGGATGCCATGGGCGATCCGCACCCACTTGCCGAATCGGCAGAACAGAGGCGATTCCTAACGATCCCAGTCGAGGGTTCGGAGCGAACAGCCTGCTCGTTCGAGATGAAGAGCCACAGCGACCTTAGCCCCGGCGAAACGCCGCTTGCGAAACACATGGGCATGCCGCCTGCAAGAGATTGGCAGGATCGGTTCGCCGCCTTTCATGACGTCACGCTGCACGTGATCGGCGCCTGGTGGTACGACGCTCGGCGGGATTTAACAGTGATCGTCTATGGAGCGTCGTCGGCATTTCCGAGCTCCAACGGCGCATCAAAAGATAACGGCCCTGCATTGGATGCATCGCTTCGCCGGATGATGGCGCAAGTCCGACTGGCGGAAGCAGCGCGAGGTAAGCCATGAGGAATAGAGCATCCCTCGCCGGTTTTCTCTTGACGCTCGGTTTAACCTTCACAGTTGCTGGACACGCAGGCCCGAAATTGTTAACCGCGGATCCCTTAACGGGACTGCCTCTCTATCCGGCTACGGACTCTCGTCTTCACCTCGGAAACGAGCCCACGCGCCTTCCTGAATCGAGCGTGTGCAGGAGCAAAATGCAGGCCGATTTTTATTCCGTCTATGACTCGAAGGTCGATGCAACCTTGGCTTGGTATGACGATCATTTGCCCGGCTTCAAAAAGACTCACGCCTATGCTGCTAGTCGCTCGCAAGATACGTACTACAAACCGGATGGCACGATCATCGTTTTCGTGACGGGGAGTGCCGGAAAAGAAGGAGAAAACACAGACGCATATTCCGTAACGTATGCTCGCCTCCAACCTGGGCTTAGCAAGAAAAGCATCATTAGTCTCAACGAGCAGAAATTAATGTGCCCATAGCAAGACCAGAGACAAGGTATGCCGCAGTTCTGTTTTGAAAGAACGGCAAATTGTGGGATACTCGGCCTGTGACGACGTCCGACGGGGCCGCAGCGCGAAAGTATTTTCGTACAATAAACGTACAATGGATCGGGCAATGGGGCCGTTTTAGCCCTTGTGGCAGTTCCTAGAATCAATAACTTACGTCCTGTCAACACCCCGAATAGTCCGACTCCCGCCGCCTCCACCACTTTGCGCTACTGATACGACCCGAGGTTTCAGTTCGGCAGCATACTCAGGACTGCGGGCACACCCAGAACAATCACGGCTCCCAGCGAGGAGCGATCCGACATCTACATGAAGAAACGTCCGCCTTTTTGGATCCGGGTGCGCAGCATGCTGCGGATGAGCTGACAGGCCTGCTTTACCTCAGGCATTGCGAGCACAAAATACACACGTTTTCCCTCGCGACGCCGGACAATGACACCAGCCGTCTTCAGCACGGTGATGTGTTGCGAAAGATTTGCTTTCGAGATGCCGAGTTCTTTCTGAAGTTCTCCGGCGATCCAATTGCGCCGGCCCAAGAGTTCGAGAATGTGAAGACGGGTCGCATTGGCGAAAGCCTTGCACATCAACACCTGTTGCTCTAGGACGACTTCTTCGACGCTGGCACGCTGGTTCAGCCTTCTCGCCAGGGATGCACTGCCTTTCTTCATAGATTGCTCTACCGGGGTGGCTTCGCTCGCCATGATATCTCCTATTCTTCGGGTTTCTGGAGCGCACGACTTCCCGGGGCGCTCTCCGCCGCACCGGAATCAGCGTTTTCTGCGCTTCCGTGTTGCCTTTCCTCGTCTTCCGTCAGTTGCTTTTTCCACAACAGTTCCTGGGCTTTCACTTCTCTCCACCACTTGAAGTGATAGCGATACGCGTACAGTTCGTCCACCATGCCAGTAATCATCGAGTAGAAGGCGGGCTTTTCTTCCGGGAAGACCGCCCCCATATACACATGAATCATCAAGCCTGACACGACCATGCCCACCGCAAGGAAGTGAATCACCATAGCCCATGCAACGATTGCGGTTCCAAACCAGTGAAACGCCATGATCAAGCCGGTCAGCATGATGACCGGGATGGAGACGTAGACTAGAAGCGCAAACAACTTCTGGCCCGCGTTGTACGCCCCTTGCGGGGGTAGGAGTTCATCGCTCCGTCCGAGCAGATGAAGGGTACGCACTCTGAGCCAGGACAGGTCGTCATGATCGAGGGCGACTTCGTGCTGCAGTACCTCAGTGTGCAGATAGTTCCGGAACCCAAAAATGGCGTACACCAGAAACACAGTAATCCAGGTCAGTCCGACCGCGAGATGAAAGCGTAGCATGTTGGCCCGCGATCCGAACATACCTTCCATCATCTGCAGGTACCACACCGGAGCAAAGCGATAGGCGGGCGCAACGATCAGCCCGGCACCGGTCGCTAACTCCAGCAGCCAACTGGTGGCGTTGAACCAATGCAGAAGCACGATGGCAACATGGTGTTTCTTGATCTGCCGCTGCGCCATCGCCTCTGCCTGTTCGGCGGTCAGCGGGATGGGGACAGTCTCGATCACCGGGGAAACCATATCGACTCCTTACTCTTCAAACTGCTTCTCGCCCTTCGACAACTGGTGGAAGAAGGCAACCGCTTGCCCGAGGAACGTCGCGCCGACGGCCAGATAGACGACCTTGTTGAGTAGGCTGCTCCAGATTCTGGCGGGTGCGATGGTGCGCGGAGGAGCAGGAGCAAAACTAGCGAGCGCCAATTCGGCGTGCTCCGGCTTGCCCGCATAATAGACGTTTGGACCAATGGCGACGTTGGCAGTCTCCATGCGCCGTGCGCCGTCCCTATAGGCGAACCGAAAGACATCGCTCGAAGGGTTTTCCAGGTCGCCGAAGATTTTCGCCCGGGCGGGACACGTCGTCACGCAGGCCGGTTCCAGCCCCTTTTCCAGGCGGCTGGCACAGAAATCGCATTTGTCCACCTTGCCAAGGCTGGCGTTGATGTACCGCGCGCCGTATGGGCAGGCGGCGACACAAGAACCGCAACCGATGCACAGAGCCCGGTTCACGCGGACGACGCCGTTCTGATCCGGGTACGTCGCCCCCGTCGGACATGCGGGAACGCAGGTCGGCCGGTCACAATGGTTGCATTGCGACACATAGAACGAAGTTGAGAGTTTTGGAAACTGGCCTACGGTTCCGGTTTGGCGGACTCTTGTTCGGCCGAAGCCATTCGGCACATCCCACTCCGACTTGCAGGCCACCGTGCAGGACTGGCAGCCTACGCACCGTTCCTGGTCGATCACCATCGCGTAACGTGGCATGATTTCCTAGCTCCTGTCCGCCGGCAGCACTCGAACGAAGTTCACCCGCATTCCGGTCGCACCCATGATGGGATCGATGGACACCCGTGTAATCAAATCCGTGTCGGAAGTACCTTTCTTGTAGGCCTTGGTGAGACTCTTCGCCCGCGTCCCGAAGCCGTGCACCATATACGCACAATCGCTGCGAATCCCTTCGGTCGCCCGCACTGCAATCGGCAGACTCCGGGCGCCGTCCTGGTTCTCCAGAGTTACGACTTGTCCATCCCTTATACCGATCTTGGCCGCGACTCCGGCGTTGATCCATATCTGGTTTTCGGGCATCAAGTCGTCCAACCATGAGTTATTTTGCGAGCGGGAAAACGAATGCATGGGGGCGCGGCCGTAAATCAGCCGCAGGTACCCCGCCGGAGGCTCCTTTACCGCCGTGAACTTCGGCAGAGGATCAAAGTTGAGATCCTTCAGGACCGATGAAACCAGTTCAATCTTGCCGCTCTGGGTGGGAAAGATTGGCCCGTCATCCTCGTGACGGTCCGCTATATAAGGACGGCCTTCAAACGATACTGCGCCCAGAGTCTTGAGCTCCGTTTCGTTCACCCCCAGTGGCGCCAACAGCTTCGAGAGGTGCTCATCCGGATCTTTCCACGGGAAGTAGTCGTCGAGCCCCAGCCGGGTCGCCATCTGTTTTGCGATCCACCATCCCGGCTTGGATTCATAGAGGGGATCAATCGCGGGCTGGCGGATCGCGACGTAGGGGCGCTTGGCCGTAGTCACAAAGGCCGGCGGATCATACCGCTCCAGGTAGGTTGCTTCCGGCAGCACCAGGTCGGCGTAACTGGTTTGTTCCACCGGCAGAACATCCACGACCGCCATGAATTCCAGTTGCTCGATGGCTTTCAGAGTGTTCTGCCGCTGCGGAATGCTTTCGAGAATATTTTGTCCATACACAACCCATCCCTTGATGGGATATGGACTGGCATTGATCGTCGCCTGCACCAAACCTTGCGTCAGTCCCTGCGACTCTTCGGTCGCCAAGGGATACTTTGTCCCGGCGCCGTCGGCGCGGCCGCGATCTGAGTCGGGGAACGGCGGCAGCGGTATGCGGCCCTGTTTCACCTTGGTCGGCAGGAACATTCCTCCCTTGCGTCCATAGGCTCCTAACAGCGCCGTGAGAATCGCCATGGCCCTGGCCCGCTGCGTGTCGTCGCCATACCAGGTGACATGCCGGCCGGGATGAATTGCCACAGCGGGCTTCGCATCGGCCAGGAGGTGGGCCGTCTCACGAATCTGCGCGGCGGAGATCTCGGTGATCGGCTCCGCCCACTCGGGAGTGAACCCCGTCACGTGAGCTTCCAGCTCCTTCATTCCCGTGGCGTACTGGTCGATGTATTCCTTGTCGTAGAGGTTCTCTGCGATCAGGACGTTGGTCCATGCGAGCAGCAAAGCGAGGTCGGTGCCCGGTTTGATTGGGAACCAGTGGTCTGCCTTCGAAGCTGCCGTGGAAAAGCGCGGGTCAACGACGATTAATTTCGCGCCGCGTTGCAGGCCGGTGATGAAGTTCGTGACCTGGGAGGTGAACACATTCTCCCCAATGTGGCTGCCGATTAGGACAATGGCTTTGGCCTCTTCCAGATCGACGGGTTCGGGCGAGTTGACGGCCCGGCCGAAGGTCAGCTGATAGCCCACGTCGCGCGGGCCGCGACACTGGGCAAAGGCAGGTTCTGCACTATTGGGAGTGCCGAATGCCTTCATGAGGGTTCCAAAGAACCCGGCGGCAACTCCATGGGGAAAGAAAGCCACGCTTTCGGAGCCGTACTTCTTCTTCAAATCGGTCAGTCGCGCGGCAAAGAGATCCAGCGCCTCGTTCCATGAAGCCCGCCTGAACTTGCCTTCTCCACGCCGTCCGGTACGAATCAAGGGATATTTCAAACGGTCCGGGTCGTATAAAAGCTGCGTGCCCGCGTTCCCTCGAGCGCAGAGCTGGCCCTTCGTAAGTGGATGATGTGGGTTTCCCTGCAGTTTCACGACCCTGCCATCTGCGACTTCTGCCATCACTCCGCATCGCCAAAAACACATCTCGCAGTTGGTGGCGATCTGTTCCACCCGCGTGTCTCCACGCCACGCAGGGGGACGGGGTTCAGCGGTCGCCGCTCCGACACTCGTCACACCAGCAAGGACTGAGGAAGCCTGGAGAAATCCGCGCCGTGTAATCTTTCTCATGGATACCTTCGCGATTCCCGGTCAAGAGTACGTTGTAGATGGAGGCTGATCCGAAGATCAGCCTCCATTTCCCGTGTTGTTAGAACCGGGTGGTCAGTCCGAACGTCAACATGGACGCATCCTTGTAGGTTGGGAAACCAAGAAGGGCCACAGTGCTGAGGTCCTTCGGTGCCCCAACATGCCAGCCGGAGCCCGAGTAGTTGTAGTTGTAGCGGATATAGCCGAGCTTCATAATGAAGCGCTCGTAGATGCGATGGGTCACGAATGTTTCGTAGACGTCGCCCCGAGTGTTTGTCTTAGGTGCGATGATGTCGTCTTCCGCGTTGGCAAAGTTGAACCAGTATTTCGAGCCGTGGTTGAACTCGAACCCGATCTTCGTGCGGCCGTCGTTCTTCGGGAAGTTGTAACGAGCTCCCGCATAGAACATGGCGCCGTTGCGATCGACTGGAGTCTCAAACGGATCCGACATGAGGCCGCCAAAGGGCGTGGTCGTGCCATTGGGACGGGTACCAGAGTAGTTGCCGCTCACGTACAGGTCCAGGTCTCCCAAGCGCTGGTTCAGATTGACCCCGAACAGGTTGATGGCACCCAGGTTGGCGGACGGCGTGTAGCGCATCACGATCGGTGCGTTCACTGCGTCTCCCGTAAGCGGGTTCACCGGAAGTACCAGCAGCCCGTTGAAACCGTCCGTGACGTTGTAAGCGTGGGCATACGTCGCCTGGATGAAGGTCTTCTCGGTGTTGTAGAGGTCCAGATTCGCGCCGATCAGGTGGGTGTCCTTCAGCCGGTCGGCTGGCGTCTTGAGGATGTTGCCGTTGCCAAAGCCTGACTGGTAGCCAACGCCGTAGCACAAGCGCCACACCATTTTGTCGTTGAAGTGATATCCGACCGTAATGCCGTCAAATTGAAAATCGATCAGAGCGCCCGAGGGTGTTCCTCCGCGGGGTTCGTCCTGACGGAAATTCAGCGGCGGTCCTTCCGTGGAAGGCCGGCGTCCGATCGAGAGATAGAGATTGGAGCCGCCCACATGGTTCCAGGTGAAGTAGGCCCGCTCCACGCGCAGCATGTCACTGTTGGGAACGCCGGCGGTTGTGCCGTCGATGTTCATCGAGGTCGGTTGTCCGTCGAAGACCTGGACGCCGGTAGAATCGCCCCACGCCTTGTACATGCTGAGCCGCGCCGTGACGCTCAGATCGTCGTTGATTTTTGAGTCCAGATTCAGGCGCAGCCGGTTCGTGTACAAGATGTTTGTGTCATTGCTGTACGCGTTCTGAAGGACGCCTGGGGCCTGGGACAGATAGCTGACCAGCATCTGCTGCAGTTGGGGCGAGAACTGTCCAATCGACTGCTTCAGCTGGCTGAAGGTGAGATTGCCGCTGAAGTATTGGTATTGACTGTAGTTCTGCTGAACATTCTGGCCGATGAATCCGGAGAACTGTGCCGGTGTCATCTGGCTCAACAGATTGGGGTCAAAGGTCATCCCGAGGCCGCCCTGCGATGGGGGAGCAAACAACCATAAGGTCTTGACCATCAGGTTCTGCAGTTGCATGCCGTCATAATGGGCCGGCACGTTGCCCCAGATCGAGTGTGCTTCGAAGCGGTAGTCTCCCGAGAAATTGATGCGGTCCAGCGCTCCGCGCCGCTCCGTCTGGGAAACACGGTGATCGAGGTCTTTCACCTGCGAAGCCAGCTCAACCGTGTTCGGCTGATCGCCGGCCGGCTCTTGCTTCCCTTCTGCCTTCTTCTGCTGGGCGGAGTTTTCCTGTGCGGTGAGTCGCTCCTCAAGAGCCGTAACCGCTTTCTTCATTTGTTCCAATTCCTGCCGCAATTGTGCATTCTCGTCGGATACGGCAGAAGTCTGTGGGGTGGTGGTTCCGGCTTGGGAATTCTGGGCCGGTGCTGCGGACGAAAGCAACAGTACCAATGCCATGAAACCTAAAATAAGTTTTCGCATAGAATTAGCCTCTCAGTCCCTTCTGCGTGGCCATGCCACGAGCTACCCGCACGTGGCGGGCTGTTCGGAATCCGCCGCGTGGTCGATCGCGAATCGTTGAATGGCCTTGATCTGGTCCGGGGTTAGTTGCTCGAGCAACTTGCCCCCAGTTTTTGGATGGACCGCGCTCTTGTGAGCAGGGATCAGTTTCATTTTGAAGAAACTCCTCCACTGGTCCTGCGTGAGAGTCATCGGCGAGTACTGCCCGTGCGGCGATCCTTTGTCGTGACACACTTTGCAATTGTTCCGATAGAGTTCTTTTCCGTTGGCGCTCTGAGCTCTGGCGGTCTGCGGGCTGGTCAGCAGCGCGACCAAGACTGCAGTCGTCAGCAGGCACAAATGAAACCTTCCCATGTCTACCTCCATTGCTGTTCCGGTAGTGTTGTGGCATCGTTCCGTGAATGATAGGTCAGTATGAATTTCGTGATTTCTATGAATCATAGTTTCGATATTGTGCAACTACTGCGATCTTAGTTATTTCCAGTTGCGCCCGATGTGACTCGCGCATCTGACGATCGTGATACCCCTCACACCCCGGAGGGTTATTCAACCGCGCATCGCTTTTGGACGCGCGGCTCGACCCATCCGGCAGCCCATTTCCGGCTTCTCCACGGGGGAAGGATTGCGTGTCTGGGCTGCAAACTTTTGTAACCGCACGCGGACGCCGCTCCGGTACGCCGTTCGAGGTCTCGACGCCCCTGCCCCCGTAACAAAATCCTCATTCCCTGCATTTCTTTTCCAGACGTTTTCGACCTGGTGAATTCTTGTGAGCGAGACTCTGATCATCGGCATGCTTGTTGCCTACCTGTTCCGAAAGCATCTGCGGCGGCAACGGTTCGTCCGGGACCTGCGGATGGCACGGATCACGCCGTCGGACCTCAAGCAGAAATTGGACCGGCGGGAGCATGTCACGGTGGTGGATCTCCGGCATTCTCTCGACTTTCTGCCCGAGCCCTACACCATCCCGGGTGCAATTCGAATCCCCATGGAGGACCTGAAGAAAAGAAATACCGAGATTCCACGAGATCAGGAAGTCGTGCTCTACTGTACCTGCCCCAATGAAGCCAGCAGCGCGATGACCGCCATCGAACTGCCGCGCTACGGCATTACCAGGGTTCACCCGCTGCAGGGAGGGCTTCACACCTGGCGGCAGCTTGGTTTCCCGCTGGAATCCGAGTTTGGGCCGGTGCCTGCGGCCAAGGAAGAGTCGGTAGGCCATCCAAAGCTCGGCCCGGATCCAACTTCCTGAACGTGTTCACATCCACAAGGGGGATGACAACATATGCCTTTACAACCCGGGAGCGCGTTCGATGCAATGAGCCGGGAAGACTTGCTGCGCGCCTTAGACATGTTTGCCAAGAACTGGCTGGCTCATGACGGATGCTGGTTTCTGGCGGCTGAGGAGCGTTTTGGCATGGAGACGGCCCTCGAATTGGACACCCGTTCGTGGAAACGTTTCGCTGCAACCGAGGCCGGGCGCATCATGCACACGTTCAACATTCCGGCAGACGGTGGCCTTGCTGCGCTGGAGAAAGCTCTGGGCCTGCGTTTATATAGCGTGATCAACGCGCAGCATGTTGAGTGGCTCGAGGACGGCCAGCGTTTGCGTTTCGTCATGGATGTGTGCCGCGTACAGCAGACTCGCCGTCGCAAGGGCTTGCTGCCTTTTCCCTGCCAGAGCGTTGGCATGGTCGAGTTCGAAACTTTTGCGACAACGGTGGATTCCCGCATTCGTACAAAGTGTCTCCACTGCCCTCCGGATGCTGCCGGTGATCAGTACTGCGCCTGGGAATTCACGATCGACCAGCGCTCATAACCTTCAGGAAGGAGGATTAGCTGACACCGCTCTACGCTCGCTTCACCACTCTGGTACAAATTGATCAGAGTCCTACATAATGGATTTAGAAAGAACGGATTCACAGGTCCAGCTTCAGGATTGAGGAAGTTCGGTGCACATGCTCAAGCGTCACTGGCTAGTTGCAGCGGCAATGATCGCTGCCGTCGCCGCCTTTGCTGCCTTTAAGTTCGGAAGGCAGGACAAGCCGCAGTACTTCACGACGAAGGCCGATCGCGGTGACATTCGCCAGGTGGTCGAGGCGACCGGCACGATCAACGCGGTCATCACGGTTCAAGTCGGTTCGCAGGTTTCGGGGACGATTTCTCATCTTTTCGCGGATTTCAACTCCCGTGTCAAGAGAGGCCAGGTCGTTGCGCAAATTGATCCTGCTCTGTTTGAAGGCGCGGTCCTGCAGGCAAAAGGCGATCTGGCCAACGCGAAGGCGAATGTCGTCTCGGCCAAAGCCAACCTGGAAAAAGCCAGAGCAACCGCAGTTCAGACCAAGGCAGACTACGAACGTGCGGTCGGATTGACCAAAGAAGCGGTGATGAGCCAGCAGCAACTGGATCTGGCGAAAGCCAACTCCGATTCAGCCATAGCGGCCGTTTCAGCAGCGGACGCTCAGGTTACCCAAGCCGGGGCTCAGGTCGAGCAGAAACAAGCCGCTTTGACCGTGGCACAGACGAACCTCGACTACACCACCATTCACGCGCCGATTGATGGCACCGTGATCGCCCGCAACGTGGATGTAGGTCAGACAGTGGCGGCGTCTTTGCAGGCGCCTACGCTTTTCACGATCGCGCAGGACCTGACCAAGATGCAGGTGTACGCCAGTACCGACGAATCGGATGTCGGCATGATCAAAAACGGGCAGGTGGTTACATTCAAAGTCGACGCGTTTCCGCGCGATACGTTTACCGGGCGCGTCTCCCAAATCCGAATGAACGCGACCACCGTGCAGAACGTCGTCACCTACAATACGGTGATTGATTTTGCCAACCCGGATCTGAAGCTCTTCCCGGGGATGACGGCCTACATCACGATTCCGGTGGCCTCGACGAAGAATGTCGTGCGTGTGCCCAACGGCGCGTTACGGTACAAACCTGACTTAAGCGCAGAACAAATTCGCGCGCTCTATCAACGCTACGGACTGGCCGAGCAAGCGAGCGCCCCAGTTGCCAGCGAGGCTGCGGGCGGTGATGTTTCCGGGAAGCAAACTCGCGTCCATGCGCCTGGTCAAGCCGGTGGGGGAAACGACAGCGGGCAAACCCGGACGCCCCTTCTTGATGTAGCGGTGCTTTGGAAGCTCCATCCGGACAGTACGCTCGAGCCCGTTAAGATTCGCACGGGCATCACGGACCACACGGTCACCGAGGTGGCGGAGATTCTCAAAGGCGAGTTGAAGGAAGGCGACGAACTGGTCACTGGTTCAATGGCTGCGCGCAAGACTTCCGGCCCTGGCACGGGAGCACCACGCCGGTAGTGCGTTCGACACAGAGCAGAGAGGCGCAGAGAAACGATTCGACATGGCCACTACCTCTCAACCCGACATGAAGGCCACGATCAAGCAGGATCACGAAACGATCATCCTGGTGCGGGAGGTCCACAAATATTACGAACTGGGCGAAACACGTGTGCACGCCTTGCGCGGGGTGAGCATTGAAATCAAACGTGGCGAATTCGTGACCATCATGGGCGCGAGCGGCAGCGGCAAATCGACCTTCATGAACATTCTAGGTTGTCTCGACAAGCCGAGCGCCGGACGTTACCTGCTCGAGAACATCGAAGTTTCCAGCCTCAGCAAGAAAGAGCTGGCCGCCATCCGCAACCACAAGATCGGTTTTGTCTTCCAGGGATTCAACCTGCTCGCGCGGACCACCGCGCTGGAAAACGTTGAGTTGCCCACACTGTACGCGCGTATCAGCAAGGCGGAAGGCGAAAAGCGATCGCGTGAGGCACTGGCTCTGGTCGGACTCGGAGACCGGGTCGCGCATTTCCCTTCGCAACTGTCTGGCGGCCAGCAGCAGCGGGTGGCGATCGCCCGTGCGCTGGTCAACCGGCCGTCGATCCTGCTGGCGGACGAGCCCACCGGCAATCTCGACAGTCGCACCTCGGTCGAGATCATGGATATTTTCCAGAACTTGAACGATGAAGGCCTGACCATCGTGCTGGTAACCCACGAACCGGACATCGCACGGTTCGCCAAACGCAGCATTCAGTTTCGTGACGGCAGGATCCACCGCGATGAGCGCATCCAGACTCGGCCCAGGGCATCCGAGGTCATCCAGAACCTGCCAAAGTTGGAGGATTAAGCGAGTCATGGATCTGCTCGCCATCGTTCGAATCGCTCTGCGGGCTCTGGGGCGCAACAAGATGCGCTCGATCCTGACCATGCTGGGCATCATCATCGGGGTGGGCGCGGTGATCGCCATGTTGGGGGTCGGACAGGGCGCACGGCAGACCGTGCAGGAGCAGATCCAAGCGATGGGCTCGAACTTGTTGTTCGTGGGCGCGGGCACGGTGACCCGCAGCGGTATGCACATGGGTTGGGGTTCGACGAAAAGCCTGATCTACGATGACATGCTGGCCATCATGCGGGAATGCCCGGCGGCACACACGGCCGCCCCGGGCAGCAGTTCCAGCGGGCAGGTCGTTTTTGGCAACGATAATTGGGCGACGCGGGTAAATGGCACCGAGCCTCAATACTTCGATATCCGCACGTGGCCGTTTCAGGAGGGAACGTCGTTTACCCAAAATGATGTGGAGATGGCGGCCAATGTAGCCGTAATCGGCGAAACCGTTCGCAAGAACCTGTTTGGCGCGACCGACTCGATTGGCCAGACCATCCGGATCAACAACCTGCCGTTTCGCGTGGTGGGCGTCCTCGTTCCCAAGGGAACATCGGCTGCCATGGGCGATGACCAGGACGACATTATCATCGTCCCGATTACGACCCTGCAGAAAAAAATGACCGGCCAAAACTGGTTGCGCTGGATCATGGTGTCTGCCGTCTCCCGGCAGGCGAGTTATGCGGCGCAGCAGCAAATCGCAGCACTGCTCCGCGATCGTCATCGCATTCGCCCCGGAGCGGATGATGATTTTTTCGTGCGAAATCTCGCCGACCTGGCTGATGTCGCCGACGAGGCGGGCCGGGTCATGACCTTGTTGCTCGCCTCGATCGCCGCCGTATCGCTCATCGTTGGCGGTATCGGGATCATGAACATCATGCTGGTCTCGGTGACGGAACGTACCCGCGAAATCGGCGTTCGCATGGCGGTCGGTGCAACCGAACGCGACGTCCAGCAGCAGTTCTTGACGGAGGCGGTGGTGTTGAGCCTGTTCGGTGGAGGGATGGGCATTCTCTTTGGGTTGAGCGCCTCCTACCTGATCACGAAAACCCTGGGTTGGCCCGTCCTGGTGTCTCCAGTTGTGATCGTGATCGCAGTCCTGTTCTCGATGGCGGTGGGAGTATTTTTTGGCTTCTACCCGGCGCGCCGAGCAGCGCAACTCGATCCCATTGAAGCTCTCCGCTACGAATAAATGCCAGACAACCTACTCGTACCGCAATCCTTGAATGGGGTCTAACTGAGAGGCCTTCCGCGCGGGATAGTAGCCAAAAAGAATTCCTATGCCGGCCGAGAATAGGCCTCCGATGGCAAAGATCGGAGGGGAAAGCTTAGTCGGCATCTGGAACACGTTCTCCACCAATGCCGAGGAGAGAAAGCCGGCCAAAAGACCGAGCAGACCTCCGAGCAAGCTCAGCACGATTGCTTCACTCAAAAATTGAAGTTGAACGTCCCACTCCGTCGCCCCCACGGCCAGGCGTACGCCAATCTCACGCGTACGCTGGGTAACGGACACCAGCATGATGTTCATGATGCCAATGCCACCCACGAGCAAGGAAAGGGAGGCAACACTGGCCAGCAGGATGGTCATAATCCTGCTCGTCGCCAGCTGGGCCTGCACAACGTCTTCCGGCCTCCGGATGTTGAAATCGTCGTCCTCTCCCGGATTGAGATGATGACGTTCCCGGAGGAGACCCACAATCTGCCTGGTAGCCTCCGGCATGGCTTCGCGCGAGACTGCGGAACAGAAAATGTCGTCCAGCCAAAACATCCCGGTAATCCTTTTTTGTGCTGTCGTGAACGGCATCACCACGAAATCGTCCTGGTCCTGCCCAGTAGCAGAAAACCCTTTCGCCCGCAGGACGCCAACGACATTACAAGGCACACTCTGGACACGAACCGTCTGGCCAACTGGATTCTCATCGTCGAAGAGATTGTCGACCACCGTCTGACCGAGGACACAAACAGGCGCAGCCGCCTCCACGTCCGCCTCAGTAAAGAAGGCTCCCAATCGAAGATCCCACCGGCGAATCTGCAGAAACTCCGGCGTGACCCCGCGAAACATCGTTGCCCAGTTCTGCCCCTCGTAGATGACTTGAATGTGTCCGTCGACATTGGGAGACATACTCTTGATCAATGGAACCTGACCCATGATCGCGGTGGCGTCCCCCAGGATCAGCGTACGATCAC
>JAIQFZ010000056.1 GCA_020073015.1 Terriglobia bacterium | reverse complement strand
GGTGAAGTAAGGTCACAGGTCTCAGGTGTCAGGAAAGGCACGACCTATTTATAAGGAGAAATTCTTGGCTACGGTACAAACAGGAAAAGAAACTATCACCGCAAGAATGGCTCGCTGGGCGGCGGGGCTGGAATATAGCCAGCTTTCGCAGGAGGCGGTGTATCAGGCGAAGCGGTTTTTGCTCGACTCGGCGGGATGCGCGCTGGGCGGGTACCAGCAGCATGACGTGATCATTGCGCTGGAGGTGCTGAAAGAAGTGGCCGGGCGCGGGCCGGCGACGGTGATCGGCACCGGCGAGAAGATTGACCCGGTGTCGGCTGCGCTGGCCAATGCGCTGATGATCCGGTGCATGGATTACAACGACATTTACTGGAAACAGGACCCTTCGCATCCCTCGGATATTTTTCCGGCGGCGATGGCGTGCTGCGAGCGGGCGAAGAGCGATGGCAAGGAATTGATTGTCGGATTTGTGCTGGGGCACGAATTCGAGATGCGGTTGTGCGAGGCGGCTTTCCCGGGGATTCGCGAGCGGGGATGGCATCACGCGACGCTGACGGCGTTTGCGTCGCCGATCGTGGCGGGGCGGGCGCTGCGGTTGAACTGGGAGCAGATTCAACATGCAATCGGGATTTCAGCTTCGCGGCATTGCACGATGGGCGCGGTCACGGCCGGCAAGCTGACGATGATGAAAAACACGGTCGACCCGATGGCGACGCAGAGTGGCGTGCTGGCTGCGCTGCTGGCGGAGAAGGGCTACAGCGGGCCGGAACATGTGATCGACGGCAAGGAAGGGCTGGCGCACTGCTACGGTCCGGAGTGGAAGCTGAATCTGCTGACGGACGGCCTGGGCGAATCGTGGCGGATCACGCAGTGTGGGATGAAGTTTTTCCCGACGGAGGCGCTGACGCATGCGCCGATCTCGGCGGTCCTGGACCTGGTGAAAGAAAACGATCTGCACCCGGATGGGGTGGAGAAGATTCAGATCCGGTCGCTGGCGCGGGCTGCCGACATTCTTTCCGATCCGAGCAAGTACGATCCGCATACCAAGGAGACCGCCGACCACTCACTGCCCTACGTGATCGCGGCGGCGCTGGTGGACCGACAGGTGACGCCAACACAGTTTGAGATGAAGAAGATCATGGATCCGACGATCCGGGCACAGTTGAAGAAAGTAGAGGTCGTGGCCGATCCGGAGATCGAGAAGGTCTTCCCGGCGCTCCAGCGCGTGATTGTGAACATTACGGCGAAGGACGGGCGATCGTTCTCGAAGCAGCTGGACTATCCGAAGGGCGATCCGCGGAATCCTCTAAGTGATGCGGAGATTGAGGAGAAATTCCGGGCACTGGCGGATGGAGTGCTGTCGGCGAAGGCGCAGGATAAGCTGATTGAGGCGATCTGGAATCTGGAGAAGTGCGCATCGGTTTCGAGGCTGATGGCGTTGATGAAGGCGGATGTGAAGAAGAAGAAAGCGGCGCCCTCAAAGGCGAAGGCGGCGAAGCTGAAGGCAAAAGTAAAGAGCAAGAAACGGCGTTGAGGAAAGAAGAATGTCTGAACTGAAAGAAACGGCCGCAACGCGCCTGGCGGCACGTTATACAAAACTGGCGGGCGTGGTCCGTGAATTGGCTGCGCCGCTCAGCGACGAGCAATTCTGGATCAAGCCCTTTCCGTTTGGAAACAGTTTTGGGCACCTTGTGTTGCACCTCACAGGGAACTTGAATTACTACATTGGGGCGCAGATTGCGGGGACGGGGTATGTACGGAATCGTCCGCAGGAGTTTTCGGAGGCGTCGCGGCCGTCGAAAGAAGAAGTGCTGAAGAAATTCGATGAGGCAGTGGAGATGGTGGTGCGGACGATCGGCAGCCAATCGGCGGAAGAGTGGTTGGCAGCATATGCGGCAACGGGAGCGGACGCGCAGGACCGCTTCGAGATCGTTCTGCAGTGTGCCACGCATTTGCATCATCACATTGGGCAGATGATGTATTTGGGATCTGAGTTGAAACGGAAGGGCTGAGACGAGCCACGTAGGGACAGCCGCCCTCGGCTGTCCGGCCGGGTGAAGCCCGGCTTTTCGCGGTGGGTAAGAACATGGCGAGTTGCGCTTGCCTGCACAGCCGAGGGCGGCTGTGCCTACGTGAGTACGGGTGACTTATGGGTCAGACTGTTACTGAGAAAATCGCGCAGTCACACATGGCGGAAGGGCCGCAGCGTGCGCTGCGGGCGGGAGATTTCCTGTCGATTCGTCCGCACCGGTGCATGACGCATGACAACACCTCTGCGGTGATGAGCAAGTTCAAGGGTATCGGCGCGAAGAAAGTGAAGGACCCGCATCAGCTGACGTTTGCGCTCGATCACGACATTCAGAATCAAGACGAGGCGAACCTGAAGAAGTACCGCGCCATCGAAGCCTTCGCGAAAGAGCAGGGCGTGGATTTCTATCCGGCGGGGTCGGGGATCGGGCACCAGATCATGGTGGAGCGCGGGTACGTGGTGCCGGGGTCGTTTGTCGTGGCGTCCGATTCGCATTCCAATATGTATGGCGCGCTGGGGGCGATTGGCACGCCGATTGTGCGCACAGACGCGGCGGCGGTGTGGGCGACGGGCGAGTTCTGGTGGCAGATTCCGCGCTCGATCCAAGTAGTGCTGGAGGGCAGGCTCCCGGCGGGCGCGACCGGTAAGGACATCATTATCACGTTGTGCGGGCTTTATAACCACGATGAGTGTCTGAACGCGGCGGTGGAGTTTACGGGGCCCGGCGTGGCGTCGCTTTCGATGGACGCGCGGCTTTCGATCTCGAATATGACCACCGAATGGGGGCCGCTGGTGGGATGGTTCCCGGTCGACGCGGTGACGATTGCGTACATGCGCGGAGTGCATCAGCGACTGAAAGCGCTGGGCGTGGAACGCTTCATGGAGAAGGACATTGCCGGTTGGGAGAAGAATCCCCCAGCGCCGGACGCCGACGCGATGTATGCGGCGCGGATCGAGCTTGATCTCAGCCAGGTGACCCCGCACGTTTCTGGGCCGGATACGGTGCAGACGATGCAGTCGCTGGCGGAGATCGAGAGGAAGAAGGTCGCGATCCAGAAGGCTTACCTGGTATCGTGCGTGAATTCGCGGGTAGAGGATCTTGAGGCGGCGGCGGACGTGCTGAAGGGGAAGAAGGTCGCTGCGGGAGTGAAATTCTATCTCAGTGCGGCGAGCAAGTGGGTGCAAGAGGAGGCTGAGAAGCGTGGCGTTTGGAAAACACTGATGGATGCGGGAGCGAATCCGCTGCCGCCGGGATGTGGGCCGTGCATCGGGCTTGGCGTTGGCCTGCTGGAGGCGGGCGAGGTGGGGATCTCGGCGACCAATCGCAATTTCAAGGGGCGCATGGGATCGCGGGATGCGAAGTGCTATCTGGCGAGCCCGGAAGTTGTGGCAGCTTCGGCGGTGGCAGGATATATCCGAGGGCCGCATGAGTTCGCGCATGTTGGACTGGAACGGCAGTACACCGAACTGGCGGCGGCCTCGGGCGGCGCGGAGAAGGTTGAGATTCTTCCTGGCTTCCCCCAGCGCGTGAAGGGGCGACTGGTATTCATGCCGCAGGATAACGTCAACACCGACGCGATTTACGGCAAGGACTACACGTATCGTGACGACATGACGCCGCAGATGATGGCTAACGTGGTCATGGAAAATTACGATCCGCAGTTTGGCGCCCGCACGCGGGCGGGCGATGTGATCGTGAGCCAGTTCAACTTTGGCACCGGGTCGAGCCGCGAGCAAGCGGTGACGTGCCTGAAGGCGAAGGGGATTCCGCTGGTGATTGCGGCCAGCTTCTCGCAGACTTATTTGCGCAACGCGTTTAACAACGGATTTTTGTGCATTGAAGTGCCGGAGTTTGTGGCGCGGCTGCGGGAGCAGTTCGCTGCGGAGATTGCGGCGAAGGAGAAGACCGTTATCCCTGGCGACGAGATTGATATTGACTTTACTTCGAGCACGATTTTGTGGCGCGGGGAGAAGTTTACGTTCCCGGCCCTGGGTAGCGTGCCGCAGTCGCTGGTGATCGCGGGGGGCGTGGAAAATCTAGTGGCGAAGCGGCTAGCAATTTAACCGCAGAGATCGCGGAGTACGCGGAGCAAAACATAGGTCCTTCGCTTCGCTCAGGATGACAATGCATTTTGTCTTCTTGTTTTTCTCTGCGAACTCAGCGTCCTCTGCGGTTCATGGGTTTCATCTTGCTGTAAGGAGCAATCATGGCGAAACATACGGTGATTACGATGCCGGGGGACGGTATTGGAAATCAGGTTCTTCCCGAGTCGTTGCGGGTTTTGAAGGCGGTTGGTTTCGATGCTGAGTACATTCATGCCGACATCGGTTGGGATTGCTGGTGCAACAACGGCAATGCTTTGCCGGATCGTACGATCGAGTTGCTCACAAAACACAAACTGGGATTATTTGGCGCGATCACCTCGAAGCCGAACAAAGCGGCGCAGGCGGAGTTGAAGCCGGAGTTGCAGGGTAAGGGCTACGTCTATTACTCGCCGATTGTGACCATGCGGCAGAAATTCAACCTCGACATCTGCATGCGCCCTTGCGTTGGATTCACGGGCAATCCGTTGAATTACATTCGCAAGAAAGTCGGGGGCGGCTTCGATGAACCACAAATTGATACTACTGTTTTCCGGCAGAACACCGAGGGTATGTACGGTGGGGTCGAGTGGACGAATCCTCCGGAGAATGTGCGAGCGGCGCTGAACAGCCATCCGCGGTTCAAGGCGTTTGCCAACGTGCCCGGGCCGGACCTGGCCGTCAGTTGCCGCATCATTACACGCAACGCGGCGAAACGCATTTGTACGGCCGCCTTTGAATTCGCGAAGAATCGCGGCTTTAAGGGCGTGACCATCTGCGAAAAGCCAAATGTAGTGCGCGAGACTTCGGGCATGATGGAAGAAGTCGCGAAAGACGTGGCGAAGAATTATCCGGGGATTGCGCTCTGGTCGACGAACATCGACGCGCAACTGATGTGGCTGAACAAGAATCCGGAAGAGTACAACGTGATTGTGGCGTCGAATCTGTTTGGTGACATTCTTTCGGATGCATTCGCCGGACTGGTCGGCGGGCTGGGTTTCGCGGCTTCGGGGAACATTGGCGACGACGTTGCAGTATTCGAGCCTACGCACGGGTCGGCTCCGAAATATGCGGAACTGAATCCACCGATCGTAAATCCGATCGCGATGATTCTCTCCGCGGCCATGATGCTGGATCACGTGCACGAGGGGCCAAAGGCGGACCGGATTCGCAAGGCGATTGCCGAGGTCGTTCGTGAGGGGAAGGTCCGGACTTACGATATGATGCGCTTTACCGGCGGGTCGAAAGCCATCCAGGGCGCGGCCTCTACCGTACAGATGACGGGTGCAATTTTGGAAAACCTGAAATAACCACCAAGGACACGAAGGAGCACAAAGGTTTCCTTCCTTCGTGAACCTTCGTGCCCTTCGTGGCTGAGGGTTTCTTATGAGCGGCGCAGTGGAAACTTCGTCTCCGCGGATTGCGGAAGCTGGCCATTGGGGGAAAGACGTCCGGTCCGATGTCCACGTGATCTTCGAGGCGCGGGAGAGCGGTGGGATCGAAATCTCTTTGGAGTCGCGCGTGGCCCCTTACTACGGCAGCGCGATTCTCAGGCAGGCGCGGGAGGTACTGGACGAAATCGGGGTCAAGCACGCGCGGGTCGCGATTCACGACGAGGGTGCGCTGCCTTTTGTGATTGCGGCACGCATCGAGGCTGCCGCTCGCCGGGTGGGACTGGCGCTCGGCAAGCGCTCCCTGCCGGAACAGCATCCGCTGCCCGCGCCTTCACCGAAAGACCGGCTGCGCAGATCGCGCCTCTATCTGCCGGGTTCCGAACCCAAGTACTACATCAATGCGGCCTTGCACGGTCCGGATGCAGTGATTCTCGACCTGGAAGATTCCGTGCACCGCGCAGAGAAAGATGCGGCCCGCATCCTGGTGCGAAATACTTTGCGGGCGGTTGATTTCGGCGCTTGCGAGCGCATGGTACGCATCAACCAGTTGCCGCTCGGGTTGGAAGACCTGGCGGAAGTCGTGGGCGAGAGTCCGGACCTGATTCTGATTCCGAAAGTTGAGCGGCCGGAGCAGGTGACAGAAGTGGATCGGATGATCGGCGAGATCAAGGCGCGCAATGGAATCATCCGGCCAATCTGGATCATGCCGATTCTGGAGTCGGCGTTGGGGATCGAGAACGCGACGACGATTGTCACCGCGAGCGAGAATGTGGCCGCCCTCACCATCGGACTGGAGGATTACACGGCCGATCTGGGTGTGGTGAAGACCACGGAAGGGCGCGAGTCGCAGTACGCGCGGTCGCGGGTTGTCAACGCCGCGCATGCGGCGGGCGTGCAGGCAATCGATTCCGCGTTCGGCGACGTTGCCGACATGGAGGCATTGCGGCGGTGGGGCGAGGCCTCGCGGGCGGCGGGATTCGAGGGCATGGGGTGCGTTCATCCCGGGCAGATTCGCGTGATCCACGAGGCGTTTGCGCCTTCCGCAGCGGAGGTTGAAAAAGCGCAGAAGGTAGTGGCGGCGTTTGAAGAGGCACAGAGCAAAGGATTGGCGGTCGTCAGCCTGGGTTCGAAAATGATTGATCCGCCGGTGGTGCAGCGCGCGCTGAAACTGGTGGAGCGGGCGAAGGCAATGGGAGTGATTTCGTGAGCGAGCGAGTGGAACTGGCGCACAACGCTGTGGGACGCGCAGTGCCGACCATGGTGAATGGCAGGCCGCAAATTCCGTTTCTCGGCGTTGGCAAGTATCAGCCACGCGGGCGGAAGGCGGCGCCGCTGATCTATTCGAATAAGGACTATCCCGACTCTGGCGACAAGCGCGTGGCGGACCTGGAGACCGCGCTGCGGAAATGCGGGCTGCGCGACGGCATGGTGATCTCCAACCATCATCACCTGCGCGACGGCGACCAAGTTGCGCTGATGGCGTTGGAAGCGGCAGCGAGACTCGGTGTCAAGGATCTGATGTGGTTCCCGAGCGCTTCGTTCCCTTCGCAAAAAAGCGCGATCGAGTTGATGGAGAAGAAGGTCATCCATCACATCGAGGGCTCGATGAACGGGCCGCTGGGTGACTACTGCACGCAGGGCAAGATGCGCGGCATGGGCGTGCTGCGCTCGCATGGCGGGCGCTACCAGGCAATCCAGGATGGAGAAGTCCACATTGACGTCGCGGTGATCGCCGCGCCTTCCGCAGATTTTTTCGGAAATGCGGACGGTTCGCACGGCAAGTCGGCTTGCGGATCGCTGGGGTTTGCGCTGGCCGACTCGACCTATGCCGACCGAGTGATCGTGGTGACCGACAACCTGGTGCCCTTCCCGTGCGTCCCCTGGCAGATTCAGGGCAACAACGTGGATTGCGTGGTGGAAGTGGAATCGATTGGCGATCCGGCGAAGATTGTGTCCGGCACGACGCAGATTACACGCTCGCCCGACCGGTTGCGGATTGCGGAGTTGGTGGCACAGTTTCTGCGGGCAGCGGGAATCATGAAAAACGGATTTTCGTTCCAGGCAGGAGCGGGCGGAATTGCGCTGGCCTTTGTGCAGTATCTGAAACAGATGATGAAAGAGGATGGCGTGAAGGCGCGCTTCGTTCGCGGGGGATCGACCAAGTTTCTGGTCGAACTGCTGCGGGAAGGGCTGACGGACTACATCCTCGACGGGCAGACGTTCGATCTGGACGGCGTCAAGTCGATGGCGAACGATGCACGGCACGTCGCAACTTCGCCGTTCACTTCCTACAACTATCATGGCAAAGGGAACTTCGCTTCGCTCGTGGATGCAGTGGTTCTGGGCGCCACCGAAGTGGACGTAAATTTCAACGCCAACGTGGTGACGCACTCCGATGGCAGGCTGCTGCACGGCATCGGGGGATGGCAGAACTGCCTGTTCTCGGGCTGCTCGATTCTGGCGCTGCCCTCGTTCCGCGATCGCATTCCGGTGATTGTCGATGAGGTCACGACGATGACGGGGCCGGGAGAGATGATTGATGTGGTCGTGACCGAACGCGGGATCGCGATCAATCCGCGGCGCACGGACTTGCTCGATGCGGTGAAGGGATCGAAGCTGCCGGTCCGGCCCATTCACGACATCCAAGCGGAAGTCGAGAAAATCTGCGGGGGCAAGCCGGCGCGCCCGAAACTGGGCGACCGTCCGTGCGCGGTCGTCAAGTGGGTCGATGGGACGGTACTGGACACGGTGTGGCAGGTCAGCTAGACCGAATGTGCCGTTGCTGTACTACGAATCGAAACACAAGGTCCCTCGACTACGCTCGGGATGACAGGTTGGGGGAAGCTGCCCGATTTTTTTGTGGAGGTGCGCGTGCGCGGGCTAGAAGCGAAGCGAGTTCTCATCACCGGCGGCGCCAGCGGGATCGGGGCGGCAACAGCGGCGCGGTTTCTGGAAGAAGGGTCGGCGGTGTGTGTGCTCGACCGCGATGCGGAGGCACGACGCAAGATCACGCAGGAACTACGAGACCTGGCTGGCGTAATCGATGCCGACGTATCCAACCTGAAACAGGTGCAGGCCGCATTTGCCGAAGCGATTGAGTTGATGGGCGGTGTGGATGTTCTGATCAACAACGCCGGCATCAGTATTCGCCATAATTTTCTCGACATCACGCCGGAAGAGTGGGACAAAGTGATTGCCGTCAATCTGACCGGCGTGTTCTATGTCGCCCAGACGGCCGCGCGGCACATGATGGAGCGCGGCAGTGGCGTGATCCTGCAGACGGCTTCGACGAACGGGATAATGGGATATCCATATTACGCGGATTACAACGCCACCAAGGCCGGTGTGATCGAGCTGACTAAATCGATGGCGCTTGAACTTGCGCCTAAGGTGCGGGTGTGCGCAGTAGCTCCGGGATACGTGCTGACGCCGATGCAGCGGGCCGAGTATACCGACGAGATGCTGGAAGAAGTGAACCGGAAGATTCCCTTGCGTCGCCACGCCCAGCCGGAAGAGATCGCGGCGCTGTTCGCATTCCTCGCCTCGGACGACGCGCAAAACATGACTGGCCATGTGTACACGTGCGATGGCGGAGAAACTGCCGGGGGCCTCGCGAGCAGGTAAGTCATGCAACTCTCAGGGAAGGTTGCGCTCATCACGGGTGGGGCGTCGGGCATTGGACGCGCGACCGCGCTGCTGCTTGCCCGCGCGGGAGCGGCGGTTGCAATTGCTGACTTGAACGCACAAGCCGGAGAAAGTGTCGCAACCGAGATTACGCAGTCCGGGGGGCGCGCATTTCTTGAGTTGGCAGATGTTACGCGTGCCGCGGATTGCCGCCGACTGGTCGATCGCACGATTCGCGAATTTGGACGGATCGATATTCTGTTCAACAACGCCGGCATCATCCGCCGGGCCACCATCCTCGATCTCAGCGAAGACGACTGGGACCGCGTGATGGCGGTGAACGTGAAGTCCATCTACCTGCTTTCGCGGGAAGTGATTCCGCACATGCAGAGGCAGAGCGGCGGGTCGATCATAAACACGGCCTCGGGTTGGGGGTTGGCCGGCGGCGCTAAAGCAGCGGTTTACTGCGCGTCCAAAGGAGCGGTCGTGCTGCTGACCAAGGCGATGGCGATCGACCACGGTCCGCAGAAGATTCGCGTGAACTGCATCTGCCCCGGCGATACCGACACAGGTATGCTGCGCGTCGAAGCCCAGCAACTTGGAGAAGCGAACGACCGTTTTCTGGCCGAGGCTGCGAAACGCCCGCTGGGGCGCGTCGGATTGCCTGACGAAATTGCGCATGCCGTGCTGTATCTGGCGAGTGATGCATCTTCGTTTGTCACGGGGACTGCGCTGGTCGTCGATGGCGGCAGTCTGGCGGGCTCGGTTTGATTTATGCGTCTTGAGAACAAAGTCGCTTTGATCACGGGCGGCACGTCGGGCATCGGTGAAGCGGTGGCTCTTCTGTTTGGTCGCGAGGGCGCGAAGGTTGCCCTCACCGGGCGCAATGAGTCTCGTGGCCATGCCGTCACGGCGCGCATTCTCGAGTCCGGCGGGCAGGCAATTTTCGTGCGGACGGATGTGCGCCATGCCACCGAGTGCAAGCGGGCCGTGGATGCGACCCTGCGCTCCTTCGGCCGTCTGGATATTCTGTTCAACAACGCCGGGGTTTTCTTCCCGCAAACGACGCTCGAGTGTTCCGAAGAAGAATGGGATCTGCAGATTGACATCAACCTGAAAGGTACGTTCCTGATGTCGAAGTACGCGCTTGAGCCGATGATCGCCCAGGGCGCCGGAGTCATCATCAACAACAGTTCCGGCTGGGGCCTGGTCGGCGGAGACAGAGCGGTTGCCTATTGCGCTTCGAAAGGCGGTGTCGTTCTACTGACCAAGGCAATGGCGATTGATCATGGGCGGCAAGGGATCCGCGTAAATTGCATTTGCCCTGGCGACGTCGACACGCCCATGCTGCCCGAAGACGCGCGCCGGCGCGGTCTGGAGTGGAAGACGTATCTGGCCGGTTGCGAAAATCGCCCCCTGGGGCGGATCGGGACTCCGGACGAGATTGCCAAGGCCGTGCTGTTTCTGGCCTCGGACGATTCGTCGTTCATGACCGGAGCCTCTCTGGTCGTGGACGGTGGAGGGACAGCAGACTAACTGGCCGATCAATGCTTACGTGAGAATTCGAACAACCCATGCCCACAGTCATCAGCACCCGAAGTCGTGAGCGGTCGAACGAGTGGTACCAGCGCGCGCAGCAATCGCTGGTTGAAGGCGTCAACTCGCCATCGCGCGGTGCTGCCGTGTATTCGCCGGGGCCGGTGGTCCTGGAACGCGGGCGCGGATCGCATGTGTGGGACCTCGATGGCAACGAATATGTTGACTTCATGATGTCGTTCGGTGCCCTGATTCAGGGCCACGCGCATCCGAAGATTGTCGAGGTGGTCACGCAGACGATGGCCGACGGTTCGCATTTCGCGGCCGCAACTCCCGCCGAATCTGAGGCCGCTGAGCGTTTTCGCCGTATGGTCCCGACCGCCGAGGCCGTACGCTTCGCGAACAGCGGAAGCGAAGCAACCATGCTCGCGTTGCGCCTGGCGCGCGCGCACACGGGACGCACAAAGTTTCTCAAGTTCGAGGGTCACTACCACGGCTGGTATGACCCTTACTGCCTGAACGGACACAGTCATCCGGCGGATCAGCTTGGGCCACGAGAGAATCCCACGCGCTTCCCGGATTCCGCAGGCATTCCGCCGGCCGTGTTTGACGACGTGGTGCTCGCGCCCTGGAACGATCTGGAAACGCTCGAAACAATTCTTCGCCGCCACGGGCGCGAACTGGCAGCCATCATCACCGAGCCGATCATGGCCAACATGGGCTGCATTCTGCCGCGCGAGGGCTATTTGCAGAAGGTTTGCGATTTCGCGCACCGCTACGGCGCGCTGTTCATTCTGGATGAAGTCGTGACCGGTTTTCGCTACGCGCCCGGTGGATGCCAGCAGTACTACGGCTTGGAGGCCGACCTGAGTACGTTCGGCAAAGCGCTGGGTGCGGGATTCCCCGTCGGCGCGGTCGCGGGCCCGCGCGCCATTCTTGACCGTATGCGCTGGGGCAGCGACGGCATGGTGCTGCATTACGGGACTTTCAACGGGCACCGTCTGACCATGCGCGTGATTGCGGCGAACCTGGACCTGCTCGCAGCCAATGATTCTGCGATCTACCAGCAGATTTACGCCGTGGGCGATTCAGCGATCGCCGGTCTGCGCGAAGTATTTCGCCAAAGGAACATTGACGCGATCGTGCAGGGCTTCGGCCCGATGTTTCAAATCTACTTCACCGGCCACGACGCGATCCAGGACTACCGCGACTACTGCCGGTACGTTGACACCGCGAAGTACTCGCGCTTCATCCACGCGCTGCTCGATCGCGGGATCTACATGACTCCTTCCAACGGCCTGCACTGGATCATCTCAACCGCACACACCAGGCGCGACGTTGAAGCACTCATCGCCGCGGCCGACGAAGTCTGCGCGGAGTTGGCATGAGCACGATCGTCTTCCTCGGGGGAGGCCGGATCACCTCGGCGATGCTGGCAGGCCTGCGCTTGAAGAAGACCAAACACCGCTTCGTGGTGCACGATCGCAATCCGCGCAAGCTCCGCGATTTGAAAAATAACTATGCGGTGGCCGTCGAGACCGACCTGAACAGCGCAGTCCAACAAGCGGACGTGCTTATCGTCGCCGTGCGGCCAAGTTCGGTCGCAGAACTTCTGCATGCGGCAGGAAGGCCCAAGCGACCCCTGCTCGCAGTCAGCCTGGCGGCGGGCGTGCCACTGCGCGTATTGACCAACACACTTGGCTTTCCGGTGCGATGGGCGCGCGCCATGCCAAGCCCTGTCTGCCGCAGCGGGCGCGGACTGACGGCGGTGACTTTTTCCCGCATGCTCCCGCAACGAGATCGCGACCGCATCATCGATCTGTTCGCAAGCTTCGGAACGGTGATCGAAATCCCGGAGAGTAAGTTTGACGCTTTCACCGTCACCTACTCGTGCAGTCATGGCTATCACGCGCTGGCCGCACTGGCAAACGCTGGACAAGCAGCGGGTCTGGATCGCCGGGTAGCGCTGGTCGCGAGCGCTCACGCGCTGGCCGACGGAATCATCGCCTGGCGCGAAGGGAAGCACTCGCTGGAGTCTCTGCTCGAGGAGGCGGCAACTCCTGGCGGCATCGCAGCAACGACCAGGGCAGCCATGGACGCCGCCGGATACCGAAAGGCGGTCGGGCAAGGTGTCCGGGCGGGCCTGCGCCGGGCCCGCGCCAACAGCCGTCAATGACTTTTCTGGAGGCGATAACCTTGCGTGTTCACGAATGAATGGGACAGCAGAAAACGCAAGCGTCCTTTTCCAGCCAAACTTAGGGCGAACTGGCACGCCCATTCTGGAGTATCCTGTCCGGCGATGATCACGCCTGAACAAGAACGTGCCCGCATCGCCGGCGTGTACTCCGCGATGAGCGATGAAGAACTCGAGCAGATCGCTCAGAGCGCTGATGAACTGAGCGATGCCGCCCGCGAAGCTCTGCAGGCCGAGACTGTGCGGCGAGGACTGGCGCCGGCCGCACCCCCGCCACCCGGCGTCGATGTGGTCGAGTTAGGCGACCTGGTCACTCTGCGGCAGTTCCGCGATCTTCCGGAGGCGCTCCTGGCAAAAGGCAGTCTTGAATCGGCCGGCATCGAGTCGCAACTGGTCGATGACAACATGATCCGCATGGATTGGTTCATCTCCAATCTGCTGGGTGGCATCAAGCTTAAAGTGCATGCGGAAGACGTCGAAACGGCCAACGAAATTCTGAACCAGCCCATCCCCGAGACGATCGAGATCGAAGGCGTGGGCAGCTACGCTCAGCCGAAATGTCCTCGATGCCAGTCGCTCGACGTCAGCTTTCGTGAACTGGACAAGTTTTTCTCTTATGGATCGGCCTACGTGGGGGTTCCGATCCCTGTCTATCACAAAGCATGGACGTGCCGCGCGTGCGGCAACGAGTGGGAGGACCGCGGCGCTGCACCGTCCGAACTCGACGGCGGGACGTTCTGAAACGCTCCCGGAAGTTATAATCAGCAACCATGCGGCAGTTCTTTCGCATGCTTTTGCTGGCCCTTGTGCTCTTGACGGTGGCGCTCATCTCGGCGCTGACCGCGATGCAATTTGCGATTCACGGGCACGAGGTCACGATCCCCAAATTGGTGGGCATGACGCCGTTGGAAGCAGAGCGTGCCGCGAGCGCATCTGGTCTGCAGGTCGCGATCGAGCGGCAGTTCTACAGTCCCGACATCCCCGAGGGGAGAATCATGACCCAGATGCCGCTGCCGGGAACGAAAGTGCGGCGGGGCTGGATGATTCGGGTGGCGCAGAGTCTGGGGCCGCAGCGCGTCGCAATTCCAGATGTAACTGGGCAGAGTGAACGAGTTGCGGAGCTGAACATCCGGCGCCGCAGTCTGAATCTCGCGTCGATTGCGCAAATGAATCTGCCGGATACTTCTGCCGCTCAGGTCGTATCGCAGAGTCCTCCGGCGAACGCCAGCGGAGTGGCGGCGCCGAAGATTAGTCTGCTCGTGAGCTCGGGGCCGGAACCGGCATCCTACGTAATGCCGGACCTCACCGGACAACCACTCGGTAGCGCGACGCTCGCCCTGCAGGACGCGGGACTGCGCGTGGGGCGGGTCAGCCTGTTTTCCGCGTCACCATCCAGCGGTGCGCCCGTTGTGCCAACTCCCGTTTCGGAGCCGAGCGCGGCCAGCATGATCGTGACGCAGAGTCCGGTGGCGGGACAGAAAGTTGTGGCGGGCAGCGCGGTCAATTTTGAAGTTCGATAGAGCGTTGTGAAAGTCACTCTTTGCGCTCACGCTCGGCGCTCAATGATGGCCGCAAAGAAGCCGTCGCAAGGATGCTTGCCAGGAATGGTTTGCAGATAAGGTCCGTCGAGCAGCGAACCCACATCGTCCCAGCACAATTCGTTGGATCGTTTGAGCGGTTCGAGTTCTACACGGCAATCGATCCCTGCGAACCCGGCGCCGCCGTCGAGCGCGGCTTCCACCACCGCCTCATTCTCCTCACGCTCCAGCGAACAGGTGGAGTAGACGAGCCGTCCGCCAGCCGCAAGCTGACCGAGCGCAGACTTGAGAATCGCAATTTGCCGCAACTGAAGATCCGCCAGGTCCGCGAGTTTGAGGCGCCACTTGATCTCGGGATTGCGGGCCAGAGTACCGGTGCCGGAACAGGGGACGTCGGCCAAAACGCGGTCAAAGCCGGAGGCAAACGGCAACTGGCGCGCATCGGCCGCAACGATGTGCACGTTCGGCAGGCTGACCAGGTGCCGCAGCAAGCGGGCGCGGTGCGGATGCAACTCGGACGCGAACACCCTGGCGCGCGGATTCCGCTTGGCCAGCAGCGAGGTCTTACTGCCCGGCGCTGCGCAACAGTCGAGGATGTTCTCGCCATGGCCGGCTAGCAAGGCAACCAACTGCGACGCCTCGTCCTGAATCGAGATACGGCCTTCTCGATAGGCCTTGCTTTTGGCGACGTCGCCTGAGTCCACGCGGCGCGCGCTCGTAAGCAGCAACCCCGGCCGGAGCAAGATGCCTGCCTCAGCAAGCTCTTTGCCGGATTGATCGTCGTGAATATGAACGGCGGTGGCCGGTACAGTCTGGTTGTGCACACAGATCTGCCGCGCCGAAGCGAGGCCGTAACGCTCGACCCAGCGCGCAACCAGCCACTCAGGATGAGCGGAGCAGGCGGCGAGTTGACCGGCGTCAACGCAGCGTTCTATCAGATCCAGAACGCTTTCCGCACTCTTCAATTCAGTCTTTCGAAGAATGGCATTCACGAAAGCAGCCGCGGAGCGCTTGCGCGCCGCTTTCACCAGCTCGACGCTCTCGAAGATCGCGGCGCGTGCAGGGACCCGGGAGAGAAAGTGCAACTGGTAGATGCCGAGGCGCAAAGCTGCCAGCACCTCGGGATCCAGCCGTTCCAATTTTTGGGAAGATGCGCTCGCCAGCCGCTGATCGAGCAGCGACCGCCAGCGCAGGACGCCCATGACGAGTTCCGTGGCCAGCCCGTGATCGCTCGAGGAGAGCTTCGCGAGCCGGGAGGAGTGAAGCAACTCCGATGCGTAGGACTCGTCGCGCTCGACCCTTAACAGAATCTCGAACGCGGCAGCGCGAGCAGGAGAGACGGCCATCGCAGGTTATTGTCCCAGATGGTCGCCAGTTTTCGGGCGGTATCCGTTGATGAATTCCCGCGCCAGCATGCGGCGCCTGCCTTCCATTTGAACCTCGACCAACTCCAGCGCAGTACCCTGACCACAGCCCGCAGCCAGGCGCGTCCCTTCAACAGCGATTTCGCCGAGACTTAACCGGACACTCGGCTCCGACGGTCGAGCCTTATGCACTTGAAGCGTCTTGCTCTTGAAGGTCGTGTAGGCACCGGGCCATGGCTGGAATCCGCGCAGGCGGTTGAACACCTCGTTGGCCGTGCGAGCGAAGTCGATTCGTCCGTCTTCTTTCTTCAGAATCGGAGCGAGGGTTGCTTTCGCGTGATCCTGCGGCGCGGGGCGCACCTGGCCGCTTTCCAGCCCTCGCAGCGTCTCAACCATCAGTACCGCGCCAACCGCAGCCAACTTCTGGCTTAGCGTTTCCGCTGTATCGTCAGATTCGATCGGCAATTCTCGCTGCAGCAAAATGTCGCCGGTGTCGAGCCCTGCATCAATGCGCATCGTCGTTACGCCCGTGATCGGCTCTCCGTTGGCAATCGCCCACTGAATCGGCGCGGCGCCACGATACTTGGGCAGAAGAGAGGCATGCAGATTGAGGTTGCCAAAGCGGGGAAGATCGATCATCCATTGCGGAATGATGCGGCCGTAGCCGACGACAATGATCGCGTCGGGGCGAATCGCAGTGAGTTGTGCCCGGAATTCGTCATTGCTCTTGATTTTGTCAGGCTGAGTGATGGGAAGACCGAGCCGGAGCACAGCTTCTTTCACCGGAGAAACCGTTACTTCCATGCCGCGCCCTCGCGGCCTGTCCGGTTGCGTGGCCACGAGCGGAACAACATGCCCCGCCTCGACCATCTTCTCCAGCGTCGGAACCGCAAAGCGAGGCGTGCCGCAGAAAACCAGAATCATAGTCTCAGGTGCCAGGTGTTAGGTCTCAGGTCACAGGTCACAGGTGCTAGGTCACAGGTCACGTTCCCACCTCGCGGCTTCTCACGTGTCTGGCGGCTGAAAGACCGTTTGCCATTCGAGGATTTCCTGAGACCTGACACCTGTGACCTGTGACCTGCACTTCTACCACTCTCCCGCCTTCACCAGCTTCTTGATCTTCCGCTTGATCAGGTCGCGCTTCAGAGCGCTGACGTGTGAAATGTAGAGCTTCCCAATCAGGTGATCGGTCTCATGCAGGAATGCCCGCGCCAACAGGTCTTCTCCCGTGTGCTCAAAGAATTTGCCGTTCGAGTCCTGCGCCCGCACGGTCACGGTTTTCGCGCGCGTCACCTCTTCGCGGAATTCCGGAATGCTCAGGCAGCCCTCGGTGCCGCGTTGCCGCCCTTCCTTCAGAATGATCTCCGGATTGATCAGCACCAGCTTCGCGCCGGCATCTTCCTTGAACGTCACGTCCACGACGGCGATCCGCTTCGAAATGCCGATCTGCGGAGCCGCCAGCCCAACCCCGTGCGCCGCATACATCGATTCGAACATGTCCTCCACAAGCCTCTTAAGGTCGTCATCGAATGTGGTTACGGTAGCGGAGGGTTTCTCCAACACCGGATCGCCAAACTTCACAATGGGATAGATCATCTTTGCGAGTCAGTAAGTTCTCAGTTGTTCAAGATAGCCTTGGAAATTTCGTTTCGTCTCGCGCATCGAGTCGCCGCCAAACTTCTCCAGGGCGCAGCGCGCCAGCGTAAGCGCGACCATGGCTTCGGCGGCAACCCCGGCAGCGGGCACCACGCAAACGTCCGAGCGTTCATACGCCGCCTTCACCGGTTCGCGCGTTGCGAAATCGACCGACTGCAGCGGACGCCGCAGCGTCGAAATCGGCTTCAGGTAGCCGCGCACCCGAATCTCCTGCCCATTCGAAACGCCACCCTCGAGGCCTCCGGCGTTGTTGCGCGTGCGCGTGAACCCGGCAAATCCCGCCTGCTTCTGATACCCGATCTCGTCATGAACAGCCGACCCCGCCGAATACGCCGCATGAATGCCGCTCCCGATCTCCACCGCTTTTACCGCCTGCAACGACATGACCGCTGCCGCCAGCAACGCATCCAGACGCTCGTCCCACTGCGCGTAACTGCCCAGTCCGGGCGGAACCTTGTGCGCCACCACCTCGAATACTCCACCCAGAGAATCGCCCGTGCGCAAAACGTTATCGACTTCCGCTTTCATGCGCTGCTCGATCTCGGGGTCCGCGCAACTGAGCAGCACTTCCTCCTTGCGCGAAACCTTCTCGATCTCTTCCCACGCGATCTCCCGCTCACCTACGGAAACAGGGCCCACCGCGATTACGTGGCTCAAGACCTCAATGCCCAACTCACGAAGAAACAGCTTGGCCAGCGCGCCAATCGCAACTCTCGCGGCCGACTCGCGTGCCGACGCCCGTTCCAGCACGTAGCGCGCTTCCGTGAAATCGTACTTCAACGCCCCCGCCAGATCGGCGTGCCCCGGACGCGGCGATGCCACCCGCTTGTGCTTCTCCGGATCTCCCGCCTCCACCGGCAGGGAGTCTTTCCAATTCTGCCAATCACGATTCGCGAGCATTACAGCGATCGGCGATCCAATCGTCTTGCCATGATGCACGCCCGACAGGATATGCGCCTGATCAGTCTCGATCTTCATGCGCCCGCCGCGCCCGTACCCCTGTTGCCGCCGCCAAAGTTCGCGGTCCACAAACGCCTGATCCACCGCCAGCCCGGCCGGAAGCCCGGACAGGAAGGCCACCAGGGCCTCGCCGTGGGACTCGCCGGATGTAAAGTAGCGCAGCATGCGAAACAGGCATTGTAAATGAAGACGCGAGGTTCAGCTTCTTCTCGCGATTTTCGGTAGTGGCGCAGTTTGAAATCCACAAGCCCTAGCCGGCTTCTCCCTGTTGTGGCAAGCTATAGGTATGGCAACAAAGCGTACAAAATCCGATAAAGCACTGCGCCAAGCCAATCACTTGGAAAAGCGGGCAGAGACCCGCCCAGAGCAAATGCCTAAAAAGCGCACACCCCGCGAGGACTTCAGCCAAGCTGCTGCCAGGATCGCCAGGGAAGCTCCTGAGCGGTAGTGGGTGGTTCACACTGCACCACTGCCCGATTTTCTGGAGAAAGCGCCGCCCGAGCAGGTACAATAAATCGTCGTTACAAGCTGGACTTCGCCAGACTCGTACTCCTGATTCATCGCTCCACTTCGTCGCTGGACGCGAGGAATCGTACGGTGTTAACCACGAAAAACCCGCATCTTCATTCCGAGAGCAGTCAGCCCATCCGCTGCGTGATCGCTGACGATCATGCTCTGCTGCGTTATGGTATCCGGCGTCTGCTCGAAGATGATGCGGACTTCGCCGTCGTGGGCGAGGCGGCCGACGCTGCCGACGCCTTGAAGCTGGTCCTCGAAGAACGCCCCAACCTCGTCCTGCTCGATATCGGCATGCCGGGTATGTCGCCGTTCGAAGCCGGGCGCTTGATCGGCGAGCATTGCGCGGGCACCCGTGTCGTCTATCTGACGATGCATGAAGACCAGGATTACGTTGCGCAGGCTTTCCGGTCAGGGGCGAGCGGGTACCTGCTGAAGGACACTCCCGCGCCGCGTCTACTGCACGCGTTGCGCGAGATTCATCGCGGCGAGCGCGTGATGAGTCCGCAAGTGATGGCCCGGTTCAAGGACGAAGCCATTCCTGGAAATGAGCCAGGGCGCATCCCGCTGCGAAGAAGTACGCTGACTCTGCGGGAGCGTGAAGTGATGAAGTTGCTGGCGGAAGGGCAAACGGTCCGGCAGGCGGCCGGAGTTCTAGGAGTCAGCGTCAAGACCGTCGAGGCACACAAGTTCAACCTCATGCGCAAGCTCGACATTCACAACAAGGCGCAACTCGTCACCACCGCGATCCAGAAGAAGATTCTCCGGATGCCGATTCCGTCGCAGTAGCGATCACCCCTCACCTGCGATCGCCGCGAGATTCGCCACATCCGGCACTTCCAGGTCCGCTCGTCCCGCCGCCGCACGAACCGCGCCTACCCCGGGCCGCGCTGACTTCCGGTTGACCCACGCGGTCGCAATCCCCAGCGACTGCGCCGGAACAACATCGTGATAGATACTCTGCGCCGCATGGAGCAGACGGTCTGGCGCAATCCCCATCGTCCGCAGGGCCAGCTGAAAATTATTGACCGAAGGCTTGTAGCTCCGCGCTTGCTGGGCTGTGATTACGAAGTCGAATGGCACGCCCAGATGCTTCCGGGTTTCCGCAAATAGATCGTCGTCGATGTTTGAGATCACGGCCAGCTGGTAACGCTTCTGAAGCTGCTGGAGCGCGGACACGGTATCCGGGAAAGGACGCCACGATGGCACGGACTCGTGCAACGACCGAAGTTCATCCGGTGCAGGCGTGAAACCAAAATGCTTTCCGAAACGCTGCACCACCGACTCCAGCACTTTCCGGTAACTCTGATACGGGCCAGCTTCCGCTTCCGCCTCGAACTCTCCATACAACTCGAGAATGGCCGCGTCCGACGGGTTCTGTCGCTGGCGGTTGAGTACCGCGCGAAGCGCAGGCAGGATCCCTGACTCCCAATCGATCAGCGTGCCATAACAGTCAAAACTGATGGTAGTGAATCGGGCAAAGTCCATAGCAGAATCCTGGAATCAATTCGGCAGCAGCAACAGCTTCCCGGTCGTCTTCCGTCCTTCCAGATCGCGGTGCGCCTGCTGCACCTCGGCCAGCGGATACAGGTGCTCGATCCGCAGTTTGAGCTTGCCTTCGCGGATCATGCCAAACACAGCACCGGCCCGCTGCTGCAACTCCTGTGGAGTGATGATGTAGTGCCCGAGCGAGGGACGAGTCAGGAAGATTGATCCCTTTTGCGTGAGCACCAGTGGATCCATGGGCGCTACGGCCCCGCTTGATCCGCCGTAGAGCACCATCATGCCGCGCGGGCGGAGGAGGTTCAGACCTTTCTCGAACGTCGTCTTGCCCACCGAGTCGTACACGACGTCAACACCCTGGCCGCCCGTGATGCGCTTGGTTTCCGCTTCGAAATCCGATTGCGTGTACAGAATGATTTCGTCGGCTCCGGCCGCGCGTGCCAGCTTGGCTTTTTCCTCGGTTGAAACCGTCGCGATGATGCGCACGCCAATGTGGTGCGCCATTTGGACCAGCAGCAATCCAACTCCGCCGGCGGCAGCATGTATTAGCGCCGTCTGGCCTTGCTTCAGCGGATGGGTATCGTAGGCCAGGTAATGCGCCGTCATCCCCTGCAGCATGGCGGCAGCGGCTTCACGGTCACCAACTCCGGCGGGAACTTTTACCAGGCGATCGGATGGCACAGCAGCATACTCGGCGTAGCTTCCGAGTACCGAGCTGTAGGCGACACGATCGCCCACCGCAATTCCCTTCACGTCGGGCCCGACCGCCGACACAACACCCGCGGCCTCCTGCCCAAGCACGAACGGCAGCGGGGCTTTGTAGCGGCCCTCGCGGTTGTAGACATCAATAAAGTTGACACCGGACGCCTGAATCTTCACCACGGCTTCGTTCGGCTTCGGTTGAGGAACCGGGAGGTCGACAAGTTCCATGACCTCCGGCCCACCGGTTTGCTTGACCTGAATCGCCTTCATAGTGCCTTTCGATGAACGGACCAGTGAAAAAGACGCACCGCTGCCCCGATCATCCGGATCGCGAAAGACTTACCGGCCGGCTTGCGTTCCTGAATGGGGCTAAGGTAATATCCGCCGGGTTCCCAAAGTAACCGGGTTCATGTGCCTCCGGTAGCGTTGACCCAACGAATTTTGCGATAGTACCATCTCACTGTTAGGGGCGCGGATCGCCCCCCCGGAGGAGTTGCGGCAAGTCTTTCAAAATATGAGGTTTCCTTCGCACCGATATCCGATGTTCGCGCTTTTCGCCGCTCTGGCGGCGACTCTCGCCTGCCAGAGCGGCCAGAAGCCGGCTTCCTTTATGCCGCCGGCGGCGGCGCAAGCTCCGGCGCTGGTCGCCGCCAGCAGCCCCCCGAATCCCGCGAAGCAGAAGCCTGCCGACTCCGCTAATCAGCCGGCAGCCAAGCCGCAGGTTCCGCAAGCGCTGGAAGTCGATCCGGTCGGCGACCTCATCGCCCGGGTCGAGAAGGAATACCAGGCTGGGCAGGACAACTACCGCGCCGGGCACCTCGAAGCCGCGAAGCAGAACTTTGATTCTGCTTTTAACCAACTGCTGGGCAGCGGGTTTGACCTCAGCTCCGACGATCGCCTGCAGCGCGAACTCGACCGCATCCTGGACGGAATTAACGGTCTGGAACTCGCGGCCCTGCAGCAGGGCGATGGTTTTGCCGAGCAGAAGTCCGAGCCCGCCCCGATTGACGAAGCCAACGAACTGACCCCTGCGGTTGATCTTAACGTCAAGGCTAAGGCCGAAGCCGAGATCAAGCTGACCCGCTCCGACTTGCCCCTGATGATGACCGACCAGGTCGCCGGGTTCATCAACTACTTTTCCAACCGCGGTCGCGGCACCGTAGAGCGGGCCTTGGTGCGCTCCGGACGATACGAAGATATGATCCGCCGTACCCTGCGTGAAGAAGGTGTGCCGCAGGACCTGATCTATCTTGCCCAGGCCGAGTCTGGCTTTCATCCGCTGGCGGTCTCTCGCGCGGGCGCCCGCGGCATGTGGCAGTTCATGGGCAGCCGCGCCAAGGGCTACGGACTCCAGCGCAGTTGGTGGGTCGATGACCGCCAGGATCCGGAGAAAGCAACTCACGCCGCCGCCCGTCACCTGAAGGATCTCTACAACCAGTTCGGAGACTGGTACCTGGCGATGGCCGCCTACAACTCCGGCCCCGGCACCGTGCAGAGCGCGGTCAAACGCACCGGCTACGCCGACTTCTGGGAACTCTACCGGCGCAACGTCCTTCCGAAAGAAACCCGTAACTACGTTCCCATCATTGTGGCCGTGACCATCATGGCCAAGAATCCCGAGCAGTACGGCCTGGAAACGGTGGTCAAGGAAAAGCCGGTTCCTTACGACACGGTCAGGATCGACTATCCCATCGATCTCCGGTTGGCCGCCGAGTGCGTGGATGCAGCCGCCTCGGACCTGCAGGACCTGAACCCCAGCCTGCTCCGCCTGACCACTCCGAAGGACAAAGAGTTTGAACTGCACCTGCCCGCCGGAACCGGGGAAAAGTTCCGGTCCGCGGTCGCGGCCATCCCGGCCGACAAGCGCGTATGGTGGCGCTATCACAAAGTCCAGGCCGGCGACACTTTAGCCTCGATCTCGCGCACGTATCGCATTCCTTCGAAATCGATTGCGGCTGCCAATAACCTGGAAGACGAAACCCTCACTCCCGAAACCAAGCTGATCATCCCGATGGCGCCCGGCAAGAACACCGACACCGGTGCCTATGCTCGGGCCACCACCCGCTATCGAGTGCGCAAGGGCGATACGGTTGAGTCTGTCGCCGAGAATTTTGGGGTTTCCGCCAAGATGCTGCGCGGCTGGAACCGCCTGAAGGGCAGCAGCCTGGCGGGAAGAAAAGTCTTGTATCTCCACCTGCCGGTGGCTCCCGGCTCGGCCGGGGCGCAAGTCGCCTCGTCGCGCTCGCACAAATCCCGCAGTCACGCAAGCACGGCAGTTGCCTCCAAGAGCGGCACGGTCCGCCACAGAGTAAAACGCGGTGAAACCCTGGCCTCGATCGCCACCTCCTACAACACCACCATTTCTGCGTTGAAGCACGACAACCGCAATATCGCGACGCTGCGGCCGGGAATGATTCTGGTTGTGCGCGACGCGCACTAGACGGCCTCTAACTCGTCCCATTAACAAGCCAATTAGAGCCGGCGATTTCACTAACGGATGGTTTAGTGAAATGGCGGATTGTAATCTTCGCTGCGCTCAGTGGGTAACGTCGGAGGGTTTCCCCTCCATCACAGAGGCGTCGGGCGGCAAACCGAGCTTCTCGCGTGCCATCGCGACCGCCTTCCACAGACAAACATCTCGTTCTTCCCTCATCTCTTTGCCGCTTGGAACACACGACACATCCGGAGTCACTCCGTTCTTTTCCAGTTCGCCTCCATCGGGAAACACGATTCGGCCCATACCGACCTGTACGCCAAAAGGGACTATCTGGTCGGTGCCAATCTCCTCGGAATAGTATATGGAGCGCGTCACGCGTCCGGAGGAACGGTCGCCGACAATCACTGCCTTTTTCCGCAACTGGAAATGGCGAGCGAACATCTCGGCGGCACTGCCCGTCTCGCTGTCGATGAGGATGTACATCGGCATGTCATAGTGAGGGCGCCGTCGTTTGATGACCAACTGCTCGTCCTTCTTGCGTCCCTTGATATCACCCATTACCACCTGGTCACTTTCGAAGTTACCCGCAAATGCTTTCAGGGTGTCCACGGCACCTCCACCGTTGCTGCGGAGATCGAGGACAACGGCCCGTTTGGCGTCGGCCTTGTCAATCAGACCGACAAAAAAATCTTCACTCTCGTAGTCGAAAGCCCGAATCTGGGCATAGCCGATCCCGTCCTTGAACGCCCGGTAGTGCCAGCCGGGCTGGTCCGACCCCCATTCGCGGATGAGGTCCCAGATGTCACCACGATCCCCTCTAAAGTCGAGAACCACAGGTTCAACCTTCTTCTTGGCTTCCAGGTGAATCGTTCGGGGTGCTTCCTCGTCGGTTTGGATTTTCAGTTCGAGAAATGGAGCATTGCAGACAACCTTGAAATCCCACATCATCAGGTCGTAAAGGGAACGATCGGCGCGAAATCCGTTTACCGCCAGAATCCGGTCGCCCACTTTGATCCCGGCCGCTTCCGCCGCACCCTTTTCCTTAACCTCATACACGTGGATCTCATCCCCGATCGGTTTTGCATTGAAGCCAAAGCGGTAAGAGATGTTGCGGCTCGGCGGGAGAAACCTAGTATGCGAATCCCGCAGCTTTTCCACGAGTATAAAGATAGCGCGCATCATGTCGGTCACCGATTGCGCCTTCTCGATCTTCTGCTTCGCTTGATCGGTCAGCGCTTTCCAGTCCAGTCCCTTCATGTCAGCGTCGTAGAAATTCTTGGCCACTTCCTTCGACACCACATTCAGAATCATCTTCATCTTGTCGCGCTCGTTGGAGAGGTCATCGGCCATGGCCGTCTTTGCGGCGGTACAGAACATAAGGGCGAGCAGGAGAAGTTCTGCGGTAACTTGCTTGAGCACGGCTTCCTCCTGAAAACGAAATAACTACTTCTTATAGCGCAAACGGGGAAAAAGCGGAAGGATAAACGACCTTTGTTACGTTCTTGTTGTCAAAATGGGAATAAGTATGGGCTTGTCCGCAGCGGAGTGGTAGCGTTACCAGGAATCGGACCCGACGATTGACGAAAACAGGCGTGGCTGTTGAAAAACTCCTACCCGCGAAATTCGCAAAAACAAAATCGCGTCAGGAAGCCCCACAATCGATCTTCTCGGGTCGGGTAGACATTTTCTATCCCCCCAATTTTGGCTGTTTGAGACGAAAAGGGAGTTTTT
>JAIQFZ010000197.1 GCA_020073015.1 Terriglobia bacterium | reverse complement strand
CGCGGTCATGAGGCTCAAGCCAACTGCTAAAGGCTAGGTGCAAAATGTTAATCTTCCGCAAACCTCTCCCTAATATCGAACATCCTGAGATGCCAGCCGACGTGGTTATTGTCGGCGGCGGCCCGGCGGGCATGGCCTGCGCGCTGCGCCTTTCGCAACTTATCGACGACCACAACGCGCGCCATCCCGAAGCGCAGCTCTCGAAAGAAAACATCTACGTGCTCGAAAAGGCCCGCGAAGCCGGGCAGCACTGTCTCTCCGGCGCGTTGCTCGATCCGCGCTCGATGAAGGAACTACTGCCGGGATTCGAAAAAGAAGCTCCACTCGACGCTGAGGTCCACAAGGAAGGTGTGTACTTCCTGACGAAAGCCGGACACCACAAACTCCCGATCACGCCTCCGCCGATGAAGGATCACGGCAACTACGTCATCTCGATCAACAAGTTCGTGAAGTGGCTGGCCGGCAAAGTCGAAGAGGCCGGCATCACCATTTTCACGGGCTTTGCCGGCTCCGAACTTCTCTATGACGGCAATCGCGTCACCGGCGTGCGCACCGACGACAAGGGAGTCGATAAGCAGAACCAGCAGAAATCGAATTTCGAGCCCGGCTATGACGTGAAAGCAAAGGTCGTCGTTCTCGCGGAAGGCACGCGCGGATCGCTGACCAAGCAGCTCATAGAGAAATTCGAGCTGATGAAAGACAGCAACCCGCAAACTTATGGTGTCGGCGTAAAAGAGTTGTGGGAAGTGCCCTCGGGGCGCATTAAGGCAGGCGAAGTCATCTACACCATGGGCTACCCGCTCACGCCCAAAGAGTACGGCGGCGCCTGGCTCTACGGGTCGAAGGACAACATCGTCTCGCTCGGCTTCGTCACTGGACTCGACTACCAGGATCCGCGCCTCGATCCGCAGCATATTCTGCAGACCTTCAAGCAGCATCCATTCATCGCCAGTCTGCTCGCTGGCGGAAAGATGATCCGCTACGGCGCGAAGTCTCTTCCCTACGGCGGGTGGTGGTCACTGCCGCCGCTCGGCGGAGATGGCTGGATGGTCGTCGGCGACTCAGCCGGATTTCTGAATTCGGCGCGGCTGAAAGGTATTCACCTGGCTATCAAGAGCGGCATGCTTGCCGCCGAAACGGCGTTCGAAGCGCTGGTGAACGGCGATTCATCGGCAGCCACACTGGGCAAGTTTCAGCGTCGCGTCGAAACCAGCTGGATCAAAGACGAACTCTGGCCGGTGCGAAACTTCCACCAGGGATTCAAGAACGGCATGTACGCCGGTATGGTCAATACTGTGCTGCAGGATATCTTCGACGGCGGCCTCCGCAATCGCGCACCGTCCCATCCCGGATACGAGAACCTGAAAGCAGTCGTGGGTTTACCCGCGGACGGCGGGCCCAGAGCGCACATGGTCGGCCCCGCCAAGGGTGACGGCAAGCTCACCTACGACAAGCTCACCGACCTCTACCACTCCGGCACCAAGCACGAGGAGGATCAGCCGGCCCACCTCGTCATTGACGACACCAACATCTGCAACGAGCGCTGCGTGAAAGAATTCGGCAGTCCGTGCCAGAATTTCTGTCCGGCAAATGTCTACGAGATGGTCGACGACACGGCCGCGCCCAACGGTAAGCGCATCAGCCTGAATCCAGCAAACTGTGTGCACTGCAAAACTTGCGACATTCAGGACCCGTACCAGATCATCACCTGGGTTCCGCCGGAGGGCGGTGGCGGACCGAACTACGACGGCATGTAATCTTGCGTAGGGACGGCTGCCCTCGGCCGTCCAAGCCGAGTGAACCTCGGCTGCGCTCACCGAGGAAGTGCGGAGTGAAGAAAATGGGCAATCGGAGGACGCACGTGACTCGACATCAATGGCGCATTTCAATCATGGCTACAACGATCTGTCTCGGTGCTGCGGCTTTCGCGCAAGCGCCAACTCCCAAGCCATCGGCCCCGACGCCATTTGAGCAGTGGCGGAATTCCCGCGTGTCCCTGTACATGAACGACTTTGGCGAGCTCGCCCGCTACCGGGACGAGAATGCGCGTTTGAAGCCTCCGGCGCCCGAGGAAAAACGCGTCGTATTCTACGGAGACTCCATCACCGATGGCTGGCCGCTGCCGGAGTACTTCCCGGGGAAGCCATACGTGAACCGTGGCATCTCAGGACAGACGACGGCGCAGATGCTGGTGCGTTTCCAGCAGGATGTCATTGCCTTGCAACCGAAAGCCGTTGTCATTCTGGCGGGCACGAATGACATCGCCGGCAACACCGGCCCCATGCGCCTTGAGGATATCGAGGCGAACTACACCTCATTCGCCGAGTTGGCACGAGCAAATGGAATCGGCATAGTGTTTTCATCCGTGCTCCCGGTTCACAACTACACCTCGGACGCGCAGGAGTTTTTCGCGCAGCGCTCGCCCGAGAAGATCGTCGAATTGAATCGCTGGCTGAAGACGTACTGCGCTGCCCACCGCTGCGTATATCTCGACTATTTCAGCGCCATGGTCGATAAGAACGGGTTGCTTAGGAAGGAACTGGCCGATGACGGCCTGCACCCGAACCAGGCCGGATACAAGTTGATGGCACCGATGGCGGAAGCGGCGATCAGCAAGGCCGTGGGCGGCGCGAACTGACTCATTTCCGCTAAAGGCTAATGGCCAATATCTGCTTCTAGCCCCGCCTTCGCCCCGGGTATATACTTCAGCCTGTACTTTTGGCGGAACACTCGGCACTGACCGGGCGCGGAGCACGAATTCTTCACTCTCATACCGCTCTGCGAATAGAACGCTGGCTCACGGGTCTTACTTCATTCGCCCTGAGAGACTGGCGTGGGGGCAGGCATCGTTCGCGCAGCGCGCTTGCCCTGGGGAGGGTTCCTAGGTGGACGTTGTACTCATCCGTCTTCTATTTGTCCTGATCGTCGGTCTCGTCTGTTATCTGATTCAGCCATTCGGCCTGCCCTCTAACCTGGACGCAGGCGTCGGCCTTCTCATCGGCGTAGCCATCGTCGTGTTCGAATGGCGGCTCCGTGTGATGAGTCTGAAGCGCCTGATTGGCTCCGCCATCGGCAGCGTGCTCGGCATTGTCGGCGCCTACCTGTTCGCGCTCGTGATCCGCAACAGCATCCCGCAGAGCCACACCCAGAGTTTCCTGCAGATCCTGGTCATGATGGTCATGGCCTACGTTGGACTCGCAGTCGGGGCGAACAAGGGTGACTTACTGAATCTGTCGGCGCTCGGCGGGATTTTCGGCGGCGAAAAGCAGGGTAAGAAAAGCTACAAGATCCTCGACACCAGCGTCATCATCGACGGCCGCATCGCGGATATCGCCGAAACCGGATTTCTCGACGGCGTCATCGTGATCCCGCAATTCGTCTTGCGCGAACTGCAACTGGTGGCCGACTCCGCCGACTCGCTCAAGCGCAACCGTGGCCGCCGCGGCCTCGACATCCTGCAGCGCCTGCAGAAGACGGCGTCGCTGCAAATCCAGATCGTCGAAGACGATTTCCCCACCGTCCGCGAAGTGGATATGAAACTGATCGAACTCGCGAAGGTCTATGAAGGAAAGATCATTACCAACGACTTCAACTTGAACAAGGTCGCGCAACTGCAAGGCGTGGAAGTGCTGAATATCAACGAACTCGCGAATTCCCTCAAGCCGATCGTGCTGCCGGGCGAGGCTATGCGCGTCTTCATCTTGAAGGAAGGCAAGGAATACAACCAAGGCGTCGCCTATCTCGATGACGGCACCATGGTGGTGGTCGACAACGCCCGCAAGATGATCGGTAAAACCATCGACATCGCGGTCACCTCGGTCTTGCAGACGACTGCGGGCAAGATGATCTTCGGCAAGTGGGACGAGCGCGCTGCCAGCCGTCACGACACCAGGAGTCCGTCCTCTGCGCCGCCCGCAGCCCCAGCCAGTGGAGCCGACGGCTCGAGCCCGGACTTGAAGAAACCCGCGCCGCTGGTCGATCGTCCGCAAGATTAGGCTTTAGACTTTGGGCCTTAGGCGCTCGGTCCTCAACTAGCGCATTCTGACGGACGTTCTCGCGAATTCCTAAAGCCTAAGGCCGAAAGCCAAGAGCCTGTACTATACTGATCGCCCCTATGAAGGTTTTTGTCATCGTTCCGGCCGCGGGATTGGGCACGCGCATGGCTCCCCTTTCGGCCGCCAAGGCCCACAAGAAGTCGCCTTCCAAGCAGTTCAAGGAACTCGGCGGTGTGCCGATTCTTGTCCGGACACTGCGCAAGTTCGCTGCCACGCCCGAGGTGTATGAAATCATCGTTGCTCTGCGGAAGGACGAAATTGCGGCTTTCCGCACGCAGCTCGAAAAGCAATTTCCGGAAATCCTCGGCAAGCGGCTGCAAATCGTCGAGGGTGGCGAGCATCGCCAGAACTCGGTGGCAAACGCGCTGGCGGCAGTGGCAGCCGATCCCGACGACATCATCCTGGTGCACGATGCGGTGCGACCGTTCGTCACGCCAGAAATCATCAGCGAGGTGATTAATGCCGCGCAGAAGCACGGCGCAGCCATCGCCGGCTGGCCGGCGGTGGACACCGTGAAACAGGTCGACCGCACCGCCACTGGCGCCCTGATCACATCCACCATCCCGCGCGAAGGCGTGGTCATGGCGCAGACGCCGCAAGGCTTCCGCTATAGCCTATTGAAGAAGGCGTTCGACGATGGCGCCGCCGACGGCTTCTTAGGTACCGACGAAGCATCGCTGATCGAGCGCGCTGGACAACCCGTCGCGGTCGTGATGGGCTCGCCAAGAAATATCAAGATCACCACGCCAGCCGATATGGAACTGGCTGAGTTTTACTTGAAGTCGAGTGGTGGGTAGCGAGTAGCGAGTGGCAAGTTTCCAGAAATGCGCATCGGCTACGGTTGGGACTCACATGAGTTCAAGTCCGGCATTCCGCTCATCATCGGAGGCGTCACGCTGGCTCACGACAAAGGGCTCGGCGGTCACTCCGACGGCGATGTTCTGCTGCACGCCATCACCGACGCGCTGCTCGGGGCTATTGCCGGGCCCGACATCGGATCGCTGTTCCCACCCTCAGATCCGCAGTGGAAGGGCGCCGACTCTGCTGTCTTCCTGCGCGAAGCTCTGAAACGGGTGGCAGCGGCAGGCTATGAGTTGGTCAACCTGGATTCGACGCTGGTTCTGGCCGCGCCCAAAATCGGCCCTCACGCCGATGCGATTCGCAAACACGTGGCCGAACTCTGCGGAATTCCCGGAGATTGCGTCGGCATCAAGGCGAAAACCCCGGAAGGCGTGGGCACAGATAACGCCGCGATTGCCCATGTGGTGGTG
>JAIQFZ010000055.1 GCA_020073015.1 Terriglobia bacterium | reverse complement strand
GCGGCCACGTCTACCTGGCTCCTGCCGGACAACACCTCACCGTTCGCCGTCGCTCTCCCGCCGAGGTGGTTTTGCAGATCTCTTCCACCCCCAGCGACGTCGTCCACATCCCGTCCGTCGACGTCATGATGCTTTCCGTTGCGGAAGTCTTTGGCGCTAACGCTATGGGTGTCATCCTGACCGGCATGGGCGGCGACGGTGCCCTCGGAATGCAAGCCATTTTCAAGGAGGGCGGACTCACGGTCGGCCAGGACGAAGCCACTTGCGCGGTTTACGGCATGCCCCGCACTTGTGCAGAACTGGGAGTCCTCAAACGCGTCGTCCCGCTTCCTGAAATTCCCAGACAGATTCTTTCTGCTCTCGGCTATCGCAAACCTCACTAGTGTCGTGCCCCGGAGATTCGCGAGAAATACATAGGTCCTTCGCTTCGCTCAGGATGACAGTGTGTGGATTTATGCCACGAACTTGGGGAATTTATAACAAGATGCCAACTCTGAAACCGAATTACCCTCTAGCTCGCCTGCGTCGCCGCCCGCTGCATCGGACCCGCCTCCAATATCATCTCGATCTTCTCCACCAGTGAGCGCCGCGAATACGGCTTGGCCAGAAAATACGTGCGCGCTTCGGGCGACTCCGTCTCGTATTCCGCCTCACCATACCCCGACGTCACCAGCACCGCTACCTCCGGAGAACGCTCCCGCACGTCCTGCCCCAGTTGCTGTCCCGTGCGGCCCGGCAGCACCATATCGGTCATCACCAGATCGACTCTGTGCCCGCACTCCTCGTACACCTTCATGGCCTCGCGCGCGTCCTCTGCCGGCAATACTTCAAATCCCGCATTCTGCAGAATGCTGCAGGTCGCCTCGCGCACGAAAGGCTCGTCTTCCACCAGGAGAATCCTCCGCCTCTCACTGCGCGCGTTCGGACATCCACACGGTTGAAGAGTCATACGATCCTCCCGGCCAGCCTAGGTTCGAAACGACTCTTTTCGATGTGCAATCCCACGCCCGCGCCGCCCTCACAAGAGATCGGGCGTGTCGCACCAAGGTCTCTACTGTTCGGAAACTACTTCAGCGTGGCGAGAATCGTCTGCTTGGGATCGAGCACGATCTTCTTCGCATCGCTCGGCGCGTTCAGCCGAAAGGATGTCTCCGCCCCGTCCGCCAATACTTCGCCCAGAAATACCAAGGAGTTACCACTCGTCATCGCATATACGGGAACGGCCGTCACCAGATCTTCAGGCGCGTCCTTTTGTACGATCACACCAGAAGCAACCGCCCCTTTCTCTTTTTGCGTGATTCGGACATCTCGCGTTGCCAGCCCCGGCATCGCGGTTCCGTTGATCCACCCATCCACAAACCAGTCCAGGGTGTGACGATTCTCGTACCAAAGTGGGCGGGGCAGTTCCTCTCCGAGAACCTGCATCAACTCCTTTGTGCTGATGCTCTTGCCGGCGTACTGCTCCCTTACTTTCCGCAGAGCGCGGAAAAACGGCTCCTCCGGATTGGTTTTTCGGTTCCGGGAATGAGTTGCGCCTTCGCTGTCGCGCAACATCGACCGCAGCATGTGGAATAGCCACGTCCCTCGCTCGTAGCTGATCGCGTCATACCCTCCCGGGAAATGCGACGAAATCAGCCGCTGCCCCAGCGTCACCGGTCCCGCCGTGCGCAGCAGTTCTCCGTCCTTGTTCTTGCTTAACAGGTCGCTGCGATACTTCTCCAGAACCTGCCGGAACTGCGCCGGACTTTTTTGCTCCAGCACGAGCAGGGCCGAGTAGTTCGCCAGGCCTTCCGCAAACCATTGGTCCCGATAACTCTTCCACAGCACCAGATTCCCCCACCATTGATGCGCCGTCTCATGCGCCAGCACTTGGCTGCTGAGCAGGCGCATCACGGGATCAAGTTTCAAGTCGGCCTGCTCTTGCGGGCTGAGAAAAGCGAAACTCGAAAGAAACACCAGCCCCGGCCAGCCCTGGCTCACGTTCCCAGGCATTTGCGTAAGCGCCAGCGAACCATACGGGTAGGGTCCGAACCACGCCGAAAAACTTTCGATCGCCTTCGAGGCCTGGTCGGCCACGGCTTGTACATTCCGCGCCGGTGAGGGAGGGGGTGGCACTATCACAATCGGTTCCCGGACCAGCCCGCGCGGCTCCGCGCCGGGAAAAGGCGGCACAATCATCTCTACCGGTGCCTTCGGAAACGATCGCTCGACTCCCCGGGTGCCGTAGGCTTCGACGAGAACGTCACCCGCTTTCGCGTCCGCGCGCACGTACCGGCCCAGGTTGAATCCGGCGACCGCAATGGGCCGCTCGGAAACCCAATGCGAGACTCGCTCCCCGCCCGTCTCCTCCGTCTGGTCCTCCTCGCTCGCACCCGAGATCTTTTTGCCCGTGGCAATCAGCGTCCACGGAGCCGGATAACGAAACTCCAAGTCGAACTGCGCCGGACTCAAACCGAAGCTTGGATACCATGTACCCCGCTCGCCCACATACAGCAATCCCTCACCCGCGTCCGATAGAACGTCCCCAGCATAGGTGAAATGCAGTTTCAACGATTGTCCGGCTGCCAGCGGAGCGGGAAACACGAGCGCCACCAGATCGTTCCCTTTGCGTCGCAGGTGCGTTCCCTCGATCGGCTCGTTCTGAAGAAAGTCAACCGACATCCCTTCCTGGTCCACATGATCGACTCTCAGATAACGCGACAGCTCAAATACCACCGTCCGCTGTCCTCCACTCCGCACTCGCAGATCGATCTCCGTTGATGCCTGCAATCGCCTGGGCGGCTGCACCGAGGCCCGAATCCGCATTGCCACGACCGAAACATCTCCGGCTGTTGGCGAAGCTTCCCCGGCCGCGGCGTTGGGCACAAAGGAAGTCCAAGTATCGAAAAACACGGCGTCGTCTTTTGTGCGCGGCTGCCCTGCCCACACTGGTTCCGCATTGGCGCCGTCCCAAAACACCTCAAAGGCCCCGAGCTTTCCGCCCAGCAGATGCGCGCGCAAAAACCCCGGGAATTCCCGGGTGGGCTCCCTTCCCTCCGGGGTCGGGAGAAAATGGCTGAAATCCACCAGCAAGCGCAGCGCATCCCCGGCCGCCAGATTCCGGCTCACCTCGTTCCACTGCTTGACGAAGTCGCTCGCCTCCGCCGCCGGGGACAGGAAGGGCCGCAACGCCGCCGCCGTGTCGTCGTTGAAACGCAGATAGGCCGAGGTAAACTGCTCATCCAGGATCGCCATCCCCGTGAACAGGGCCATCGACTCGCGCTCCACTCGGTTCGGTGGACGCAGCCGGATCTCCCCCTCCCCCTCGAAGTACGCGCCCGTAATCCGCCCGCAGATGTCCTCGGTGAAAGCCAGCGTGCCATCGTCGAAATCAAGATGGAGATTCGGCCGGTCAATGGTGGCCGCCCGCACCCGGTATACACGCCGCTCATCCAGCCCCACCGAGCCAATGCGCGAGTAGAGAGCCGCGGTCGTTGGCGGGCAGTTTGGAGTCGCGGTTGAGGGCTGCGCATGCGCCAGCGCGCCCCATAGGCAACCGGCTATCAGCCATCTCAGCCGCGACCGAACCAGTACCTTGGTCATCTACGTAAGCCCTCCACTCCGTTGCTAGAATCAGCCCAGTGCGAGCCCTATCGATCCCAATTCTAGTGCTTTTGGCGCTGACGGCCTCCGCCGACGTCATTCATCTCAAGAACGGACGCACCCTCTGGGCCGATCAGGTCCGCCAAACCAAAGATCGCGTTGAGTATGACGTGGGCGACGATTCCTACGCTATCCCAGCTTCTTCGGTCGAACGAATCGACGCTGGAGGGGTGGCCCCGGTGCGCTCCGGCGCGGGCCGCTCCGCCGATCTCCCCGAAATTACTCCGCCCACGCCCACCTTCACCCACGAAGCTGATGTGGCCGCGAAGGTCGTGCACGACGGCAAGGTCGACACGGAGGCCCTCGCCAGCCTCGAACGGGAAAGTAATTCCGAAATCCTTGCGACCGCATACTTTCTCGCCGGTAAGAACGAGACCGATCGCGGGAATTTCCCGCAGGCCAGGCACTATTTCGAGTCCGCGCTGCACATGCAGCCCAACAACTCTACCCTGCTGGTCTACTACTCTGCTTGCCTCTTGCGCACCGGCCACGCGGCCGAAGCTCTGTCCTATGCCGAACGAGCCGCCCGTGTAGCCCCCGATTCGCCCGATGCGCTGGCCATGCTCGGCTTTGTCCAGTTTGCCAGCGATCATACGCCCGACGCCATTCGCTCCTGGAAAGAGTCCCTGAAGCTCAGGCCCGACGCCACCGTCCGCCAGTACCTGGCCCGCGCCGAACGCGAATCCAGCGCCGAATCCAACTTCTTACAAAACGAGAGCAGCCACTTCAACCTGCACTTTGAAGGGAAGGAGACGTCGGAGGCCTTCCGTCATGACCTGCTGGCCACGCTGGAATCGGCGTACGACGATCTGGTGCGTGATCTCGGCTACTCGCCCCGCAACAACATCGCCGTTACGCTGTACACCCAGCAGACGTTCTTTGACGTCACCCGCGCACCGGCATGGACCGGCGCCCTCAACGATGGCAAGCTGCGCATCCCCATCAGCGGTATCACCAGCATGACGTCGGAACTCGCACGCATCCTCAAGCACGAACTGACCCACTCGTTCGTCTCGCAGATGTCCGCGGGCCGCTGCCCCACCTGGCTCAACGAAGGCATCGCTCAGGTTGAAGAAGGCCGATCGAGCGCCTCCTACGGTCGTCCACTCGCCCAGCTCTTCGCTTCCGGGAACGAAATTCCTTACAACGTTCTCGAAGGCAGCTTCATGAGCTTTTCTACCGCCGAAGCGGCCGCAGCCTATGCCGAGTCCCTGGCAACGGCCGAATACATCCGCGACAGCTATGGCGTGAGTGAGATCCCGCGTATCCTGGAACGCCTCTCCCAAGGCAGTTCGACCGAGTCCGCGCTCCGCGCAACCATTCACTCCGACTACCGCCAACTCCACGACGAAATGACCCGCTGGCTGAAAGATAAGTACGGCGAATAAGTGTGGCGCGGACACTCCTGTCCGCGAAAAGCAGGCAGCTCATCCAACCTCTGAGTACGTCAGGAGCACGTCATTGCCCTGCCCGCCAGTTTGTGCTAACTTCGCCCCAAATGCGGCGCCTGCTCTCAAGAGTCCTTGGGCGATCCGAAGAGGTCGTCCCCCAGATCGTCCAGGCCGACAGCCCTTCTCTCCAGGGCGCGGACATGGCGGTCGCGTATTTTTCTTCGTGTGCCGGTGGAGATTTCCATGATTTTGCACGCGTCAGCCCCACCCGGTTTCTTTTTGGGCTGCTGGATGTGGCAGGCAAGCGCGAGACCAGCCAAGCCGTCCGGAAGGCTGCACAGGCCTGCTTCCGGTCGGCTGGCGAAGAGCTTCTTTCCGCCGAGGAACTGAACGAATCCGACGCGATGGTCGAACTGGCCCGGCGTCTGAATCTGGAGATCATGCGCGCCGCCGGCGGGGTGCGCAGCTGCCCGGCCTTCGCGGGGTGCTACAACGAGGAACTCGGCACCTTGTGCTACGTGAACGCGGGCCATACGCCCGGCCTGCTGCGCGATGACTCGAGCGTGGTGGAGTTACCCGCCACCGGCTTGCCGCTCGGCCTGTTCGCACTGGCGCCCACCGACGCCCGCATCGTCGGCGTGGGCCCGCAGTCTTCGCTGGCGATCGTCTCACGGGGAGTGGTGGAAGCGGAGTGCCGCCGGGAAGAGTTTGGTCTGGCTGGCGTGAAGATCGTCATGCAGGCGACTACTGGCTCCGCCAAAGATCTTTCCCAGAGCATCCTGGAGCGGGTACAGGACTTTATGTGTAAAGCTCCGAAGCACAACGACGTGACCGCCCTCACGCTGACGCGCGGAAACTAGCCGCGCCCCCGATTGGCTCCCCCGGCTTTGCCGGCGTAAAATAAATGAAAACAATTCACCTCCGGGTTTTACCCAGGTTTTAAGCGAGCCTCTGAATGAAGAACATGAAGCGGATCCTGCTGCTGACCGTTGCCTGCGCGCTCCTGCTACCGTCGCTGCTGCCGGCGGACACGGTGGTCGAAGAGATTATCGCGCGTATCAATAACCAGATCGTAACGCGCTCGGAATACGTCCGCAGCCGCGACCAGCTGAAACAGGAAATCCAGCAGCAGGAACGCACCAACGCCGATCGCGTTTTCGCCGAAAAGCAGCGCGACATTCTGCGCGACCTGATCGACCAGCAACTCCTGCTGCAGAAGGGCAAGGATCTGGGCATCACCGGCGACACGGAACTGATCAAGCGGCTCGACGAAATGCGCAAGCAGATGAACCTGGGAACCATGGAAGAGTTGGAGAAAGCGGCGGAGGCGCAGGGCGCGTCCTACGAAGAATTCAAGCAGAACTTGCGGAACCAGATCATCACGCAGCGCGTGATCGGACAGGAAGTGGGTTCGCACCTCGCCATGAACAAGGATGACGAGCTGAAGTTTTACAACGAACACAAAGACGAGATGCAGCAGCCCGAGCAGGTCCGGCTGAGCGAAATTCTGATCGCGCCCAAGACGCCCCCCGCAACCAACGGTCCCGACGGAAAACCGCAGCCCCCCTCACAGGCCGAGACGGATGCTGCGCTGGCCGCGGCCGAGGCCAAGGCGCAGGAATTGCTGGAACAACTGCACAAGGGCGCAAGTTTTGAGGATCTGGCGAAGAAACATTCCGATGGGCCGTCGGCGAAAGACGGCGGAGACCTGAGCTATTTCAAGCGCGGCGTGCTCGCGAAGGAACTGGAAGACAAAGTATTCGCCATGAAGGCCGCTGAAATCACCGACGTGATCCGCACCAAGCAGGGATTTGTCATCCTCAAAGTGACGGAACACCAGGAAGCGGGTGTCCCCACGCTGAAGGAAGTGGAGCCACGCATCCAGGATGCACTCTACATGCAGAGGCTGCAGCCCGCCCTGCGCGCCTATCTGACCACCTTGCGCGAAGAGGCATTCATCGACATCAAGCCCGGATACATTGACTCCGGCGCGAGCGCCAAGCAGACCAAGCCGATCGAGACGACGGCCAAGGACGTGACGGCGAAAAACCTCAAAAAGAAGAAGAAGCTGGGCGTCTTTTAAGCTAATCTTGGCAGTGCTCGAGCGTGGGGGCACCGAACGGCGCAGGCGCGCGCCCGCCTTCCAAAACGAAACGCTGATTCGCGGAGGCTCATGAAAGAGTTCTTCATCTCCGAATGTTCCCAGCAGGAAAACAAGGTAATCACCTCGAGCTTCGTGGTGGTGTCGAAGCAGGTGAAGCCGAAAAAGAATGGCGAGCCTTACCTGGCCCTGACGCTGGGCGACCGCACGGGGCAGATCGAAGCCAAGATGTGGGACAACGTCGAGGAATTTCTCGACGCGTTCGAGCAGGACGACTTCCTCAAGATCAAAGGCCTGATCAACAAGTACAAGAACCGTTTTCAGCTCACCATCCACAAGCTGCGGCGCATGGAAGAAGGCGAGATTGATTTCTCCGACTATCTTCCCAAGACCACGAAAGACATCGGCGAACTCTGGCGGGCATTGGCCGATTTCGTAGGCACCCTCAAGAATCCTCATTTGAAATCGCTGGTGGAGTTATTCATGGCCGACCCGGAGATTGCCGAGCGCTACCGCAACGCTCCGGCGGCCAAAACTCTTCATCACGCCTACATCGGCGGGCTGCTGGATCACGTAGTTTCGCTGTTCCGGTCCTGCGACCTGATCTGCCAGAATTATCCCCAGGTCAACCGCGATCTGCTGCTGACGGGAGCGTTCCTGCACGACATCGGCAAGATTCAGGAACTAACGTACAACCGCTCGTTTTCGTACACTACGCGCGGCCAGCTTCTCGGGCACATGATCATCGAGCTTGAGATGCTGCAGGCCAAGCTGGAGAAACTACCGGGGTTCCCCGCTGAGTTGAAGACACTGCTCGAACATCTGATCATCAGCCATCACGGCCAGTATGACTTTGGATCGCCCAAGCTTCCGATGTTTCCGGAGGCGCTGATGCTGCACTATCTGGACGATCTGGATTCGAAGATGGAAGCGATGCGGGCCCATTTTGCGCGCGAAGCAGAGTTAGAAGGTCCGTGGACGAGTTACAACGCGTCGTTGGGGCGTCCCCTGCTGAATTCGACAAAATTTCTGCAAGGGGAAAAGGCCCCCGAAAAGGTCGCGAGTAGCGCCGGGCCGAACACGAAAACGGACACGCCCGCTGCGCCGGAGCAACCGCAAAGGGCTGCGGAAAATGAAGTGCTGAATCTGTTTACGGAGCAGAAAGCTTAGAACTTATCTGGTCCTGCTGACGTCCTTTACCTGAGTCACAGGAAACGCCGCTCTCTTGTGGTGGAACAAACAGGGCACACCGAACGCTGAGGAACGATTATCCGTGTGCCCTGGCCGCGATCAGCGCAGAGTCTGCCCCGATGAGTTTGCACACGCTGTTCTCTTTCGATACAGTTTGGCTTGGCCAGTTTCTATTGGGAGGGAAAGAAATATGCGTACTCGTAGATGGGTGTTTGTCCTATCATTTTTGTTGCTCCTGACGCTCGTGGCCTGCTCGAAGCCCTCGAGTGACTCGGCAGCCAATCCCGCGGATCAGACACCGTCGGGGGCCGCGGGTGGAAGTTCGTCAGCGCCCACCGGAGAAGCGGGAAAGACGCAGGCTTCCGAGGCACAGGCGGTGGTGCCAGCCGGCACCACGCTGACGGTGAGGTTGAGAGAAGCGGTGGGATCGAAGATCAGCGAGACCGGCCAGTCGTTCAGCGCAACCTTGTCTTCACCGGTTGAGATCGATGGCTACACGGTGATTCCGGCAGGCGCGGCCGCGCGCGGCGTGGTGGTCGATGCAAAGCCGCTGGGAAGATTCAAGGGCGGCGCGGTGCTGGAGTTGAAATTGAGCTCGATCACCGTGAACGGCAGAGAGAAGTCGATTGAGACGTCGGCGGTGACTCGAACCGAAAAAGGCAAGGGCAAGCGGACCGCGGTGCTGGCCGGCGGGGGCGCGGCTGTGGGCGCGCTGATTGGTGGCTTGGCCGGCGGCGGCAAGGGCGCTGCCATCGGAGCGGTCGCGGGCGGCGGAGCCGGTACCGGCGGGGCCGCATTTACCGGCAACAAGGACATCGTGTTGCCCGCGGAAGCTGCAGTCAGCTTCAAGCTCCGGTCGCCGCTCGAAGTGCCGCCGGCGAGGTAGTCACATCTGGAATGTGTAGCGCGGGCACTCCCTTCGACTTCGCTCAGGGCAGGCTTTGCCCGCGCTGACTGCGGATTCGCTGCACGCACGCGGGCAGGAGTGCCCGCGCTACACAGCTCATCCTTCCTGCCTATTACTCCGAGTGCCGGAAACCCAGATCCCCGCACTCTACTGCTGCTCACAGATCACAGACAGAGGACCGCCCCAAGTCGGAAAATAGACATTGGGCTGGAAGAGCCTTCGCACATGGGAGGCACTTATGAAAAAGACCGTATCTCTGTTAGCCGTATTGGCTGCCGCGTTCGCCATCCTGGCTGCTGAACCAGCGTTCGCGCAGGAGAAGACGCCGGTCAAGGTGAAAGGCTCCGTGGTTGTAACGGGGGTTGTCATTGTTCACATCCAGAAGAACGGGAAATCTCTTGATCTGCAGTGCAACGAGGGAACGAGCAGCTGCAAAGTTCTGCAGAGCGGGGATTACCTGATGGTTGAACTCCCCGAAAACTACGGGATGTACGACTGCAAGAACGTTGAGATCTATCGAGGGGATCCGGCCAAGCCAGAAGACGCCGAGAAGATTGGTGCGTACTGCCTGATTGGGAAGTGAAGCGGGCATGGTGAACCGTCCGGTCTGAGGTGATTCCGGTCACAGCATCCTGGAGCCTGAGGCGCTAGATTGCAGAGTGGTCCACCCGGTCGGACCCGATGGGCACTCGTGGACGGCTCCGCGCATCGGCACGTGAATCCGTGGATTGTCACCATCTCGGTCATGATGGCGACGTTCATGGAGTTGCTCGACACCACCGTCGTCAACGTCTCGATTCCGCATATTGCCGGCAATCTGGCGGCGACGGTTGAAGAAGGCACCTGGGTGGTCACGTCCTACCTGGTTGCGAACGCCATTATTCTGCCCATGTCGGGCTGGCTGGCCCGTTACCTGGGGCGCAAAAAGCTGCTTCTGATCTGCGTTAGCGGCTTCACCGTTACTTCCCTGTTGTGCGGGTTTGCGACCAGTCTCCCCAGCCTCATTTTCTTCCGTGTGCTGCAAGGGCTGACGGGCGGAGGGCTCCAGCCGCTTGCGCAAGCCATTCTTCTGGAAACTTTCCCGCGAGAAAAGCACGGACACGCCATGGCTGCCTTCGGCATCGGCATCCTGCTCGCACCCATTCTTGGCCCGACCCTGGGCGGGTGGATCACGGACAACTACTCCTGGCGCTGGATCTTCTATCTGAATCTTCCGGTGGGAGTTTTCTCGGTCGCGATGATCCACCGGTTCGTCTTCGATCCTCCCTATATCCGGCGCGGCGCGGGGCGCATCGATCTGTGGGGAATCGGGTTGCTGGCGCTCGGACTGGGCACACTCCAGGTGGTTCTCGATACGGGCCAGAGGAAGGACTGGTTCTCTTCCGACTACATCCGCTTCTTTGCCACTCTCAGCGTGGTTGGCCTGGTGTCGCTGGTGATCCGCGAGTTGATGGTGAAAGAGCCCATTGTCGATCTTCGCGCCCTTGCCAATCGTTCCTTCAGCGCTGGAGTTTTTCTGATCACGCAGCTCGGGTTTGTGCTCTATGCCAGCCTGGTCCTGCTCCCCATTTATGTTCAAACGCTGCTGGGATATCCCGCCTACAATGCGGGACTCGCCTTGTCTCCGCGCGGCATCGGCTCCCTGGTCACCATGCCTTTGACCGGATACTTAACCAGCAAGATCGACCCGCGCCGGATCATCGTGGTCGGTCTCATCCTGGGGGCCATCACCATGTTCGATTTATCCCACCTGAACCTGAATGCGGGGTACTGGGACATTTTCTGGCCGCAAGTGTTGCAGGGTGTTGCGCTGGCTTGCTTGTTTATCCCGCTCATGGCCCTGAGCATGTCCAGCGTCTCCAAAGAGAAGATGGGAAACGCCACCAGCATCTTCAACCTGATGCGCAATATCGGCGGCAGCTTCGGCATTGCCATCATGACCACGTTTCTCGCTCGGCGCACGCAGTTCCACCAATCACGTCTGGTGGGAAACATCACGCCGGGAAATCTGAAAGCACAAACCATGATTGCGGGCATGCAGGGGTGGTTTCACTCCCATGGCCTCGACGCCGTTGCCGCTCACCGGAAAGCGCTGGCAGCGACTTACGGAATGGTGCAGGCACACGCCGCCATGCTTTCGTTCGTCGAGGCATTTTGGGTCATGGGGATCATCTTTCTGGTGATGTTGCCGTTTCTGCTGCTCCTGCGATACTCGCGACGAACTTTCTCGCCCGCAGGTTCCCCTTCCACAGACGCAATGCGTGGTCCGGACCTAGCGTCAGAGAAGCAAGAACCGGAGACACAGCCCGAGGCAGAACTGGTGATGCACTGAAACCTCAGACCGGCGCAATTCAGAGGCTCATTGCCTTTGTTGAGATCGTCGAATTCTTGGAACTCGAGGCGCAACGGCAAGACGCAGCGCCGCCCTCGGCGGCTGTCGGGGGGGGCGCCCCACCCCCATCTGCGAGGGCCCTTGCCCTCGCGACAGCCGGCAAGGTGCCGGCGCTACAAGACCCGGGGATCACGGCATGGGGTGACCCATGTCCTTCCCGGTTGTGAACAAGCGCAATATTTTCGAGATGAGAGATTGACTACGTTCTGCGGGGGTACGGTATGGCGGTTGTGCTGGACGAAGTGCGGTCGAACCAAGCACGAATCAGTCTGGTGTTGGACGGGCATTCGTTGAAGATTGAGGATGTCGCTGCCGTTGCTCGCCATCGTCAGTCCATCCAGTTGCACCCGGACGCGGTCGCACGGATCACCAAGTGCCGGGACCTGCTCGAGCGGAAGATTCGTGCCCGCGAAATCATGTACGGGGTCAATACTGGTATTGGCGAACTCTCGGAAGTCGTGCTGACTCCAGCACAGGCCGAGCAATTCCAGAAATACCTGCTCTACTCCCATGCCGCGGGCTGTGGAGAACCTTGCGCCGAGGAAGACGTGCGCGCGGGCATGCTTTCACGCCTGAACACGCATTGCTGGGGTCATTCCGGAATTCGCCGCGAGGTCGTCGAAATCCAGATTGCGATGCTTAACAAGGGCGTCACCCCGGTGGTGTGCCAGAAGGGCTCGGTGGGCGCTTGCGGCGATCTCTCCCCGATGGCGCAGATGGCCCTCACGCTCATGGGCGAGGGCGAGGTGTTCTACAAGGGAAATCGGTTGCCGGCGAAAGAGGGACTGGCAGCCGCCGGCATTGCGCCGATCGCGTTCCGCGAACGGGATGGCTTGGCCACCATCAACGGCTCCGATCTCACGACCGGTATGGGCTGCCTGGAACTCTACGATGCGGAACGGTGGCTCAAGACGCAGGAAGTCATACTGGCGATGACTCTGGAAGCCCTCAACGCCAACATGACCGCTTACGATCCGCGCATTCACCACGTGCGCGGTTATCCGGGAGCGCAGGCATGCGCCGAGAACATCCGCAGGCTGACCGTGGGATCCGAACTCCTCAAGCGACCCGGCAAGAAAGTACAGGACGCCTACTCGCTCCGGTCCAGCCCGCAAGTCATCGGCGCTGCCAAAGACGCATTCCAGTGGAGTCGATACATGCTCGAGATCGAACTCAACCACGCTGCCGACAATCCGGTTTTCTTCCCGGACGAAGATCTGGTACTCACGGGCGCCAACTTCCAGGGCACTCCGCTGGCGTTCGCGCTCGAACTGGTCGGCATGTCGGTGACCACGGCAGCAGCTCTCTCCGAGCGCCGACTGAACCGGCTCATGAATCCTCATTTGTCGATGGGGCTGCCCGCTTTCCTGACCAAAGGCGCTGGAATGTTCTCAGGCCTCATGCTCTCCCAGTACACCGCTGGAGCGTTGGTGTGTGAGAACCGCGTGCTGAGTCACCCTGCGGCGACCGGTTCCATACCAGCAGCGGCCGACCAGGAGGACTTTGTCTCCATGAGCATGACCACGGCCATCAAAACGCGGCAGATTCTGGAGAACGCATGGCACGTTGCCGCGATCGAACTGATGGCGGCTGCTCAGGCCTTCGATCTGCGGGCGCCGGTCAAACCCTCGCCTGCCTCGGAGGCGGCGTACCAGGTTGTCCGCAGTCACGTGAAGAAACTTGAACAGGACCGGCCACTGTTCGACGACATCAACACCCTCACCCGGGTGGCTAAGGACGGCAAGATATTGGAGGCTGCTGAACAGACGATCGGAAGACTCCATTAGTCACAGACAGAATGGGTCTGAACTGGCTACTGTAAAAATGGGCCATGGTGAAGGATAAGAAACCGGGCGGAATTTGCTACTGAGGAGGATTCCTATGTTGGTCGCCTCCGAATTGAAGGCAGGAATGGTCATCCGAATGGAGGGCCAGATTTACAGAGTTCTCGAAGTGGAGAGCCGCGCGGGAGCGGCAAAGCTCGGCGGTGTGGTCAAGGCCAAGTTGAGTAACGTGCGCAGCGGACGAATGTCGGAACCGCATCTCCGCCCGCTGGAACGAGTGGAAGAGCTGCACGTGGAGCGGCAACTCATGGAATTTCTGTTTCGCCAGGGGAGCACCTGTACCTTCATGAATCCCAACACCTACGAACAGATCGAGGTATCCGACGAGATGCTGGGGCCGGCCGGCCAGTTTCTCCAAGCCGGGATGGAAGTACCGGTGGAGTTCTTTGAGGGCGAGCCCATCAGCGCCGTCCTGCCGGACATCATGGAAGCCCGTGTTTTGGACACGGTGCCGGCCACGCGTTCCCAACAAGATAGCGCCTGGAAGGAAGCCAGGCTCGACAATGGTCTCGTGATCCGTGTTCCGCTCTTCATTGCTCCCGGAGAAAGCGTGCGGGTTGATCTGCGAACCGGCCACTACGTGGAACGGGCGCACGCGGAACGGAGGCGAACCGCATAAGATAGAACTTCTTTAGCAGAGTGTCGGGAGACCCTTGAGGTGAAGGCCGCGGGTATGAGCCTTCCCGGAAGGTACAAGGTCCCCGGGAAGCGGAGCGCTTACGATGGAATACTTCTGTAAAACCTGCGGCAAGCAAAAGGGCGATGCCGAAGGCTGGCTGCTGGGCTTCGAAGGCTCAGGGAAGCCAGGGAGGGTCATGAAATACACCATCAACCTGCTCGGTAAGTGGGATGAGCAGCGGGCCAGTGAACGAAATGCCGTCCATTTCTGCTCGGCTGAGTGCAAGAACAAGTATGTGTGGCAAAGCTACGGGGACGACACCTGGGACAAGTAATCATGCCTGCGCCGTGCCGCCGACGGCATCGGAAGCACAACCGAACATTTCAGAATCCCTGCACTCGCTGCTGCCGGAACGGGTTCCGGTGCGTGCGATTCTCACGTTGCTTCTATGAGCCCGCGTGGGTGATCGGGGTGGCGTCGGTGGCAACGCAAACCCATGTTCCATTTTTTTCGATCCAGGTATCGATGAAGCGCTCGCGGCGAACTCCCGACTTTCCCTTCACGCCAATTACGCCGACGGCGATGGCAGTTTTGCCGAAGACGTGGACCGTGAGAGTTTCGGGCATAACCTGCTCCTCGTTCGACGTCGCAGCCTTCACGGTAGCGAGAAACTCGGCCCTGGTTTTGAGAGAACCGTCGTCTTCAATCAGGACAATGTTGGGGTCGAGGATCGCCGCCAGGGCTTTGGTGTCCCCGAGTTTGTAGGCCTGATTCCAGGCTTTCTCCAGGGCAAGGACCTTGGAACGCACCGCGGCATCGGCTTCGTCTTGCGCCGAGGCGAGGGTGGAAATCAGGCAAACCAGAAATAGCATCAAGCAGACGACGCGTTTCATTTCGTGGGGCCTCCGGTGAAGATGGGTCGTCCGATTCCCACCGTGAGCAAGCGGCCTGGAGATGAGAGGAGACGACAGATCCTCTTTGGCATGGAATATAGCAGAGGCGAGAAGGCGCGCTTAGTCGCAGGTTTGGTGCGCGGTGCTTGCGCGCCCGGTGGGTTCTTGTCCGCGGTTAGACGAGAGATTTGCAAGTCCCAGGCTTCGAAGCTGCGAAGCCCGGGACTTGGGTTGGGATCACTGGTGACGCTTGTCCTTGTCCTTATCGGGTGGACGCGGGGCCTGAGGCTTAGCCCGCTGCTCAGGCTTCGACCGTTGCTCCCAGCGCTGGTACTTGTTCTCTTCTTGCTGCGCCTGCTGTGGAGTCTTTTCGTGGACCGGCGGAGCGGGCTTGGCTTGCGGATGCGACCATCCCTGTTGCTGCGGGCGCGGCTCGTTATTCACCGGAGCCGGACGCGCGGTTTCCGAACGCGGCGTCTCCGGACGCGGAGCTTCCGGACGCGGCGTCTCGGGGCGCGGGGCCTGCCCCTCCGGCCGGATCGCGGGCTGGTTCGGACTCGGAGCCGGCTCGGGCCCGGGCCGGTTCGGTTGGGTGTGAATCGGCTGGGGCGTCGTGACCGGCTCGGTTACCGGTCTGACCGGATGAGAGACGAGCGGATCGCGGCGCTGGCTGAAGGGCACCGCCGGCTGTGCGGGCGGGCGCTCGGCCACGACTTGACGGCGCACGACGGCGGGCGGCGGCGCCACCGCGGTCGGGCGACCGGCTCCGATGACGCTCGTCCGAATCGGGTCAACGCGCGCGCTGTGGCTGACCGGCGCCTGCTCGATTTCGCGTTGCGGAACCGAGACTACGTTTCTGGCAACCGGACGCGCATTGATAAAGGTCTCGCGAGAAACCACGGTCACGGCATTGGGCCTCGCTCGATTGACGTAGGTGATGCGATTTATTTCTGTCGTGTTGTTCGTCGTGTAGTAGTTGTAGACGTTGGTCACTTTGGTGACGTTAACGACCGTATTGGTCACGTTCACCTGATTCACATACCTCCGGCTCACGTGATACCCAGGGACAAACACCTCTCCCGGCGCCAGCGGGAACCACGCAACGCCGCCACCTCCGCCGAGCGATACCGAGAAGTGGAACCCTCCGCCACCGCCCGCGAAGGCGACTAGAGCAGGAGCATACACCGGCCGCACCACGACCGGCCCGGGCACCCAAGCCCAGCCTACCCCGATCAAACACCAGCGGCCGTAATGGAAGGGAGCGAATCCCCACGGCTGATCGTCAACCCAGGTCCAGCCCCAGGGCGCCACCCACACCCAATGTCCGAAGCGGTAGGGAGCCCAGCCCATGGGAACGTTGGTGGGTACCCACACCGGGCCGTAGTTTGCGGTATACGACCAGCGGCCGTTGTCGTCGAGATCTTCGTAGCCGGTCATCTCGCGGGAAACATAGTTCGCGGAGCGATCGTCGTCTTCGCGACGATCGCGGCTAAGCGCCCACGCGTCGAATTCGTCAGCCGCAGGCAGGGGATCGATATCGTAGTCAAGATTGTCGTCGCCTGTGAAGGTGGCATGTTGATTGGCGACGATGGTGTAGTTGTTGCCGGCGCCGATCGCTTCGCCACGTCCCTGAAAGACGTCGATGATCGTGGCATGGCCGTCGGGATTCACATCGACGCGATATTCGCCATTGCGCTGGATGCGGAAGGCGAGGTTGGGCGTATCGATCTCAATCGTGTCATCGTCATCCATGTGCCGGACGCGCAACAAGGCAGTGCCCTGCGCCAGACGCAACTGCAGGGTGTTGTCATCGAGTTCGAGGAACGTCAAACTGGTTTCGCTGCCGAGGCGGATCGCCGTCGACCCAACATGGAGTTCGGCGCGCGAGTTCCGGTCGGTCCAGAGGTTGTCACTGGTCGTCAGAGGGCGGTTGGGAACGGCCTCAACCCAGTCGCCTTCGCCGCCGGGCTGAAACGAAACCGAGCCCTGTGCATAGTTCATGCGGGCGACGCGCGCGGGGGGATCGTCTTCATCGCCCCACGCCAACGAGGTGAGCACGGCCGAGAAAAGGATCAGAATTCCGAAGAACTGCCAGATCCGAGCCTGGTGGCGGTTCATGGTGTAGCCTCCCTTGCGAAACATCTGCACAACAAGATTAAACCCCTTTGAGGGCAGTATGTTTCGGTACCTACCGAGGTAACCAACGATGCCAAGCCGGAGCCTGGAGTTGCCTTAGAAATGGGCTCAGTCGTCAGGCCGGGGAGGGTGCGGCAAACCGCCTTCCGGTGTAAGCTGCTGGGCTATGGGTCAGTCGAAAGTCTTGCGATCGGCGATTGTGCTGGTGGTGTTATTGGTGCTTGGGCCGTGGCCCGTGCACTTGGCATCGGCACAGAAGAACGAGATTGTGTGGAGCCCGGAGGAAAAGCCGCTGGCCGAACAGATTCGCGGGCTGCGTGGGCTGGCGGACGATGTACGAGCGCGGACAACCATGGATCTTGCGCTCAGGATCCGAAAGCTGCCGCGGACCGGCAACAAACTGCGGCTGGCGCTGGCGCTGGCCGGACTCTCGACCGAAGGCGATTTTGGGTACGGCACGCTGCAGGAAGTGGCAACGACATTGGCGGAAACATTGCGGGAGCAGCCTTTGCCGTGGCCGGAGGACAAGAAGGCCGAGGGCGGAACCAGGGCAGCGACCGACGCGGACAAGAGTGTCCGCGCCACACGGAAACCCGCGGATGCGTATTTTGAGCTGGCGACTCTGGTGCGGTACGAGCACGTTTCAGCCTCGCTCGACGATCCGCAGTTTCCGGCAGCCATGACTTGGCTGGAAGCGATTGACCGGAAGCGCGAGCATCCGGAATTCACGCTGAAAGATCTGGCGGGAAAGACGTGGTCCTTCGCGGACCTGCGCGGCAAGGTGGTGCTGGTAAATTTCTGGGCGACTTGGTGCCCGCCGTGCCGCAAGGAGATGCCGGACCTGGAAATCTTGTATGAGCGCTTTCAATCGAAGGGCCTGGTAATCTTGGCGATCTCGGATGAAGAAACCGCGAAGGTGGAACCATTTATTCGGGAGCGCAAAGTGACCTTCCCGGTGTTGCTCGATCCAGACCGGAAGGTCAATGATGTGTTTTTGGTCAACGGGATTCCGAAGAGTTTCGTGTACGATCGCGAGGGCAAGTTCGTCGCGCAGTCGATCGATATGCGGACGCAGAAGCAGTTCTTGGAGATGTTGGGGAAGGCGGGGATTCAGTAGTGGGTAGTCAGGTCTCAGGATATTAGACGATAGGCGAGGAGATTGCGATATGAAGAAAACCATGTTGGTTGGCATTTTTGGTCTGGCGTTGGCTGTAGTGGGCATGGGGGTACCGGCAAACGGACAGGACAAAAAGGAGGCCCCGCCGAAAGCGGCGGTCAGCCCCTCGCAGGCATTACTCGATGCCTGGAATGATGTGGGACGAAAGTTGACTGCCATGGCCGAGGATTTTCCCGAGGACAAGTACGACTTCAAGCCGGTGCCGGCGCAGCGGACTTTCGCGGAGCAACTTCTGCATGCGGCCAATGCGAACTACTTTTTCACCAATCCGGCGATGGGCCGGAAACCGCCGGCGGGAGAGGATCCGAAGCGCGAAGACTATAAGACGAAAGCAGCCGTCGCCGCATTCGTGAAGAAAGCATTCGAGGATGGCGCGGCAGCGATCAAGTTCAAGGGCGACAAAGGGCTGAATGATCTGGTCGTCGATCCGTTTGCCAACCAGCAGGTACGGGTCTCGGACATGGCGTGGGGTTTGTTGGAGCACTCGGGAGAACACTACGGGCAGCTAGTGGTGTATTACCGGGTGGCGGGGTTGGTGCCGCCGGAGTCGAGGCCGAAGAAGTAAATCGGGGAACTCGCATCCACGGTTCCCCTAGCCGCGGCCGTGGTTGATTTTGGCTCCTCTTCACAATAGACTTTTGTTTCCGAATTTCGAGGAACAACACAAAAGCAGCAAACTGGTCCGTCGGAGACAATGGATATGAGGGAAGGGCGCTTACGCTTCGTGGTCGCGGCCTGGACCATGTTGGCCGTGCTGGTGCTGCCAAGCTGCGGTTTCAAGCGACAACTGGTATCGATTACCGTCATTCCCAATACGGTAACGCTGGCAGGGCCTGGCCTGGACCTGCAATTCAAAGCGGTCGGCAACTACATCCATCCGCCCGACAGCCGGGATATTACGAGCTCAGTGGCGTGGCAGTCGGCGGCTACTCAGGTTGTTTCGATCAATGCTACGGGGTTGGCGACGTCGGGGGCGGTTTGTGGCACGAACATCACCATTACTGCAACCGCCCACAGCGATCCCCACGACAGTTCCAGCGGCATTGTCGTGGGTACAGCGGCGGTGACTGTGACGCAACCCCCACTTTGCTAGTAGCGCGTTATTGATCTTCCAGCAACCTGCCCAGCGTGGGTTTGTGTTTCTCGGGCTTGGTTTTCTTCGCGGGCACAAGCCGAGAGGGCTTGGGCGAGCCAACTCTTTCGCGGGCCATCTCGCGGACGGCCTGAACGGCGGAGAATGTCTTCTTCTTCTTGCGCTTTTTCGGCATAGACTGCTCGCGGGTTCTCAGTTCTCGCTTCCTCCTCACTGCCTGAGACGCGGCGAGCCGCGTCTCTACATCGCCTCACGCCCTCGGGTCTCTCGATTCGCTTGTGCATCTTCGCACATTCGCTCGGCAAAAGTGCAATAATCAAAACGTTCCAAGGTGCAGTTTAGGCTTTAGGCTGTGACGCAATCCAAGAGACGAGAGCCTAAAGCCAAGAGCCTAACTATGGATGAGCGTGAGTTTTTTGATGAGAAGCCGGATAAGAAGCCGGCGAACCTGAATTGTCCGCACTGCCATCAGTCGGCGGAGTATGAAATCCAATGGCTGGTACGAACGAAAAAGAAAAGCCTGCCGCCACGGGCGGACGAGCGTGACCGGGCCAAGTTTGCCAAGGCGCAGTCGTACATGCTGCGGCGCGACGACATGATGGTCTGCAAGAACATGCGCTGCCGGAAACGGTTCGAAATCACCTCCGTGCAAAGCGTGGCGTTTCTGGATTAGGGGGAGACTGTCCGTGGCTGCCGACCTGAGCGGCTCAATCGCGCAGTTGTTGCGGGCCGCGCTGGCCGCGTTCATCATCATTCATTTTCTGCGCCGCATCTTCAAAGCCGGAACGCAGGCCAAGGTCCCTCCGGCGCAAGTGCGCCCAGCGCGGCGTGATCCAAACCAATTTCGGAACGAACCTCCGCCCCCAGAAAATCCGCTTCTGGGGTAGTGTCCTGCATCCGCTTCCGGCTTTGCTTCAAACCAAGAAGCTAACCACAGAGGACACAGGGTAAGGGCAGAGGACTGGCCAGCTAGTTTCTTGCGGCGGACTTGGCCGCAACCAGGGTGGCTGCCAGACGACGGACGCTGTCGAGGAGCCGGTTCAAACGATGGGCTCCAGCAAGACCGGCTGGTTCTTCTTCCGCAGCATCGCTGAAACCTGCTTCTTCCATCTGCTTGGCGGCGGCGATGAACCGCTCGGAACTGGTGTCGTCCATGGCGATGAAACGGAATGCTTGGGCGAGCGGAACGCCATCGGCGCCAGTCTGAAGAAACTCGATCTTGGCGTCGACCCTCCCGAAAACCGTGTTCAAGGCTACGTCACCCAAAGTTCCTTGCGGAATGGGCCCTTTGGAAAGAACAGCCGAACCGCCCGTGAGAGATAGACGCTGGAGCACGCCGACGAAGCGTGCGGCGTCGATAGAGAAAAGCGCTCGCTCGCTATTGGGAACGCGAATGCGCGGCGCGCGCGGCCGCTTGCTCGATTTCTGAGGTCTTTTCGCTATTCCCATTTTGAGAAGCATCGCAAGGGCGGCAGCCGCAGTCAAGATTACGGTGGTGTAGCTGGATCGGCTGCGTGCGACGGCCATTCGCCATGCCGCCCATGTGGATGATTCACCCGGGCTTGAAGCCGCCTTCGCACCGGGGCAGAGCCTGCCCGCTTTCGCCGAAGCCCCGAGGGGAGCCGAGGGGGAAGCCGAAGGGAATCACCGCGCTACCACGCCAGAACGTTTATACTTTGCAGTTCGCTCGGCCTGCCCTAACGGCAGGGAGGGGAGTCGATCCATGAAGATTCTGGTTTGCATGAAGCAGGTGCCGCAGAAAGATGCCCCGCTGAAGTTGAATGAGGCGGGCACCTGGATCCGCGAGGATGTTTCCTACGAGGTCAATGAGCCGGATGCTTTCGCCCTCGAAGAAGCGTTGCGGCAAAAGGAAAAGCATACCGGCGAAGTGGTGGTGCTGACGGCCGGCCCCGCGCGGGCGCAACAGGTTTTGCGGGAGGCCCTGGCGAAGGGCGCGGACCGGGCGATTCATCTGGAGGACGCCGCGTTCGTCGGGCTCGATGCCTACAATACGGCGCGGGCGATTGCTGCCGCCATCAAGGACGAGAAATTTGACTTGATCTTTACGGGCTTGCAGTCGGATGACTACGGGTATGCGCAAACGGGCGTAATTTTGGCTCAGATCCAGGGCTGGCCGCACGCGACCATCATCATGCAGATCGAGAAGAATGAGGGTGGAATCCGCGTGAAGCGCGAGCTTGAGGCCGGGTTCTTCCAGTTTGTCGACATGCCGCTGCCGGCGGTGCTGACCATCCAGTCAGGCATTAACAAGCTGCGCTATGCGACCCTGATCGGCATCAAGCAGGCCAAGACGAAACCGCTGCGCAAGGTGACGATGACCGAAGTGCAGGCGGCCGTGGGCGGCAACCTCCAGAAAATCGAGAAGCTCTATGTTCCGCAGAAATCGAAGAACACAGAGTTTCTGGAAGGGCCGCCGGCGGAAGTGGCAAAGAAACTGGTGGAGAAGTTGAAGAATGAGGTGCGGGTGCTGTGAGGGCAGCTTCTAGCTTCTGGTTTCTAGAAGCTTTCTCATGAATCGGTTTTGGGAAGGGCACGGCTTCAGCCGTGCCGCCCACGAGCCAATAAAGACACGGGCTTTAGCCCCTGAGGTGATGCGCAGGAGGCCGATATGGCAGATGCGGAAGAAAAGCAGGAAAAAGGCGGAAGCCTGATGTTTGCGGGCCTGGCGGTCTGGGTGGCCGGCTTGCTGGTTTTGTTTTATCTGCCGGCCGGATTTCGGCTCGGGCATCAATACATGTTTGCCCTAGTGTTGATTCTGCTGGCAGCGCTGGGCGCGGGCCTGATGGTGCGAGGATGGCGGATGCGTCGGACAGAGTAGCCGTCGTCGTTAGGCAGGCTTGCGATGACGAGCACGCGAAACACAAGGTCCCTCGACTCCGCGTGAATTCCGCTGCGCGGATTTCACGCTCCGCTCGGGATGACAGGTTTGAAACTTGCTGAGAAGCGACAACTGAAGGCTGACAGCTGATTTCTGAGAACCGGAAACTGAGAACTCATATGACTGACATCATTCTTGTAGTGGTAGAACAGCGCGAAGGAAAGTTAAACCGTGTCTCCTGGGAGACGATTACAGCCGGCCAAGCGATTGCCGCTCAGACGGGATGGACGTTGGAAGCAGCGGTCGTCGGCTCCGGCGTTGGAACGATCGCAGGCGAAGTGGCTGCGAAGAAGGTCGCGAAGGTGTATGACATCGAGTCGGCGAAGCTGGAGCCTTACACGCCCGACGCGTTTTCGCATGCACTGAAAGAATTTCTGACGAAACATCCGGCCAAGGTCGTGCTGATGCCGCACACCTACCAGGTGCGGGACTTTGTCCCAAAGCTGGCCACGAGCTTGCACACGACGGCGGTCAGCGACGTCATTGGCTGCAAGTACGACGGCGGGAAGCTGCTCTTCACCCGGCAGATGTTTCAGGGGAAGTTCGTGGCCGATGTGAGCTTCGCGGGCGCAGGGCCTTGCTTCGTGACCTTTCAGAATGGGTCGTTCCGCGCCGATAAAGTGGAAGCGGGCGCGTCGGCTGCGCCGGTCGAGACGGTAAATGTTGACGTGCCGGACGGTGTGGTTCGCAATAAGCCGCAGGAAGTGTTCAAAGAAGCCAAGCAGGCGGTGGATCTGACGCAGGCCGAGATCATCGTTTCCGTCGGGCGCGGGATCAAAGAGCAGAAAAATATCGAACTGGCGAAGCAGCTGGCCGATGCGCTCGGCGGAGAGATCGCGGCGTCGCGTCCGATCTGCGACAACGGCTGGCTACCGATGGACCGGCAGATTGGGTCATCGGGGCAGACGGTGGCGCCGAAGCTCTATCTGGCGCTGGGAATTTCTGGAGCCATTCAGCACATCGTCGGCATGAAGGGCGCGAAAAGCATCGTGGCAATTAACAAAGATTCCGAAGCGCCGATTTTTGAGATCGCCGATTATGCGGTGGTGGGGAATTTGTTCGACATCGTGCCGCCGCTGATTGAGGAAGTGAAGAAAGCGAAAGGGTAGCGTTTTCGGAAGGTCCCGAGACTCTGCCGCTGGACCAAAGAGTTCTCTCGCGGCTTACAGTTTCGCGGACAGGAGTGTCCGCGCCACACTTTTCCTGAAAGATTTTGGATTACGAGCCGGCGGCAAAGCCGCCCAGGTGGGCCACGGTCAGGCGAAGGTATTTGTAGGGGTTGACCGGGGTTTCGTTGATGCGGACTTCGTAATGGAGGTGGGGACCAGTGGAGCGTCCGCTCAAACCAACGTACCCGATCGTGTCGCCGCGGTGGACGTACTGTCCGGCGGCAACAGCGAAGCTGGAAAGATGGCCGTAACGGGTGGTGATGCCGTGGGCATGATCGATCACCACGGCGCGTCCATAGCCACCCTGGAAATCAGCAAAGGTAACGGTGCCGTCGGCGGGGGCAATCACGGGTGAGCCGACCACCGCAGAAATGTCGACGCCGGAGTGAAAAGCGCCTTCTCCGTTGAACGGGTCGATGCGCTCACCGAACGACCCGGTAATCTGGCCTTCCACCGGCCAGAGATTCGGCGCGGAATTGGCACGGATCCAGTCAGCGGTGGTCGCGTTCTTGGTCAGGCCGAGCGAGATGCCAACGCTGGCCGCGCCCGACATGGCGGTGTGCTTCAGCGCGTACAGTTGATCGAGCGAAGAGTGGACCTGCGCCTCTTGCATTTGCTCGGTCGAAGCGGTCACCAGCACGGGATCCGACTTGAGGCCGTAGAGGGCGGAAACCTCGCTCGCGAGTGAGCCGAGAGACGCGACTTGGATGTCACGCTCTTTGGCGACCTGCTCGAGTCGCGAATAGCGGTCCTTGAGCTGGATTTCTTCGGTGCGCAGCTGGTTATAGTGCGCCACCTTCTGCAGCATCCGGGTATAGGAACTGGCAATGCCGGTCAGACAGAGGGCGCCGATCGCCGCTCCCGCCAGAAGCACGTACAGATACTGGACGGGAATGGAGATCTTGCGAAGCTGGCCCTCTTCATCGCGGGCGACAAAAAAGATGTAGAAGCGTTTGCGCAATATCCTATCCGATTGACGAATTTTCCTTCGGAATCCTGCCAGAGCGGAACCGTCTTGCTCGGGCTCGGAATCCTGATTCCACCAGCCGCATCAGGAGCAGGCTGGCTCTTTCCTACCAACGGAACCAGGCAAGCCGAAAATCCAGTTGGCTGCAACTGATTCAGCTTGCAGCACTTGGTTCGGCCAAGATGTTTATGAACGGCGAGTTCAAGGTAACAAACCTGGTTCCCCCTGTCAACCGTCCCCTGCCCCTCCGAGCGGTTACCAAGGCAGGGTAACGGCACACGCCCATCCGGACAAATTACCATCGGAATAGTACTGGCCGGGCCAGGTCACGGGCTGGCTGTTAGAAGCAGGATTCGGTAGCCCACAGGTATAGTAGCGGCATGCCCCTTCAGGAAAAGGCGCTGATCAAGCGGGTCCGGCAGCGGGCGCGCGGCGGGTCCTCAGTGGTGACGGGGATCGGGGACGATTGCGCCGTGCTGCGGGTACCGCCTGGGCACGAGTTGCTGGTGACCACCGATTTCACGATTGAGAAGGTCCATTTCCGCCGGGACTGGCACCGGCCAGACGCGGTCGGGCGGCGCTGCCTGGCGCGTGGCCTGAGCGACATTGCTGCCATGGGTGGCCAACCGCGGGCAGCATTCCTGTCGCTGGCGCTGGCGAGCGATGTTCCTCAGAAATGGGTGGACCGATTTATTACGGGACTGCTCAGCCTGGCGGATGAATTCCATGTCCCGTTGGCGGGCGGAGACACGGCTCAGTCTCCCGTCGGGATTCAGGCCGACATCGTGGTGGTGGGGTCGGTTCCGCGAGGAAAGTCTGTGCTGCGATCCGGTGCTCGGCCGGGTGACCAAATCTATGTTTCGGGGGAATTGGGCGGGGCGGCGGCCGCTCTCGCGCGGC
>JAIQFZ010000054.1 GCA_020073015.1 Terriglobia bacterium | reverse complement strand
CTACAAACCGGTTGTGGACAATCTCTTTGCGCACATAAATCGGCCGCCCAAACGCCTCCAGCGCGATCCGCACAATGTCAATGGCCCGCACCACCCCGGCGCAGAACCCACGCGGCTTCAACAGCAGTAAACTCTTGCTCTCAGACAAAGCCATCCCCCACTTTCTTAGGTTACACGTTCCACTGGAAAAGATTCTCTATAGGGTACCGAAAACGGCTCCCAAGGTCAATGTAAGCCTTTGAGACTGTGAGGATTAGCAGTGATCGGCGGAATCCGGGGAGTGAACGGCACCCCGCCGATTGCGGTGCTTGCCCGAGGACCGCACGACTGTACTTCCATATTTATGGCACGCATGGGATAATAGCGTCGATGAAGCGCGATTCGGTTCGCACCACAGTTGACATTCCATCGCCCCTATACCGGAAGCTAAAAGCACAAGCGGCCGCGAACGGCCGCTCGGTGCGCGAGCTGGTCCTAGCGGGGGTCAGAACTGTGCTCCTGCAAGGCCAGCACCCGCGTCCTAAGAGAGTGCAGTTCCCACTGATCGTCTCCGACGGCCCGAAGATCGACCTCACCAACGAACAAATCTATGAACACGTTGAATTTCCTTGATGCGAACGTGTGGCTGGCGCTGATTTGGAGCCGGCACGTGCATTCAGAAAGAGCCCAAGGTTGGTTCGAGCAGGCCGGCGAGGAGCAATTCTTCTTCTGCCGTTTCACCCAGATGACCGTCCTGAGGCTGCTCACTACCGATCCGATCATGGGAAAGGACACGAAGACCATGTCCGAAGCCTGGAATTTGTGGGACCGAATCTGGGCGGATACTCGCATTGCCTTCTTGCCGGAGCCCGAGGATCTCGAAAAGGAGTTTCGTTCGCGGTCCCGGCTGTCCAGTCGGTCCCCAAAGGTTTGGGCGGACGCTTACCTTCTGGCTTTTGCCGCCGTCGCAGGCCTAAAGTTCATCACCTTTGACCGCGCACTTCAATCGCATGGCACCGATGTGCTGGTGCTGTAGGAGCTTCTTCGGCTTCACCCACTCTCCTTAATCATCTGTTCCACATGCTTCCGCGAAGTCTCGGTCAGTTTCGCCCCGGATAGCATACGCGCTACCTCTTCGCCGCCGCAGAACAGTTGAAAAATCTGCGAAGTGCCGGTGAAGGCAAAGTAGACCCTTCACTCGTAGTGCAGGGCGTAGATGTTGGAGTTGGGGCGAGCGCAGCTAATCAGGAGTGATGCATTCAGCGCGCTCCACGCATAACAGCTTGGGCTTGCAATCCTTTCACCGAACGACAGGATCTCTTCGGTGATGCCGTCGCGGATCCGGATGCGAAGGACAGAGCCGTTCTTCCCATATGTATTCACATAAGCCCATTGCCCATCGGGCGACCAAATTGGCGATCCTATTCTCTTCCGCGGGCTCTGAACCAAAATGCGCCATTGTGAGGTAGCAAAGTCATAGAGGGCGAGCTTGTGCTCGTCGATGGAGAGCGCCAACAGGCGGCGGCCATCCGGTGATAGGCGCGGACTGTACCAGCCTTCTGAACCTGGCACTTTCGAAATGGAGCCGGTCTGGAGGCTGTGGATATAGATCGCTCGCGGAGAATCTGGCTCGGCAAACCAACGCGGCGGCTGGCCGAAAATGATCGATTCATTGTCAGCCATCCAGTTGGGGTCAGCCTGACTTGTGATGGGCACGTTGAGTTCGTGAAGAGCGCCGCCGTCGGCAGAGACCCAGTAGATCTTCCATGGTTGGTCGGGCCATTTGGCCATCACAGCGATGCGTTTACCATCCGGGGAAAAGCGTGCGTAACCGACGAACAATTTAGGGTCGGTCAACTGAAGCCACTCACTGCCATCGCTTCGGGCACGCCAGAGAACACTTTGCCGGGTGTGCAGTTGGCAAAGAACCATCCATTTACCGTCTGACGAGAAATCGGGATCTTGAACGCTGAGTTCCGGCAGGAATGGCGTAAGCTGCCGGCGCGCAAGATCAAACTTGAATATCATCCCTGACTCCTCGTGCCCGACGACAAAAAGCGAGTCCTCGAGCGGACTGGCAGTGGCAGCAACCATCTCCATGCCTCCGCCGCTGAGCAAAGAAGGCTTTCCGGACCGCAACGGCGACCAGATCTCTTTGGCGGCCCAATAGTCGGTTCGTTCGCCGCGAAGCTCGCGGAAAAAGAAATACCTGCTGTCCCTCGTCCAGATTCCGCAACAGGTATCTAGGGGCCGTCCCAGATTCATCGCGACAGAGTGCACCTGGCTGTTGTGGCCAGCTTCCCAGGTCGAAGAAACGCGAGTCTTGGAATCGGTTACGGTAAATCGCAGATGCCGGCCGTCGGGTGACCAGCGCATCCACGGAACATCTCCCGTCGTATTCACGAGCCGGCGGTAAGTAGCTCCCTCATCCTCGGTCCGGTAAAGGGCTTCGTGTTGCGCAAAAGCGATGGCCTTACCATCGGGCGACCAGGCTGCGGACTGCGCTTCGATGTCTCCCAATGGTCGCGCCGGACCACCGTTCGTAGGCAGCAGCCAAATACGGTCACTTCTCCCGCCAGAAACACCGATTGATTCCTTCACGAGCAAAGTCGAGCCATCCGGTGAAATGTGGAGAATGACCGGCTCGCGAAACCTGGTGGCATAACTACTCTCCGGTCCCCCGCCTACGGGGACTGAGTAGAGGTGACTGTCAAGATACTTGAAGTAGTACACGCGCCGGCCATCGGTTTCGATGGTGGAGAAAGGCGACACGTCACCGGTAAAGGTCAGTTGCCGGGTCGCGGTGATGCGGAGATTCGGTGGATACGAACGTTCGCGGAGGACGAGCACAACGATCCCGATCGCGACGGCGAGGGCTACGATGAGAACTAGAGTGCGCGATTGCCAATGACTCCGTGAAGAAGGCGGCGGCGCCTGGACCACTGCCGCGGCATCTCGATTCGCCGGCACAAGAAACCTGTATCCCTTGCGGGGGACGGTTTCGATGTAGCGCGGCGTATCGGCGTCGTCCCCGAGAACATCGCGAATTTTCTTGATAGCGGTATTCAAGCCGTGTTCGAAGTCAACAAAGGTGCCTTCGCGCCAAAGTTGCTGGCGAAGTTGTTCGCGAGTAACAAGTTCGCCGGGATGTTCGAGCAGGGTACGGAGGATATGGAAGGGCTGGTCCTGTAGCTTGAGGCGGACGCCGTTCTTGCGCAACTCGGCAGCCTCGACGGAAAGCTCAAACGAGCCGAAGCGGTATACGCGTGGGGAGACCGTAGTCTGTTCCATACAGCTGCCCCGTTCCGCCAAGGTTAGCGACTGACAGACTGCACACTTCAATATCCCGGCGGTCTGTTCTGAATTCTATTCCCATTTAGCGCATGACTGGAAGCTCTCGTTATTGTGCCTGGTGTTCTGGTCCTGTATATACAGGCGATTAAGAACTGCCTCTCCAGCCACTTAGCCGGATACTTCTATCTCACCTCCGATCTATCTGCAGTGTATTGATCCGGAAAGCGACTCGCCCGATAGTGCGCGCAGGTTCCCAGAAAATCCAGGGAACCATAAGGAGGACTTATGAAAAGCAAAGCAATCGCGCTTCTCGTAGTGATCGTCGGGCTCGCCGTGGGAATGGCGAACGCGCAGTCAACCGAGCCACTCACTTTCAGAACGCCGTTCGCCTTCGTGGTCGGCGATCGACTGGTGCCGGCGGGCGAATACACGGTGCGGGTCGTCGCACAGCCGGGAAAGCTGTCGTTCCGCAGCGCGGATGGAAACGTAAACGTATTCATCACCAGCCTGCCGATCCAGAAACCGGGAGCTGCGGACAAGTACAAACTTGTCTTCCATCGCTATGGCGGCCACTACTATGTGAGTGAGATCTGGACGCCAGGCTATGAGACTGGCCGGATCATGCTGCAGCATCCATCGGAACTGATGCTGGCGAAGAACCGCGAACCGCAGCATGTCACCATGTATCTGGGACGCTGAAACGAGCCATCGGGGGAAGGCCGGGTGCGTACCCCGGCCTTCCTGAGAATCACAGAGGGCATCAGTCTGTACAACGTCCCAGCTAGCGTGGACTGTTCATAGTGCAACCACTCACCCATTCGCCCGAATCATCTGCTCCGCATGCTTCCGCGAAGTCTCCGTCAGCTTCGCCCCAGACAGCATGCGCGCCACTTCCTCGGTGCGTTCCTCGCCCGTAATCAGGCGCACTGAAGTCTTCGTCCGCCCGGAAGTCTCGCGCTTCTCAATCAAATAGTGATAATCGGCAAACGTCGCGATCTGCGGCAGGTGGGTCACGCACAGCACCTGGTTCGCTTTCGACAAGGCCTTCAACTTCCTCCCCACCGCCTCTGCCGCCCGTCCGCCGATTCCGGTATCGATTTCGTCGAACACCAGCGTGCGCTGCGCCGCCTTCGACGCGGGCGAGGGCGCCCGCGCCACACTTCTCTTACCCGCCTCCACGCTCGCCTTCAGCGCCAGCATGACCCGCGACAACTCCCCGCCCGACGCGATCTGCTCCAGCGGACGCATCGTCTCCCCGGCATTCGGCGCAATCCGATAGATCACCTGATTGATGCCCGACGCCATCCAGTGCTCTTCGCCCTCGTGTTCTTCGACCGCAATTCGAAAACTGGCCCGCATGGCAAGATCGTTGATCTCTGCCTCGACCAGTTTTTCTAACTTTCGCCCCGAATCCGTCCGCTTTCGCGAAACACCGCGCGCCGCCTTCCGATATTCCTCAGCCGCCGCCTCCAGCTTCGCTCGCAGTTCAAGCAGTACTTGATCTTTATTCTCCATTTCATTCAGTTTGCGGCGAACTTCTTCGCCTAGAGCCATCACATTCTCCAGCGTTGGCCCGTACTTCCTTTTCAGCCGATCCAGCAGCGCCAGACGCTCTTCGAGTTCAGCCAACCGCTCTGGGGATGCCTGAATCCCCCCAGCGTAATCGCGCAGCGTTGCGCCCACATCTTCCACGCTGATCCGCGCCGACTCCAGTGCCGCCCGCGCCTCCTGAAACTTCGGCTCATACCGGGCCAACTCTTCCACGTGCTTCTGCGCCGCCCGCAAGCTCGAAGACGTCGAGGCGTCTCCCTCATAGAGCAGATCAAAGGCGTGCATGGCCGCGCCGTAAATCTTCTCCGCATTCGCGAGAACTCGCTTCTCGACCTCCAGGCGCTCGTCTTCTCCGGCCTGCAGGTGCGCCTCTTCGATCTCGCGGCACTGAAAATTCCACAGGTCCAGCAGCCGCATCCGGTTGGCTTCGTCGTGCTCCAGTTCCGCAATGCGCTCGCGAATGCCCTTCCAGTTCGTGAAGGCCTCAGACACTTCTTTCAACTCGACTCCGGCGTATGCATCGAGCAGTTCCTGCCGGGCCGCCGCATCGAAGTTCACGATGGATTCGTTCTGCGCATGGACAACCGCCAGGTGTGACGCAATCTGCTTTAGCACCGCAACGGTCGCCGGCTGATTATTGATGAAGACCCGACCCTTGCCACCCGCCGCAATTTCGCGCCGCAGAATGAGCGAGGAACCATCGGAATCCAGCCCATTGTTTTCCAGGATTTCTTCGATGGCACGGAGCGCCGAGCCCTCGCTCTCAAACACGGCCGCCACCACCGCCCGCTCCGCGCCCGTCCGAATCACTTCCGATGACGCCTTCTCGCCCAGCAGCAACCCCAGGGCATCAATCAGGATCGACTTCCCCGCCCCGGTTTCCCCCGTCAGCAGGTTCAGTCCAGCGGCGAACTCAACCACCACGTTGTCAATGACGGCGTAATTTTCGAGTCGAAGTTCGGCCAGCACAAGAATCCTGGAATCGCGGATTACGCGCAGCATAGCACAGGCCGCCCCTGCCCGACGGCGCGCACCGCCTACGTCCTATCGAGTTACCAAAATGGGCATTGTTGCACTTCCGAGTTTGCCTCCATTCTTCACGCTTCCAGAAGATAAAGCGCATGCGATTCTTCCCCCTGATGGCGCTCGCACTATTGCTATCTTCCTTGCCGCCCGCGCGTGCCTGGGCCCAGCAACTGCAATGCAAACCCTGCAGTCACGCTTACGGCAAGGTTGAAGTTGGCACCCCCAGTTCCTTTACGATCCACCTCACCAATACCGGAACAAAGTCTCTGCGCATCACTTCCAAGTCAAAACAGGGAAGTGAGTTCAGATTTGGCAGCTTCTCCTTGCCGCTCACGATCCTCCCCGGCAAGACCGTCCAGTTGCCCATCCTTTTCAAGCCCGCGGCGGCCGGACACGTCACCGGCACGTTCACACTGGTCAGTACTGCGCTCAACAAAAGCCTCTCGATGCCGGTCGCAGGAACCGGTGTCTCCGGACCGCAGTTGACCGTATCTCCTTCGACCTTGAACTTCGGCAACGTCACCGTCGGACAGAGCGCCACCCTCTCCACCACGCTCTCGGCCGCCTACGGAGACGTCGCCATTTCCACCGACCAGTTGACCAGTTCGGAGTTCTCCATTCAGGGACTGACCCTGCCCGTCACCATCCCGTCCGGACAACGCATCCAGGCCACGCTCCAGTTCACCCCGAACCAGTCCGGCACAGCCTCCGGCAAGGTGGGATACTTCAGCAACGCGGTCGTCTCACCCGCGGCGGAACAGTTGACGGGCACTGGCGTGGCACCGGGCGCCCACAGCGCGGACCTCACCTGGCAGGAAACCGACCCCAGTGTCGTCGGCTACGACATCTACCGTGGCACCAAGCATGGCGGCCCTTACCAGCAGATCAATGCCGCGCTCGGCGCTGCCACCAACTACACCGATTCCACGGTCGCGGCTGGAACCACCTACTACTACGTAACCACCGCCGTCGATGGCGCCGGCCAGCAGAGTGCCTACTCGAACGAAACGGCAGCCGCGATCCCAAGTCCCTGATGGGCGTCAAAGATGCTTCTGCCCGCGTGCTCCGCCCGCTCTCCGGTGGAGTCGTTTGAGGGACAGGAGCGTTGACCGATGGGATACACTCCCAAATCCGCCCGTCACCTTCGTCTATAATTCTCATTAGGGTTCCCCTAACGCCAATGCATCTTGCCTCAGTTCTTTTGCTGTTTGTCGGCGGCGAAATCGTCGATCTCGTCCTTCAAACCGGTGCGGTTGCCAAGACCGTCCTAGCGCTGCTGATCGCCTTCAGCGTGCTTTCCTGGGCTGTGATCCTCTCGAAATGGCGCCTGATCAGCCGCGCCCGCACCCAGAGCGGCCGCTTCGTGCGCACTTTCCGCAAAGCGCAGCGCATGCAAGACGTCGCCTCCGTCGCTAATCAGTTCCGCCCCAGCCCGCTGGTCGGCGTCTTCGAAGGCGCAGTCGAGGAATTCAAGCGCCAGATGGGCATGACTGGCGGCATCCACAATCTGACCTCGATCCAGCGTTCCATGCAGATCGCATCGTCGGAGGAAATCACACGCCTGGAACGCAACGTCCCGTGGCTAGCGATCACCGGAGCCGTTACTCCCTTCGTCGGACTCTTTGGAACGGTCTGGGGAATCATTGACGCCTTCCACGGACTCGGCACGGCGGGCGCCGCCACTCTGCGCGCCGTCGCCCCCGGAATTTCCGAGGCGCTGATCACGACCGCCGCTGGTCTCGCCGCCGCGATCCCGGCCGTCATTGCCTACAACCTGATCAATGGCTCCATCCGCGAACTGGCCGCGCGCAACGACGACTTCACGCTCGAAATGCTCAACCTGGTCGAGCGCCAGCAGACTCCCGCAACCACGGAGGCGCGTCGCTGATGGCCTTCACCACCGCCAACGGACGCACCCAGACGGCACTCTCCGATATCAATGTCACACCCCTGGTCGATGTTGTTCTCGTTCTGCTCATCATTTTCATGGTGACCGCTCCGGTGCTCCAGTCGGGCATCGAAGTCAACGTGCCTCACACGCGCACCGTGAAAGAAATCACCGAAGAGCGCCTCGTCATCAGCATCGACAAATCGCAAAAAGTCTTCCTCGGCAACGATCCCATCAACATCAACCAGATCGGCGCCAAGCTGAAACAACGAATTCGCGACCCGCAGCACCAGTCCATCTACCTGCGCTCCGATGAAGACGTCCCCTTCGGCGCCTTCGCCACCGTTATGGACGCCATCAAGCAGGCCGGCATCAGCAACGTAAGCATCGTGACGCAGCCCATTGATTCCCATGGCAAGCGCTGACATTTATTCCGAACACCGCGGACTCACCCGGCCCCTCGGCTGGTCAATCGGATTGCACTTGGCGTTCACCGCCTTCGTCGTTTTCTACACCCTGTTCGTACACGGAACTCGCGGCCAAGGCTGGGGCAGCGGCGGTGGCGGCGATGCCATGGGCGCGACGCTGGTGAGTTCGGTTCCCTTGCCCGCACCGAAGGTTGAGACCACGAATGTGCTGGCCACCGAATCCAAGGGCCTCTCGCAGTCGCAGCCCAAGGTTGAGGAGAAAGAACCCGAAGCGATCCCGATCCCCGACAAAAGCACGAAGACCAAGCCCAAGCCGGTGACGAGCGCCACCAAACGCAAACCGGAACCGGAACTACCGGAATCGAATCAAGTTCCGTATGGCGAGGGTGGCCCCGTCAGCGGACCCTATACCATGTTCAATGCCGGCGGCGCCAAGGGCGGATTCGGATTCACCGGCGGCGGCGGCGATTTCGGTAACCGTTTCTCCTGGTATGTGCAGAGCGTGCAGCGGAAGGTTTCCGAGAACTGGCTGAAGTATGAAATCGATCCGCGGATCACGCAGGCCAATCGTGTGTACCTGACGTTTGACATCGGCCGCGATGGCCATCCGGCGAACGTGCAGATTGAACAGTCGAGCGGCGTGCCGTCGCTGGATATATCAGCCATGCGTGCCATTCAGCGCATCGACACCTTCGGTCCGTTGCCGTCCGATTATTCCGGCAGCCGGGTGTCAGTAGAATTCTGGTTCGACTATAAAAGGTAGTGGAGAGACGGGCCTCCTCGCCCGTCCAGCCGAGCATAGCGAGACGTAACTTTACAGACGACGAACAGAGCACGACGCTCCAGGAGCAAACATTGAGCAACGCAACTCGCCCCATTCGGCATCCCATAAGAGAGAAACAATTTCGTTCTCCAGGCAAGGGGATTACGTCGCGCCACGATAGAACATCCCAGCTGGGCCGCCCATACTCGTTTCTCATCGTTGTCGCATTGTCGCTGTTGCTGGCGGCCACCAGTTCCGCACAGGACTGGATTCGCACCGGTACCGGACTCGGCGTCGAGAAAGTCCGCCTCGCCGCCTCCGACTTCAAGCCCTCGACCCAGGATGCCAAGAACACCGACCTGCTGAAGACGTTCAACGACACGCTCTGGAACGATCTCGACAACGCCGGCATCTTCGACCTGGTTTCCAAGAGCTTTTATCCCCTCCAAGTCCCCGGGCAGCCAACTGAAGTCAATTTCTCCGCTTGGAACTCGCCGCCCCCGAATGCCTCGATGCTGGCCTTCGGCAACCTCGGCGCCACCGCCGACAAAGTTACTCTGCAGGGATGGCTCTACGACGTCAAAAATCAAGCCTCGCCGCAAGTCCTGGGCAAGCAGTACAGTGATGCGGCGACAAGCGACGCGGTGCGCGTCATCGCGCACAAGTTCGCCGACGAAATCATCTTTCGCCTCGGCGGAGGCATCCCCGGCATTGCCGAAAGCAGAATCTATTTCGTCAGCGAGCGTAGCGGCCACAAGGAAATCTGGACCATGGACTACGATGGCGCCAATCAGCACGCCGTCACGCACATGGGAAGCATCTCGCTCTCGCCGCGCATCTCGCCCGACAGCTCCCGCCTCGCCTTCAGTTCCGTCACCAAGAGCGGCTGGGAGATCATGATGTATTCCTTCGACTTGAATCGCATGGTCAGCTTCCCGCGCTTCGGAGGAATGAACCTGTCGCCCTCCTGGTCGCCCGACGGCAAGTTGGCCTTCTCCTCTTCACGAAGCGGCTATCCCAACATTTTTGTCGCCGACTCTTCCGGCGGCAACCTGCGCCGCCTAACCAACGGCCAGGGTCCGGACGTCTCGCCCACCTGGAACCGCAAGACCGGCGCGCAAATCGCGTTCGTCAGCGGACGCACGGGCCTGCCGCAGATCTACACCATGGAAGCCGACGGCACGAACGTGCAGCGCGTCACCGACCAGGGCTACGCCGTCTCGCCCAACTGGTCGCCCAACGGCCAGTTTCTGACCTTCTCCTGGGCACGCAAGTATGGCCCCGGCGAACCCGGCTCGAATGATCTGTACTTGATGGACGTCGCCAGCAAGCAGTGGGTGCAGCTCACGCATGATGCTGGACGAAACGATTTTCCGTGCTGGTCGCCCGATGGCCGGCATATCGTGTTTCAATCGCACCGTTCCGGCAGCGACCAAATCTGGACGATGCTGGCCGACGGCACCACTGTGAAGCAGTTAACCTTTACCGGCAACAACACCCAGCCCAACTGGAGCTGGAAGTGATCAATGAATTGTCATCCTGAGCGAAGCGAAGGATCTGCAGTTAGGCTCCTCGCTTCGGGTAACTGAGAACAAGTTTTCCACGGTTTCGCGGCCGGCCCATGGTGCGCCCCGCCGTGATTCTGTAAAATTGTATGCCACAATCTGGGCGCACAAAAAATGGAGGACTAAGGTGAAGCATCCGATGAAGAAGTGGCTCACGCTGGTACTGACACTCGGCGCGATCCTGTTCTGGGGAGCCTGCGCAAAAAAAGTGGCACCGCCCCCACCACCGCCGCCCCCACCGCCGACGCCGTCTCCGACGGCCTCTCTGGCGGCCAATCCCAACACACTTGAAAAAGGCCAGTCCACCACGCTCACATGGCAGACCACCAACGCCACCAATGTCAGCATTGATGGCATTGGCGCCGTCGACGCCAATGGTTCGCGCCAGGTCACGCCCGCGGATTCCACGACCTACCATCTCGTCGCCAAGGGCGAGGGAGGAACGCAGGAAGCCACCGCGCGCGTCACCGTGACTGCGCCGCCTCCACCGCCTCCACCGCCCCCCACTGTCACCGACGAGCAACTGTTCGCGCAAAACGTAAAGGACATCTACTTCGATTACGACAAGGCCGATATCCGCGCCGACCAGCAGGCCTCCCTGCAGGGGGATGCCAGCTTCCTGCAACAGCATCCCAACATTCGCATCACGGTTGAGGGACATTGTGACGAACGCGGCTCCACCGAGTACAACCTCGCGCTCGGCACCAATCGCTCCGACGCGGTCAAAAATGCGCTCGTCCAGGCTGGAGTCGCTGGCGACCGCATCAAGACCATCAGCTACGGCAAGGAAAAACCCTTCTGCACCGCCTCGACCGAGTCCTGCTGGCAGGAAAATCGGCGCGGCCATTTCGTGTACGAAAAGTAGAGCGTGTAGCGCGGACACTCTTGTCCGCGCATTTGGAGTGACTAAACTGTGGGCGCGGGTAGAAATGCCCGCGCCACTCAAAACAACGACGGCACCTCCGGGTGATTCCGATGGTCCTACCCGCTAGACACCCACCCGACTTTTGTCATCCAATAGATTAGCTATGAAATCAAATCGCCTTACCACCGTCCTCGCCCTTTTCTTCGCTCTCTGGATCCCCCTCGCCCCCGCGTACGGAGCGAGCAAGGAGATCGTCCAGCTCCAAACCCAGGTCGAGCAATTGCAGCAGCAGATGACCCTCATGCAACAGTCATTCAACGAGCGCATGGGCGTCATGAAAAACCTGGTCGAGCAGCAGACCGACGCCACCAACAAAGTCAGCTCCGCAATTGCCGACCTGCAAAACTCCATCAACAAGCAGCAGCAGGACCGCGCCGCGCAAGTCGACCAGATCTCCGGCCAGATCCAGGCGCTGAATGACACCATGGACGAGTTGAAGGTCCGCCTGGCCAAGCTGAGCAAGCAGTTCGAAGACATGCAAGCCGCTCAGCAGTCGCTCGCGGCGCAGCAGGCCCAGCAACAGCAGGCCGCACAAGCCATGGCCCAGGCCCCGCCCCCCGACGTCCTCTACAACAACGCGCTGCGCGATTACAACGGCGGCAAGAACGACCTGGCCACGCAGGAATTCAACGACTACCTGAAGTTCTATCCCAACACCGATCTGGCCGGAAACGCCTACTTCTATCTGGCTGAGATTCAGTACAAGGCCGGCGACTTCAAGAAGGCGATCGCAAACTACGACCTGGTGCTGCAGAATTTCCCGAGCGGGAACAAGGCCGCCGCGGCCCAGTTGAAAAAAGGGTTCGCGCTCATCGAACTCGGCCAACAAGACGACGGAACGCAGGAACTGAAGCACGTCATCCAGCGCTATCCGAAAACAACCGAGGCCACGCAAGCCAGAGACAAGCTGCGCAAGCTAGGCCCAGCCACTCCAAAGACCCGTCAGTAATCACCAACGGGGTGCCCCACTCATCGCGTTTTTTGCAATGAGTGGGATTTTATCTCCCCAAAAAATCCAACCGCAGAGCAAGCCGCAAGCACAGAGGAACCTGATCCAGCATTCCTCTGCGCCCTCGGCGACTCCGCGGTGAATTGGTTTAAGGTTTAGTTTGCTTCGGCCGCTACGGCTTTCTCCACCACCGCTCCGCTCGCCCGCAGCGTGACCCAATCCGTCTGTACGCTTTCCCAACCCTGGATCAGGAATCCATACGATTCAAACAACTGCCGGATCTTTGGCCGCGTCCATCCCGCAATTTCCTCCAGAATGGGCACCAGCGTGGCCAGCGCGTTCTCGCTCAGCACCGTCCGCTTCGCGATCTGCGTTACTTTCTTCGATTCTGAAACCGCAATCGTGAATCCATCGTGCCGGTTTACATGCAGCATCACGTGAATATCCGAACTGCCGTCACCCACGTACACGACGTGGTCTGCCGGCACTCCCAACTCCTCCTGAAGCTGGTCCAACCGCTCCACCTTGCCGTACCCGGCTGTCGCTCGCACCAACGATTCAATCTCGCCCGACGCGGAGTACTTAAACTCTGTGCCGAAAATGTGATCGTCCGGCACAACGCCCTCCAGCGCCGACTTAATCACCTCCACGGGCGCCGCCGAAAGCACGTAGAAATCAAAGTGAAACCCGTCGATCCTGCGGTTCAGAATGTCGTAAACCTGCTTGATATTCTCCTTGAGCCGAATCCGCTTCCCCACCTCGTAGAGGTGCTCCTTGCGCACCCGCGTGCGGAAGTCCGGATCGTGCAAAAGCAGGTAAGAGAGTTCGGCGCCCTGCTGGACCAGGTTCAGCTTGGCCATGCCCCTGATCCGGCGCTCAAATTCTTCCGTCGAAATCCCCAGCAACTCGCTCAAAACGTAGCCCGTATCGTTAAAGGTCAACGTCTGGTCGAAGTCGCTGGCGAACAGATAGTGTTTCCGCTGTTTATTTGCCATACCTGATATTAGATTCCCTACCCTGTGAACGGGCCATTAATTTTCCCGATCACCCCGATCAAATCAAACTATAGCGAGTAGAATGAATCACTTAGAATGAATCTCCGTTACCAACGATACGGGCTCAGCTCGGGCTTTGCATTACCGGTCGAACAACCTACCCTCGGCGATCTTTAGCCGTTGCTCGATCGTGGAGTTCAGCGTAGGCTGGCCTGTTATTCACTTAATTCCTTCACGGCGGACACCACCATGCCCAATCACGCCAGCGATCATCTCGATAACGACGCCGACCGCGGCAAGGGTTCGCTCGAGCCCGACGACCGCACCCAAGCCGGCAACAACTCCATGACGGGCCAACTGTCGCACCGCAATCCGGATCCGATGGTGGACGGCGCCGACAGCGATTTCCCCGAACCCGGCCACAGCCCCGAACATTCCTTCGAAGGCGAACTTAAGAAAACCGGATAAAAAGGTGTAGCATGGACACTCTTGTCCGCGCACTGCCTGCCTTAGAACGACTGTATGTGTCGTGTAGAAACGGGACTCTGTCCCACCTCGCTCTTCCGTAGAGCGCTGTGGCGTCCTCACCCGGCCCAACGCCAGCGAATCTCTCCCTCGCTGAGTCTTCGCTGTCTCCTGCCTCATCTCTTACTCTGCACACGAATTTCTAACTCACATACTCCGAGGCACTTCACATGAAAGCAGTCCAAGTCAGCAAGCCCGGTGGCAATTTCGAACTCGTAGAAAGACCCACCCCCGAACTCGCCCGCAACCAAGTCCGCATAAAAGTCGAAGCCTGCGGCATCTGCCACAGTGATGCGCTGGTGAAAGAAGGCCATGGGCCCGGCATCCAGTACCCGCGCGTGCCCGGACACGAAATCGCCGGCCGCATCGACGCCGTCGGCGCCGACGTCACCAACTGGCAGGTCGGTCAGCGCGTGGGAGTCGGCTGGCACGGCGGCCACTGCTTCACCTGTGATGCCTGCCGCCGCGGCGATTTCATTAACTGCCGGAACGAAAAAATCACGGGCATCAGCCACGACGGCGGTTACGCGGAATACGTCGTTGTGCCGGCCGAGTCCGTCGCTGCCATCCCCGACGACCTCCCGGCTGCTGAAGCCGCGCCCTTGCTCTGCGCCGGCATCACAGTCTTCAATGCCCTGCGCAACTCGGGCGCTCGCGCTGGCGATCTCGTCGCCGTGCAGGGCATCGGAGGTCTCGGCCATCTCGGCATTCAGTACGCACGCCAGATGGGCTTCCGCACCTTCGCCATCGGCCGGGGCAAAGACAAAGAACCACTCGCCCGCAAACTTGGTGCCGCCCATTTCGTGGATACGGCTTCCTGTGATCCCGCCCAGGAGTTGCAGAAGTTCGGCGGCGCCCGCGTGATCCTCGCCACCGCTCCCGATTCCAAATCCATTTCCGCAGTCGTGAACGGCCTGTCCAACAACGGCAAACTGGTTGTCGTAGGTGCAAGCATGGAGCCCATCACGGTCACGCCCATTCAATTGATCTCTGGCCGCAAGGCCATCCAGGGATGGGCTTCCGGAACCGCCAAGGATTCCGAAGACACGATGCAGTTCAGCGCGCTCACCGGAGTCCGTCCGATGATCGAGCGCTATCCGCTGGAAAAAGCCAACGAAGCCTACCAGCAGATGATCAGTGGCCGAGCCCGCTTCCGCGTCGTCCTGACCATGAGTGCTTGAGATCGAGATGAAAGATGGAGCGCCGGGGCATCGGCTGCGATTCCGGTCCATCTCTGCTGCTGGGTCGCGATACGCTCTCCGGCGGCAATGAACCCAATCAACCCAACAGCATCAACAGCTCCTGCGCCGATGGCACGTCCGGAACCTTCCACTCCGACGAGTCCAACGACCGCCTGGTTATCCAAACCACCGACGGCAGCACGCTGGCGCCGGGCAAAACCGTAAAGGTCAGCGCGACGGTCTAGGCGTACAGCTCCTTCACCTCCGACCATCTCGACACTCTGACCGGCGGCTCCGAACCCAATCAACCGAACAACATCAACAGCTCGTGCGCGGATGGCACCTCGGGAACCTTCCACTCCGATGAGTCCAATGACCGCATCGTAGTCGCATCCACCGACGGCGGAGCCCTGACTCACGGCACCACCGTCACCGTCACCGCCACCGTCTGGGCCTGGAGCACCGGTTCTTCCGACGCTCTCGACCTCTACTACGCGGCCAACCCCAACAGCCCAACCTGGGTGCTGATCGGGACGATCGTGCCCTCCGGTGGCGGCGCGCAGTCGATCTCCAGGACCTACACACTCCCCACCGGAAGCCTGCAAGCGGTACGGGCAAACTTCCGCTATCAGGGAAGCGCCTCCTCCTGCAGCACGGGCGCGTACGACGATCACGACGACCTGATCTTCGCGGTGAACTAAGCGGCGAATTCAAGTACAAAAACACGAGCCGGTCCCGAAAGGGCCCGGCTCGACTTTTCCCACGACGGAATAGTTCTTGGGAAGACTATGAAGAGCGAGAAGCGCAGTCCTCTAGCGCAGTTCCTCCATACACTTCTCCAGCACTTCTCGGCCTGGACGCACCACTGACTCCGGCAGGGTTGCCAGCGGCTGGTCGGTCACATTCAGCATGTCGATAAAGCTGGGCGCCTTCGCGTTGATATAGAACACGCCGGTCAGCACTTCGCCCTTGACGTGCGATTCCATCAGGCGGTGCACGGCTTCGATCTTGTCGGTCGGGTCGTAGTCTTCTTCGAGCTTGCGCAGCCGCAAGCTCGACCCATCGTGCATGGTGACTTCGAGCGTGGTCCCGGGATCATAATCCACATTGATCTCTTCGAACGCCGGCACAAAGCTGACTTCGTGCAGTGGCTCCTCATGGGCCTGCATGTATTTGTAAGACTTCGTCGAGCCCTCGTGGTCGTTGAAAGTCACGCACGGCGAAACCACGTCAAGCATGACTGTACCCTTGTGCGCGATCGCCGCTTTCAGCATGCTGTGCAACTGCCGCTTGTCGCCGGAGAACGACCGGCCGACCAACGTTGCGCCCAGCTGAATCGCCAGCGCGCACGTGTCAATCGGCGGAAGGTCGTTAACCACACCGGTCTTCAGGGTCGAGCCGAGATCGGCGGTGGCGGAGAACTGGCCTTTGGTGAGCCCGTACACGCCATTGTCTTCGAGGATGTAGATGATCGGCAGGTTGCGGCGCATGAGGTGGATAAACTGCCCGGCGCCGATCGACACGGTGTCACCGTCGCCCGTCACGCCGAGCGCAATCAGGTCTTTGTTGGCAAGCATTGCTCCGGTTGCGACCGAGGGCATGCGTCCATGCACAGAGTTGAAGCTGTGCGAGCGGTTCATGAAATAAGCCGGGCTCTTCGACGAGCATCCGATACCGCTGAACTTCGCGACGCGCTCGGGCCGGACGCCCATTTCGTACATCGCGTCAATGATGCGTTCCGAGATCGCGTTATGACCGCAGCCCGCGCACAGCGTCGTCTTGCCGCCGCGATAGTCCAGCACCTGCAGACCGATGCGATTCGTTTTCGGAGCCGGAGCAGTTGGAGTGGTCGACATTTACTTGCCCTCCATCATCATGAGTTCGTCGGTGACCGAACGCGCATCAATCGGCAGGCCATGAATATGGCAGATTGAGCGGAGCCGCGGTGTAAGCTCCGGCTTGATGTCGAGTTTCAGCAGCGCTGCCATCTGCGCGTCGCGGTTCTGCTCGACGATATACACATGCTCATGTTGCTCGATGAAGTCGTGGACTTCGCGCGTGAATGGATACGCGCGCACTCGCAGATAGTCCGCCTTCAAGTTATGTTCCTTGCTCAGTTGATCGAGCGACTCAACAATGGCCCAGTGGGACGTGCCATAGGCCAGGATGCCCACCTTCTGCTTTCCGCTACCCGTCAACTCCGGCCGGGGCACAAACGACCGCGCCGTCTCGAACTTCTTGTTGATGCGCTCCATGTTGCGTTCAAAGTCGTCGGGACGCTCGCTGTACTGCGCCTTCTCGTTGTGTCCGCTGCCGCGCGCAAACCACGCCGCCGCGGGATGATCGGTACCTGGCAACGTGCGATAACCAACACCATCGCCATCCACATCCTTGTAGCGGGCGAAGCTGCCCAGCTTCTCCAGATCCTCTTTGCTCAGAACCTTTCCGCGCTTGATTGGTTTGTCGGGATACGGAAACGGATCCGACATCCAGTTATTCATACCGAGGTCAAGATCCGACATCACGAACACCGGTGTCTGAAACTGTTCGGCGAGGTCGAAGGCGTCCTGGGCCATCGTAAAGCACTCGATCATCGAATTCGGGAACAGCAGGATGTGCTTCGTGTCGCCATGACTCAGGAAGGCCGTCGAAATCACGTCGCCCTGCGAAGTGCGGGTCGGCAATCCGGTCGAAGGCCCGACGCGTTGAATGTCCCAGATCACCGCGGGTACTTCTACGTAATAGGCTAGCCCGGTGAACTCGGCCATCAGCGAGATGCCCGGCCCGGCGGTCGCGGTCATCGAGCGCGCGCCGGCCCAGCCCGCGCCAATGACCATGCCAATCGCGGCCAGTTCGTCTTCCGCCTGCACGATGGCAAACGTCGCCTTGCCGTCGGGGCCGATGCGGTATTCCTTCATGTAGTCGATCATCGTCTCCACCAGCGACGACGACGGTGTAATCGGATACCAGGTCACCACCGTGCACCCGGCAAACATGCAGCCCATCGCTGCGGCCGAGTTGCCGTCGATAATGATCTTGCCCTTCGTCTTGTCCATGCGCTGGATGTAGAACGGATCGCGCTTCTTCAGGTTCGCCGCCGCGTAGTCATATCCTGCCTTGGCCGCCGCCAAGTTCAGGTTCGCAGCCTTCGCCTTTTTCGCGAACTGCTTGCGGATGGCGTTCTCGACTTCGCCCATCTCGATCTCAAACAACTGCGCGACCACGCCGACGTAGATCATGTTCTTGATCAACTTGCGCAGCTTGGCTTCCGGGCACACGGGCGCCACCAGCTTGTCGTAAGGCACGCTGTAGAAAATCAAGTCGTCACGCAGTTTATCGAGAGCGAGGGGCTCGTCGTAAAGCACAGAGGCCCCCGGCGCCAGCGACTTCACATCGTCCTGCGCGGTCTCGGCATTCATCGCGACCAGCAGATCGATTTCCTTCTTACGCGCGATGTAGCTATCCTTATTGGCGCGGATCGTATACCACGTGGGCAACCCGGCGATGTTCGAAGGAAATAGATTCTTGCCCGAAATCGGCACGCCCATCTGAAAAATGCTGCGCAGGAGAACTGTGTTAGAACTCTGCGACCCGGAACCGTTCACGGTCGCAACCTGGATACTCATGTCATTGACGACACGCTGTTGCCCCAGCTGGCCGGATGATTCCTGGGGCACGACATCGGTAGTGGCCATCCCTTGTACCTTCCCTTGTCATGACCGGGCAAACCCCATTCGCCCGGGGATTCTTGCGGAGTGAAGCGGGAAAACCCTTATTATACGCGCCCCATCGCGGCAGGGGTTAATCAGAACAGCAACAGGCAGGTCTGCCACAATCGGAAAACACGATGGGACTCAGGCTATTGCAACTTCGCGTACTCGGCCTTGGCCTGCTTGAGGACGGGCGTGTCGGGATCGGCGTCTTTCCATGCGGCAAAGAAGTCCTGGTAGGCGGACTTGGCGGCTGCGGTATTGCCTTCGAGGGCGTAAGCGCGCCCCAAGCCGAGATGGGCGAGAGGGTAGGAGATATCGAGTGGGTCAATGCCGCGGTGGGCGAGAATCTTCCTATATTCGGCCTCCGCCTTTGCGCCCTGTTTCAAGCGCAGAAAGGCTTCGCCTCGAAGAGAGTTCACCGAGTAGCCGGCGGTGCCGGGACCGCTGCCGAGTTCGTAGGGGGCGGCCGCTTCCAGTCGCGCCACGGCCTGTGCCGGCTGGCTGCGTTGCAGGTCGCTGGTGGCCTGGGCGAGCGGAACGAAGACCTTGTTGAGCAGGGTGTCGGTGGGATCCTGGCGGACTCGCTCTTCGGCAATTTTCTGGCTGCGCGCGGCATCTCCGGTCAGGGCCAGCATTTGCATGACAATCGTCCGGGTGTCGCGGTCCTGCGACGTAGCGAGAGCATCTGATATTTTGCGGCGAGCTTCGGTAAGGTTGCCCAGTTCCGCTTCGCACCAGGCCTGGTCAGCCAGAATTACGCCGCTAAATTCCTTGTATCCCAGGCGCTGGGAGACACTTTCACTTTGGACATAGGCTGCCCGGGCCGGCTGCAACCTGCCCAGCGCGCACTCGCCCCGGGCGTGAAACCAGACCAAGATCGGTTCGTCCGGCTTTCCGGCAGCCAATTCCAGTTCGTGCCGCTGAGCGGCTTCATCGCCGCGAAGGAAGGCGAGTTCGAAGAGTGTGAAATGAACCGAGCGGCCCATGTTCTGCGCGGCCGCCTGCTCGGCCACCGCCCTGGCTTCGTCGAAGCGATTGAGGCGTTCGTAGGCGTCGGCAACATTCTGGTAGGCGTAAACGTCTTTGGGGTCGAGGCGCTGGGCATCGCTGGCACTGGCCAGGGCTTTCTCGTGCTGTCCCATGGACTGATAGCGCAAGGCGAGATTGTCGGGAGCCACGGTGTCGCGCGGGTAGGTTTGCCTCCACTGTTCGTAAATCTCGATGGCCTTCTCTATTTCCCGGGTGACCATGTCGTAGTAATGCGACGAGATGTAGAGCCTTTCGCGTTCGCTGGCCCTTTCTTTCAAATCAAAAGCCTTGCGAATATAACTCGCGGCTAGCTCTCCCTGCGTGAGATTGTTATAGGCCACGCCCAGGGTGGCATGCGCCATGGCGAAGTTGGGATCCAGTTCGACGGCGCGCTTGAGATGGGGGATCGCCTTCTCATCGGCAAGTCTCTGGTGCTCGGCTTGGCCGAGGCTGAAGGCCTGCAAGGCTTCCAGGGACGAGGTGGTGGCCTGCTCGAGCGGTGTGGCGAACTTCTGCACGGAGCCGATGGACTCGCCCAGTTTCCCCCGCAATCCGGAAGCAGCCCGGTCGAGCGACTTAAGAACCTGTTCCTTGCTCTCCGCCTCAATCTCTTCGCGGGCCAACACGTCGCCGGTTTGGGCATTCAGCGCGGAAAGGGTGATGACGTAATGAGTGCCCAGGCTGGCGATGGTGCCGCTGAGCATGGCCTTGCCCCCTTCGCGCAGGCAGATCTCGCGGGCGACGTCGTTGCTAAGGCGTTCGTCAGCCGGGCGGCCCATGAACCGCAGTGCTTCTCGGATTCGGGATTCCGGCAACAGGTTCAGGTAAGGAGATTGCTCCAGTTGCACGGCCAGCGCCTGCTTCAGGGTCCCGTCAAAGACGGCGTCACCCGTCGTGTTGACGAAGTCGGCGAGCACGACCGTGTCTTTCTCGCTGAGCGCGCTTGCCCTCCGGGACCGAAAAAACAAGCTGCCGCCAATTACTGCCGCGATCACTACAACGGCAACGATCGCCAGCGGCTTCCACGATCTCTTCCCCGCCGCGGGAGCGGTCCCGCTCACAGGCGGCACCGCAGCCGGCGAACCTGCCGCCACTGCCGCCGCACCAGAACCCGGCGGGCCTGCCTGCGCGGCCGGTCTTGGCCCGGATTCCTGCGCCGCGGCCACCGAGCCCGAACTGGCCGCCACCGCTCTGCCCGTCTCCGTGTCCCGCTTCAAGCGTTGCAGATCGGCGCGGATGTCCGCGGCGTGCTGGTACCGCAGGTTGCGATCTTTCTCCAGCGCCTTATTGAGGATGTCTTCCAGCTTCGCGGGCAAGTCCGGATTCAGCCGGACCGGCGAGGTCGGTGCCCGATCCAGGATCGCCTGAAAAATCAGCGCCGACGTATCTCCACGGAACGGCAACGTCCCGGTGGCCATCTCGTAGAGCACTGCCCCGAAGGAGAACAGGTCGGTGCGTGCATCCAGTTCCTTCCCCTTGGCCTGCTCGGGAGACATGTAGGCGACCGTGCCGATGGCGGAACCGGGGCTGGTCAGGTGCTCCTCCGCTACCGTGGCCTCCACCGTGACACCCGACAACTGCGCGGGTCGGCTCGGTGTTTGTGTCACCTTCGCGAGCCCGAAATCCAGCATCTTCGCGTGCCCGCGCTTGGTCACAAAAATATTTGCCGGCTTGATATCACGATGAACAATGCCCTGCCCGTGCGCCGCATCCAGCGCGTCCGCTATCTCGATGCCCAGCGCCAGGAGCGCATCCAGTTCCATCGGACGCGTCCCGATCAGGTGCTTGAGCGTGGCCCCATCCAGGTACTCCATGACGATGAAGGCCTTACCGTCCTGCTCGCCGATGTCGTAGATGGTGCAGATATTCGGATGGTTCAGCGCCGACGCAGCTTTCGCCTCGCGCCGAAATCTCTCCAGCGCTTGGCGGTCTTGGGCCACATTCTCAGGAAGGAACTTCAGGGCAACAAAGCGGTCGAGCCGGGTGTCTTCGGCCTTGTACACCACCCCCATGCCGCCCCCGCCGAGTTTCTCGACGATGCGGTAATGCGAAACCACCTGACCGATCATCCCCGCTCCAGAACTGGGCTGAAATCTTACGGGTGGCCATCGGGCAAGTCAACCAATAGACGCAAGGAGACTCCTTGGGTTCATGGTTCGCTCAAGCACTCGCATTTTGCTCCGAAACCGGGGAGGATATCTCCCGTCTCCGAGGCTTCCTTCCTGCGGTGCAAGAAACCCAGCCACCATGCCGCTTCGGTGATAATAGGACGAGGCGGGAAAACAGGTTTGCCGCCCGAGCCAGAATCTGAAGCATGGGAGATGGAATGACTGGTACCTCGAAACTCGCTTCCACCGGCAACCGCGCCGCCGATGGCGCACAAAATTGCAACGTGGCCCTGGTTGGCTTCGGCACGGTGGGGAGCTCCGTGGCGAGAATTCTCTGCGAGCGATCCAACACCCACCTGCACCTCACTCACGTCCTCAATCGCAACGTGGCGCGGAAGAAGGTGGACTGGCTTCCCTCCTCGGTGCAGTGGACTGAGAATATCGACGACGTTCTGTCCTCCGACGTGGACATCGTGGTCGAGGTGATGGGCGGCCTGCAACCCACCGAAGACTGGATCCGCCGCGCGCTGGCGTCGGGGAAATCTGTCGTCACCGCCAACAAGCAGTTGATCGCGCACTGCGGTCCCGAGCTGATCAGCATGGCGCGGCGCATGAACCAGCAGATTGAGTTTGGCGCGTCGGTGGCGGGCGGCGTGCCGGTGATTTCCGGGTTGCACGAGGGATTGGCCGGCGATGAGTTGTTCAAGATCTGCGGGATCCTCAACGGCACCTGCAACTACATTCTCAGCCAGATCGAGAGCAATGGCGTTTCCTTCGCCACGGCTCTGCGGGAGGCACAGAAGCTTGGCTTCGCCGAAGCCGATCCGACCGAAGACATCGACGGCCTGGATGCGCGGGCCAAACTCGCGATCCTCGCGCGAGTCGGACTGCACTGCAATGTCAAACCAGGGAGCATCGTGGCCCGTTCGATTTCGGCCATCGACACCGTGGATTTTGAATACGCAAACCAGCTGGGTTGCACGATTCGCCAGATTTCCTGGGCAGAGTTAAAAGGAGACGAATTGTTTGCCGCAGTTCAGCCGGCCCTGGTCGAACTCTCATCGCCGCTGGCGCGCGTGGAAGGCAGCCAAAACCTGGTGATGGCCACCGGAACCTACGGTGGCGAGACGGTGTTTGGAGGCCACGGCGCCGGCGGACATCCCACCGCCGTCGCGGTCGTGTCTGATATCCTGGCCATCGCTCGCGCCAAGCAAGCCGCGAAGAGTTACGCTGGACAGCCGGTCGAGAAAACGCCCACCGTTACCGCCGACTTCACCACCAAGCACTATCTGCGCTTCCTGGTGAAAGACCGGCCCGGCATCATCGCAAGCCTCGCAACGATTCTCTCCCAGTGCGGCATCAATATCGATTCGGTGCTGCAGAAACCGGGCTGTCCGAAATCACACCTGCCCTTTCTGATTACGCTGGAGGAATGCAAGGCGGCGCTGGTGGAACAGGCATTACGGCAGATCAACTCGCTGGATTTCCTGGTGCAGCCGTGCCTGCACTTGCCGATTCTGTAGCGTTAGACGGTCCAAGGATTGACGAGGGGAATGGAAGTATCTTGGAAATGGACAGGGTTGCGGGTTGCTAGCGTGGCGTGCTGGGCGGGTGCAGTCCCGGCAATCATCGTATCGCGAAGATCACGGGGACGGCCTTTTCTGCGCCGCGCGGCCATTAGGTCACTTGCCTGCCGCGCCGCCGCAACATCTCACTGGGACCAAAACCTTCGTGAGACTTCGTGTCCTTCGTGGTTCATTGCTTTTTCTGCTTTACCGAACTGAAAAGGTTCTTACGCTTCCACCTGGAAGAACTGCGCCATGTTGCGGAACTTCTGGTAGCGGGATTCGAGCAGAGCGCGCACCGGTTGACCTTTGATCTCTGCCAGATGTTTCTGCAGGGCAGTATCCAAAAACTCAGCCGCCAGGGCATGGTCAGCATGCGCGCCGCCCGCGGGTTCCGGGACTATATCGTCGATGCAACCCAATTCACTGAGGTCCTTGGCGGTGATCTTCATGGCTTGCGCGGCCAGGTCTTTCTTGCTGGCATCGCGCCACATGATGGAAGCGCAGCCCTCGGGCGAAATCACCGAATACACCGCGTTCTCCATCATCAGGACGCGATCGGCCACAGCAATCGCCAGCGCTCCGCCGCTGCCGCCGACCCCAATCACGGTCGCGATGATCGGCACTTCCAACCGGGCCATCTCCCGTAAGTTGTGCGCGATCGCCTCGCCCTGGCCGCGCTCTTCGGCATGCAGGCCGGGATAGGCACCGTCGGTATCGACAAACGTGAGAATCGGACGTTTGAACTTTTCCGCAATCTTCATCACCCGCAGCGCCTTGCGATAGCCTTCGGGATGAGGCATGCCGAAGTTCCGATAGACTCTCTGCTTGGCGTCGCGTGCTTTCTGCTGCCCGACCACGATGACTTCCTCGCCGTGGAAGCGGGCCATCCCACAAACGATCGCAGGATCGTCGCGGAAGCCGCGGTCGCCGTGAATTTCGCTCCAGCTGGTAAAGAGGCGCTCGATGTAGTCGAGCGTATACGGGCGCTGCGGATGACGCGCCAGTTCCGTCCTTTGCCAGGCATTGAATTGTGAGGAAACCTCGCGGCGCAGGTCATTCACGCGGTCGTGCAGTTGCTCGATCTGGCGGCGGGTCTCGTCGTTCTGCCCTTCGAGCGACCGCAGCCGTTCGATCTGCTGCTCAATCTTCAACAACTCCTCTTGCGCCTTGACTGCAGAATTCATTTTGATGACGTTTCCATTCCTGCTTGTATGATGCGCTTCCACCATCGCGAGAAGAAACTCGGTGCCGGTCACAGCGGGGTTTCCCGCAACGTTCAGGGGCGCCTCGACTCGCTTTATTTTCGCTCGACTCATTCGTCGAATCTGTTAACTCGTCAGGTCAACTGATAATGCGCACACTGCCGCGGCCGCACAGCTCTTCCACACGGCCTAGGAAACTGCGGTCCGGCATCACATTATAGCCCTCGGCCTCCATCACGACCATAAAATCGCCCGGGCGCTCGACATCAAACAGGACTTTGGCCTCCCCTTTGCGCTCGTTGAACAGGCTGTGCAGGGCGTCGACCGTGCCGTCGGTGGCGCTCTCGAGCGGGATGCGGACGCGCAATGCCTTGGGCAACGGCACCTTCGCTTCGTCGAGCGGGATGATCTCGGCGGCGGTAATCTTGGGATTCGCACCCTCTTCGACGCGCACGCCGGCCCGCACCAGCACCGGTACCTCGAGTTTGACTTTCTCCTGGAGCCGCTTGTAGGCCTCGGGAAAAACGATCATGTCCACTTTCCCGGTCATGTCTTCCAGAGCGGCCTGAGCGTAGAAATCGCCCACTTTCCCGGTCATGTCTTCCAGAGCGGCCTGAGCGTAGAAATCGCCGCGCTTCGACTTCAGGACGCGCACGCCGGTGATGATCCCCGCGGTGGTGATGACTTCTTCCTTAGCGGTGGAGTTCTTCATCGCCGCAATCTCTTCGACCGTCTTGGCATTCAGGTCGGTCAGCTTGTCTTTGTACTTCTCCAGCGGATGGCCGGTGATGAAGAAACCGAGAATTTCTTTTTCCGCGGACAGGCGGGTGTGTTCGTCCCAGTCGGGCGTATTGGGGAGCGCATCGTTGGCCGGCTGCGTGGTTTCGTCGGCAAACACGCCAAACAGCCCATGCTGGCCCGATTCAGCATCGCGTTGCGTTTTTTGAGCGCGCTCGATGGCTTTGTCGAGCGCCTGCATCAGTTGCGCCCGGCGGCCGAAGGAATCCATGGCGCCGCTCTTGATCAACGATTCGAGCACGCGCTTGTTGAGCAGGCGGAGATCGACTTCTTCGCAGAATTCGTAGAGCGAGCGGAAATTGCGGCCGAGCTTCTTGCGCGCAGCAACGATCGACTCAATCGCATTTGCTCCTACGTTCTTCACCGCGGCCAACCCAAAGCGGATCGCCTGCCCGTGCGGCGTGAAGTTGGCGTCGCTGACGTTGATATCGGGTGGCTCCACGGCGATGCCCATCTCACGGCACTCGTTGATGTACTTCACGACGTCATCGGTGCTGCCCGTGACCGACGTGAGCAGCGCAGCCATAAACTCGATGGGATAGTGCGTCTTCAAATAGGCCGTGTGATAGGCGAGCAGGGCGTAGGCGGCGGAGTGCGACTTGTTGAAGCCGTATCCGGCGAACTGGGCCATGAGGTCGAAAATCTTCTCGATCTTTTTCGGCGGGAAGCCGTTCTTCGTCGCTCCCTGCACGAAGCGCTCGCGCTGCTTGGCCATTTCTTCGGCATTCTTCTTACCCATGGCGCGGCGCAGCAGATCGGCCTCGCCGAGCGAGTAGCCCGCGAGCCGGTTGGCCGCCTGCATCACCTGTTCCTGATAGACGATGACGCCCAGCGTTTCCTTAAGGATTTCGCCGAGTTCGGGCAGTTCGTATTCGATCTTCTTGCGCCCATGCTTGCGCTCGATGAAATCGTCGATCATGCCGCCCTGAATCGGTCCGGGCCGGTAGAGCGCGTTCAGGGCGGTGAGGTCTTCGATGGAGTTGGGGTGGTAGCGCCGCAGCACATCGCGCATGCCACCCGATTCAAACTGGAAGACGCCTGAGGTCAGTCCCTTGTGGAAGACTCTTTCGTAGGTCTCGTGGTCTTCGAGCGGAATGTCGTCGAGGGTAAGGGTCGTCCCTTTCTGCGCGATCAGCTTAAGCGTGTCGTCGAGAATCGTCAGGGTCGTGAGCCCGAGGAAGTCCATCTTCAGCAGGCCCATCTTTTCGATAGCAACCATGTCGAAGGCGGTGACAATTTCGTCGTTCTTCGTTCGATGGAGTGGAACTAACTCAATCAGCGGGCGAGGCGAAATCACGACGCCGGCTGCGTGTACGCCGGAGTTGCGGACCAGGCCTTCGAGTTTCCGCGCCGTGTCGAGCAACTGACGAACCTGCGCATCCTTGTCGTAGGCTTCCTGCAACTGGGGTGATTCTTTGATGGCATCGTCGAGCTTGATGTTGAGCGTCGCCGGAACCATCTTCGCGATGCGGTCCACATCGCTGTAGGGCATATCCATCGCGCGCCCAACGTCCTTGATCGCCGCCTTCGCCGCCATGGTGCCGAAGGTGATGATCTGGGCCACATTTTCGCGCCCATATTTCTGCGTTACGTAGTTGATCACCTCGCCGCGGCGGTTCATGCAGAAATCGATGTCGATATCGGGCATCGAAATGCGCTCCGGGTTCAGGAAACGCTCGAAGAGCAGTTCATGCTGCAGCGGGTCGATGTCGGTGATGCCGAGCGAGTACGCAACCAGCGCGCCGGCGGCCGATCCGCGGCCCGGGCCCACCGGAATGTCGTGCTCTTTGGCATAGCGGATGAAGTCCCACACGATCAGGAAGTATCCGGGGAATTTCATCTGCTGAATAATGATGATCTCGCGCGAGAGGCGCTGCTCGTAGTCGGCGAGTGAGTGCTTCAGACGGCCTTGCTCCGCCAACCTGCGCAGGCTCTCCAGGCGGCGCGCAAACCCTTCGCGGGTGATGTGCTCGAAGTAGCTGTCGATCGTGAATCCGGCGGGAACGTCAAAACGCGGGAACGGGCTGGGAACTTTTTCCAGGCGCAGGCTGCAACGCTCGGCGATGTCGAGGGTGCGCGCGACGACATCGGGCGAATCCTTGAAGACCCTGTACATCTCGTCGCCGTTCTTGACGTAGAACTGCGTGCCCTCGAACTTCATCCGGTTGGTGTCCTGGATGGACTTGCCGGTCTGAATACAAACCATCACGTCCTGGGCGTGGGCATCGTCTTCACAAAGGTAGTGGCTGTCATTGGTGGCGACCAGCGGCAGGCCGAGATCCTTTTCCAGCTTGAACAGCCCGGCGTGGATGCGGTGTTCGAGTTCCAGTCCCTGATCCTGAATTTCGAGGAAGAAGTTTTCTTTGCCGAACAGATCGCTGTAGAAACTGGCGGCCGCGCGGGCCGCGTCGTAGTTCCCTTCCACCAGGCGTTCCGCGACTTCGCCCTTCAAGCAGCCGGACAGGCCGATCAATCCTTTCGAGTGCTCAGCCAGAAACTTCTTGCTGACACGCGGCTTGTAGTAGAAGCCGTGGAGCGAGGCTTCTGAAGTGATCTTCACCAGGTTGCGGTAGCCTTCTTCGTTTTCGGCGAGCACAATCAGGTGGTTGTAGGTGTCACCTTCAGGAGGCGTGCGCTCGATGTTGTGGTCGTCTTTCTTGCAGACGTAGAGTTCACAGCCGACGATGGGTTTGACGCCAACTTTGTGAGCCGCGTTGACGAAATGCACCGCGCCGAAAATATTGCCGTGGTCGGTCATAGCCACAGCGGGCATGCCGAGTTCTTGGACGCGTTGGACGAGCTTCTCGACGTCGCAAGCGCCGTCGAGCAGAGAGTAGTCGCTGTGCAGGTGCAGGTGGACGAATTCTGACATGAAAACCCAGTTGCTAGGCGCGAGTGGCGCTTGGCTTCCCAAAGAAGCCGGGACGCAATCATTCTAATGGCTGGAGAGAATCGCGCAACACCCGAAACTGGTGCAATCCCGTGTGGCGCGGGCATTCTTGCCCGCGTGCCCGAGCCCAGCTGACGGAGTCTTACTTCGGAACCTGGAATTCCACGCCGCGTTCGTTGTTCGCTTTCGTGGTAGCGGCAAGATCCAGCTCAGAGAGAGGGACTTTTTTTGCAGCCTGCTCACTAAAGACCCAGAGTGTGCCGCCGGCGATCGCGTAGTTCCGGACTTCCTGCTGATGCTGATCGCGGAACACCAGCACCGTTGCGGGCGACGGTGCGGAATGTTCTTCCTCGCGCACCGGCAGCCGCCGCGCATACGAATCCTGTTCTTCCCGTTCCCGTAGCCAATCTTCGCGCTCGCGTAGGTTCTGTTCCTGAATGCTCAGCGCGTTCATCTGATTGGCAAGCAGGATTTCCTGCTCGCGCTCTTCGTCGAAGTTGTAAGAAGAAGACGTGTCCCCCCACCAGAAGGGATAGTAGGCGCCATAGCCATATCCGGCGTACCCCCACGGAGACCAGAAACGCGAGCGGCAACCGTGGCAGTGATGGAAACCACCGGCACGAAAGTGTACTCCACCAAAACCATCTCCACGGAAGGAAGGACGTGCGCGCGGTCCACCGTGCCTTCCGCTGAAGGCGTGGCCGCCGGAAGGGTGTCCAACACCAATGCCGTGACCGCCGCCGGAAGCCCGCATACCGCCACGCTGGGCTGAGGCTGACACGACTGCGACGAGAAGAACAAACGCCCCAATGGTTAGAGCGCGACGCATTGATACATTATAAGCCTGACTTGGAGCAGGGGAGAGGCAATTTGAAGGACGCCGTCGGCATCGACCGCATAGCATAGGGAATCTGCTGCGCCGGTATTGACAGGGGGGCTGAGGTAGGGCTCCTTCGACTCCGCGTGAATTCTGCTTCGCAGAATTCACGCTCCGCTCAGGATGACACCTTGCAGTTTGACCTTCGTTTTCTTATCTCTTCTTGCCCTTGGCCTTGTTGCGCTGGCCTTTCTTTGGCGCAGGTTTAGCCTTGGGCTTGGCTGCGGACTTCTTTGCCGGCGTCTCGGGCTTGGATGGCTTGGCGGGAGCTGCGGGCTTGGCAGGCGGTGCAGGCTTTGCAGTCGCGGGCTTGCCCTTGGCTGCCGGCTTCGCGGCGACCACGGCGGGGGTGGCCGCGGGCTGATCTTTTCCTTTCCCTTTAGCTTTCGCACTGGCCGCGATCACAGTAGCCGTAGCCGCAGCGGCGGCTGCAGCTGCTTTCGCAGCGCGTCCGCGTTTGGCTGAGGGCGGCGGCGGGGGTGGAGGGGGTGGAGGCGCCAGCGGCTTCAGGTACTTCAGGGTTTCCGTTCGCGAGCGCAGTTTGCCGTCGAGCAACAGCAGGAACACGTCGTTCGAAATCTTGGGATATGCCGGCAGTTGCGGCGTGATGTGCAACTCGGTCATTTCGAGGAGGGGAATCTTCTGCTGCACCTGGCGCCACTTGGTGAAGAAGTTCTTGATCTTCTGTGCCACCGCCTGCTGACGTGCCGTGATGGCCAGGAACAGAATCATCTCCGGACGCGCGCCCGACAACAACTGCCAGGTGCGCGACGGCGTGGCCGCTTCTTTCCCCGCCAGCCGTTTGGCCAATTGCTGCGCGTGGTCTTCCAGGTCTTTCCAGGCTTCGACCAGGTCCTTGCGAGGGATGGCGCGGCGCAAATCGGAAATATCTTTCTCGCCCATCCGGTCGGTCAGGAAATACAGCACCGCCGGAGCCGCATCGGGCGCGTAGCCGAGTTCGTTCATCTGCTGGCGCGTCTTCATCAGCGCGCCCAGGCCGACGCTATCCACCTTGGCCGTGCTCCAGCGTGGATTCAGGACTTTCAGCCATCCTTCTTTTTCGTAGACCTTCAGCACGCTGAGCGGATCGTCCTCGTACGCCAGTTGTTCGATCTCGTATCCGATGGTCGAACTCCGAATGTACTCGATGTAGTTGTTTTCCTTGGCGGATACATAGCGGGCCTGCGTGCGATCCTCGAGCGGCCAGTGGAATCGAGTAGTAAAGCGAGACGCCCGAATCAGCCGCGAGGGATCTTCGAGGAACGCGTAGTTGTGTAACACGCGGATGACTTTGGCCTCGATATCCGCGGCGCCATTGAACGGGTCCATCAAGAGTCCGCGCGACCCCTCGTTCAGCGACAAGGCCATCGCGTTCACGGTGAAATCGCGGCGGCGAAGATCCTCGCTGATCGTGGCGGGCGCAATCTGTGGAGGTTTGCCGGGCTTGTCGTAACGCTCGGAACGCGCCATGGCAATTTCGGCGCGCACTCCGCCTTTGAAGGTGAGGAGTAAGGCCTTCGTGGCGTCATCGGAATCGCCCACCACGGCGCCCGCCCGCTCCAGGTCTTTTTGCAGTTTGAGCGCGTTCCCCTGCACGGTAAAATCCAGGTCGCGGATCGGCAAGCCGCTGATGACATCGCGGATGGCGCCCCCGGTCAAATACAGATTCATTTCTGCCGCTTTGGCAGCGTCCTGGACCAGGGTGACTGCTTTTAGTTGGTCCGGCGAGAGCCGGGTTTCCAGGGTGTAGATGTAATCGGCCATGCCTTCCTAGTCGCCGTGCCGTGGCTGGACCGGGGCGTTATTCACAGCTTTTCCACAGGAGACAGCAGCCAAACTGCGGCGTTGTCCCGAATGTGGAATCTAACTCTATCTATACATTAGACTTATACCGCAAACTTCGAATGGCAGCAAGCTAGAGAACTTAACACAACGTTTACCCGTTTGGCTACTGTGACGGGGACAAACTCGCGTACTTCAGGGCGAAAGTGCGAGAATCGCCACTAGAGCTTTAGAATCCGCTGTTCCGGTGCGCTTTCCGCGCGGAGTTTGAGGTTTCGTCTCCACATGTCTTCGACCCACAAAAAGGTGATCGTCCGCAAGGCCGACCGCGATACCGTCAACGGGTACGTGGCCCCTGCGAATTTTGTGGTGGATGGAAAGCTGGAGTTGCTCAACACGACCGGCAATGTTGTTGCCATCGACCTACGGGATATAAAAGCGGTTTATTTTGTCCGCGAGTTTTCGGATTCGGATGTCCTCGCCCGTAAGACGTTCACCACGCGGCCGAGAACCGAAGGCCTCTGGGTGCGGCTGAAGTTCAAGGACAGCGAAGTCATCGAAGGCATCCTGCCCAACGACCTCACGCAGAATCCCCCCGAGGGATTTCTGATGAACCCTCCGGACCTGCGCTCGAACACGCAGCGGGTTTTCGTACCGCGCTCGGCTTTGACGTCGGTGACGGTGCTGGCGGTAATTGGGGCAGCGCGGCGGCGGCGCAAACTCGCTGATACCCGGCAAGTGCCCATGTTTGAGGAGTGAGAGAGCAGTAGTCAGTAGTCAGCTGACGGACCACCTCATCCCAGCCCACCTCCGTTTACAATCACCATCTGCGCACGGGTTCACTTTTATGAAACTTTCCCAGATCTCTGAAGCCCTCGGCACAATGCTCGAGAACGCCTCTCCTGACACCGAAATTACCGGCGTGGCCGGCATTGAACATGCTGGTCCGGGACAGGTCACTTTCGTGGCCAATGTGAAGTACACGGCCGCGGCGAAGACTACCAAAGCTTCGGCTGTCATCGTGGCGGAGAACTTTCCTGCCATCTCGACGGGAATGCTGCGGAGCAAGAATCCGTATCTGGCTTGGGCGAAGGCGGTTGAACTGTTTTATCAGGGGCCGCGCTATGCGCCGGGCGTGCATCCGACGGCTGCGATTCATCCGACCGCCAGGATTGGAAAGAACGCGCACGTGGGTCCGTACGTCGTGGTCGATCAGGACGCCGAGATCGGGGATAACGCCGTGCTGCTTGCCCACGTGGTGATTTATTGCGGCGCCCAGATTGGCAACAACTTCTTTGCGCACGCACACGCCGTGGTGCGCGAGTTCTGCGAACTTGGAGACAACGTGGTGCTGCAGAATGGCGCCATCGTGGGCTCGGACGGCTTCGGCTTTGCGAAAGACGACTCGGGACACTGGCACAAGATCGCGCAGGGAGGCATCGTCGCCGTCGAAGGCGATGTCGAAATTCAGGCCAACGCCTGTATCGACCGCGCCAGCGTGGGCGAGACGCGAATTGGACACGGTGCAAAACTCGACAATATGGTGCACGTCGGTCATAGCTGCACCATCGGACACGACACGCTCCTCTGTGCGCAGGTCGGGCTCGCCGGGACAACGGATGTGGGCAATAACGTCGTTCTCGCCGGACAAGTCGGCGTGGCGGGGCATGTCAAGATCGGAGACGGCGCCATTGCCATTGCGCAAAGCGGAATCCCGCAAGACGTTCCTCCCGGAGCCATGGTCAGCGGCTCGCCCGCCATTGATCACAAATTGTGGTTGAGATACTGCGCGGTGTATCCGAAGTTGCCGGAGATTGCCCGGGCGGTGCGAAAGCTCACCGAAGGAGATTGAAGGTAGAAGGCATCTCGCTCTGCTGATATCCCAGTATCCGTACCCTTCCGTAAATCAACTGGCCAGATCGGCCTTCCAGTTCAGGCGCGCCTCCAGCGCCGTAAGTGTGCGAGCAAAAATCTTTTCTGGAGAACCATCGGCGGCGATCGGCATCAGCAGGCCGAGATCCCGGTAGAACTGGATCAGGGGCGCGGTACTCCGCTCGTAGGCGTCCATGCGAACGGTGACGGATTCGGGACGATCGTCTTCCCGCTGAAACAGGCGGCCGCCGCAGCGATCACAGAAATCACCGCTTTGGGACGGCTGCCCGGTGACATGAAAGACGGCTTTGCACTTTTCGCAGGTACGACGGCCACTCAGGCGGTCGACAATTTCATGGAGCGGCAATTCGTAGTTCACGACCGCAGCCAGCGGGAGTTTTTCGTCATCCAGCAGTTGCTTGAGCGACTCGGCCTGGGCCAGCGTGCGGGGAAATCCGTCGAGCACGAAGCCGCCACGACAGCGGAAACAGCTGCTGCGCTCGCGCACCATCTCCCAGACGGTGGCGTCGGGAACGAGTGCGCCGCGGCGCATGTATTCGAGCGCCTCTTTCATGGCCGGCGAGGGGCTGCAGTCGGTTCGAGTGGCGGCGCGGAAGACATCTCCGGTCGAGAGATGGCAAGCGCCCAGCCGCTGGTGCAACAGATCAGCCTGCGTGCCTTTGCCAACTCCCGGCGCGCCCAGTAGCACCAGTCGCCACGGGTTCGCCTGTGCTTCGGGAATTAAACACTCGGCGGCAGGTCCTTGCAGCCATGCCGCCCGGTCATTCTTGTTTTGCTCGCTCATGATGACACCTGAAAGAGGGCGGCCGTCGATCGGAGGCCCGCTCAAGTTGGGAGCATGCTCCGGAATCAGAGCCTAGCTTGAGTGATAGCTTGGAATGTGTGATGGGGATCACATTTGATCGTGAGCGGGAACGAGCGCGCGTTCCCGGCAGCGAAGAGCAAATTCCAGGGGCACGGCTGAACAGGCTGCAAAAAAAATCGATGTTGAGTTGATTTTGCGTGATGTTGCAGTTGATTTTGGGTGATGTTGTAGTTGATTTTGGGTGGCGCAGCGATTTATCGCTGCGATAACTGGCTTATTTTCAGTGCCGGCTTCAGCCGCTGAGGTCCTCAGCCTGTGAAGCTGTACCCTTCTCAAGACCGTTTTGTGAAGGATGTTCTACCGACTACTGGCGACTGACTTCTGGCTGCTGTTTTCCTGCAGTTCCGGCGGCAGGCCGCTGTCGATCACGGCGCGGACCTTCGCCATCAGGCAATCGCGATCGCCGAAGTCGGCGGGTTCAATCGGGTCGTGAAACTGGACGGTGACCGTTCCGGGCTGGATTGCAAAGCGCGCTTTCGGCATGACCTCTTCGGTACCGGAAATCGTGATCGGGACCACCGGAACGTTGCACTCCTCCGCCAGGTAAAAAGGGCCTTTCTTGAAAGGCAGCAGGCGGCCGTCGAACGACCGCTTCCCTTCTACGTAGATTGTCATGTTGAGACCCTGCTCGATTACCTTGACGGCTTCACGCACAGCCGAGATGCCGGCGTCGCGGTTTCCCCGATCGACCGGTACCAGCGCGCCGATGCGCATAACGCTGCCCAAGAGCGGATAGCTGAACAGCTCCTTCTTGACCATCACCGACGTGCGGCGTGGGATGAGCGGAAGCGTGATCGGGGGATCGAGGTTCGAGATGTGGTTGGACATAAAAATGTACGAGCGAGCCGGGTCGAGTTTGTCGAGCCCAAGCGTCTGCACGCGCACGCCCGCGATGCGGACGCCCGTGAACGCTCCCCACATGCAGGTGCGATAAAGGAAGGTGACGTCTTTGGTGAGGAAGGTCCAGGGAAATCCGGTCAGCACCGCCAGCGGCAGCGCGATGGTCCAGAACAGCAGCATGAGGATGGTGCGGAACAAGGAAGCGTGTCTCCCGATCGAGCCCCAAAGGTTTTTATTCACTCGCCCGGAGCTTGCGCAAACGCTCGGGTAGCTTCTCATAAATGCCGCCGAATCCGCCATTGGATAGAATGGCAACCACGTCTCCGGCGCGCAGTTCCGGTGCGATGGCGTTGACGATGGCATCGGCGTCGGCCAGCACGCGGGCTGGCTTGCCGCGTTTCTGGATTTCGCCGGACACCCGGTTCAGGTCCAGCCGCTCGGCTTCTGGAATCGCATCGGACTTGAAGATGCCGGCCACAACCACCTCGTCCGCCTGCGCCAGGCTGCGGGCGAGCGCCTCCTGCAGCACGTTGCGGCGCAGCGTGTTCGAGCGCGGCTCCAGCACCACCCACAGGCGCGCTCCGCGATAGCGCTCGCGCAAGGCGCCGAGCGTTTGCTCGATGGCGGTTGGATGATGGGCGAAGTCGTCGACGATGGTAATTCCGTTGACTTGCGCTTTCACCTCGAGCCGCCGCTTGACGCTGCGGAAGGTTGCGAGCGCCGCGGCGATGGCTGCCGGAGGAACACCATGATGGACCGCCAGCGCCGCGGCTGCCGTCGCGTTCCAGACGTTGTATTCGCCGGCGAGCGAGAATTGGAAACCGGCCCATGGTTTGCCATCTCGCAGCACCGACCACGAGGTGCGCTCCGGTTCGAATGTCAGATCGGCGACTTTCCACGTGGCGCGGCCGGTCGTGCCGTAGCGCTCGACCGGGCAGAACGCTTTGCTCAGGCAGCGGTCGACGCTGTCACCGCGGTCGAAGCCCAGGATGCGGCCGCGGCGCGGCACCAGGTTCACCAGGCGCTTAAAGGCCGTCTCCACCGCGTCGAGATCTTTGTAGATATCCGCGTGATCGAATTCGACTGAGGTCAGAATCACCGAGTCGGGAAAATAGTGCAGGAACTTCGGACCTTTATCGAAGAACGCCGTGTCGTATTCGTCGCCTTCCAGAATGAAGTGCCGGCCCTGGCCGAGACCGAAACTGCTGCCGAAGTTTTCTGCAATCCCACCGATGAGGAACGAGGGCTGGAGGCCGGCGGCTTCGAAGATCCACGCGAGCATCGAAGTGGTGGTCGTCTTGCCGTGCGTTCCGGCAACGACCAGCACTTCCTTCCCTACCAGAAATTCATCATGCAGGATCTGGGGCAGCGAGCAGAATTGAATGCGCTCGTCGAGCAGGCGCTCCAGTTCTACATTGCCACGGGAGAGCGCGTTGCCGACCACGACAAGGTCAGGACGCGGATTCAAGTTGGCTTCGGCAAACGGCTGTGCGACGGGGATTCCGAGCGCTTCGAGAAACGTGGACATCGGTGGATACGCGGCCGCGTCGGAGCCAGTGACGCGGAAGCCGCGCTCTTTCAGCATGCCGGCCAGCGACGCCATCGCGGTACCGCAGATGCCAATGAGGTGGATGTGTTTGGAGTTGACTTTCATTGTGTTGATACGATCGAACCAAAGGCCTCAGAAGGTCGCTGCCATTACGGCGAACCAAAAAAGAAACATTGGGACCACTAAAGCTGCATCTAGAATCAACCCTCCAACGCCAACTCGCTTATCCGACACCTGACCGACCTCATAAGCCAGGTATATGGCCCCGAAGACTGCAACTGCTCGGAACCACCAGAATATAGCCATCGAGACGGCCTTCGTCCCAACTCGCGGAAGGAACCAGATCACTGCAATAATCAGAAACCACGTCACGACAACCGTCACCCGGAACACTAGCCGCCACCTCAAGAGAGTTCCTGCCGTTCTTTCGCCCATTAACGCCACCCTCTCGGTTTGACGCTCCTCTGTGTCCCCTGTGCCCTCTGTGGTTATCGATTCTCGGTCGCGGACTCCAAGATGTGCAGGTTCACGGTGCTACCGACTTCCAATCTGGCGCGGACTCCGAACGGCAACGTAATGTTGGCGCGGGAAACGTGACCGGAGCGCAGTCCGAAGGCCACGGGAATTCCAAGATTGCCCACAATGCGCAGAATCACTTCTTCGAGCGTGTAGTCCTGCTCTGGGCCCTGACGGCAATCCAGCATTTCGCCGAAGATGATTCCCCGCACGTCTTTCAGCCTGCCTCCCAGTTTCAACTGCATCAGCATGCGGTCGATCTGGTAAGGCTTGGCCGCAATGTCTTCGAGAAACAGAATCGTTCCAGCGGGACGAATTTCGTGCGGCGTGCCCAGAGAGGCGACCAGAATCGAGAGGCATCCTCCGTAGAGGATCCCCTCGGCTGTGCCCGCCACCAGCGGTTTCGCGCCGGATCCTTCACCAATCTGCCACTCCGTGGCGCCGCCGAGCGCGTTTTGCCAGGACTCGGGATCGACTCCGCCTGCGACGGCGAAATCCTTGGTCACCATGGGCCCGTGAAATGACACGAAGCTGGCGTTATCCGCGAAGCAGGTCAGCAGCGCGGTCAGATCGCTGTATCCAACGAAAATCTTGGGATGCGGCGCAATCTTCGCCGGGTTGAGGACTTCCGGCAGATAGTTGGCTCCGTAGCCTCCACGGGCGCAGACGATGGCACGAATGTCGTCGCGCACGAACATCTGTTCCAACTCCCGCGCCCTGCGCTCGACCGATCCGGCAAAATACAAGTCCCGATCCAGAATCGAGTCGAAATAGAACGGCTCATAGCCGGCGTGGCGAAGACCGTCGCAGCCCGCTTCGAGCAGTTCCAGCTTGATGTTCGAGGCAGGCGCGACAATGCCGACCTTGTCCCCGGCGCGGAGCGTCAGCGGTTTGCTGCGCGGTTTAGAGGTGCAAGCCATGTGAGATCGATCTTAAACGATGAACTCTCCCCGGCAAACGAGCGTCGCCGGACCCGTCAGAAATACGTGCTTCTCCCAACGCACCGTTTGCGGGCCACCGGGCGCAATTACCGTCACCGGAGAAGAAACCCGGTGGCTGGCGATGGCGGCGACGGCCGATGCACAGGAGCCCGTCCCGGAAGATTCCGTTTCTCCTACACCGCGCTCGAATAGGCGAATTTCGATTTCATTTGGACCACGCACCACCACATACTCCACGTTGGTGCCCTGGGGAAATCGCGGCTGGGCGCCGACCAGAGCCGCCTGCCGCTGCCAGCCCTCCGGAAACGTATCGACAAAAATCACAAAGTGCGGATTGCCCATCGAAACATTCGCTCCCTGGGCGCGGACTGCTGTCGTTTCAATCGACGCCAGTTCGCCCACGGTGGGCTGCCCCATATCAGCCTCAAATTCAAACGTAGCGCCCCGCCGTGCAGTAAGCCGGCACGTCTTCAGGCCTGCACCGGTACGGATGATGATTTGCTCTTTGCCAGTGCGCGCGCACAAATCGGCCGCGACGCAACGTGTGCCATTGCCCGAGATTTCCGCCTCCGAGCCATCCGCGTTGAACAAGCGGGCGAACACGTCCGCCTCCGGATCGGGAAACAGCCACTCCACGCCGTCGGCGCCAATCCCATTGTGCCGGTCGCACCAGCGCCGGCTGAGGGCCGCAAGGTCCGCCGGGGTATGGGCAGCGTCGATGATCAGAAAGTCATTGCCGCAAGCAGAGGCCTTCGTAAATGGAATGCCGTGGGCGGTCGCGCTCATTCGTGTTCCGTGGTGGCCAGCGGAGTGACGGCGGCGAACACGTTCGACTCGTGCAGGCGAAGGGAGAAGACGTTTTGCTCCTCGCGTTCACAATCCACGGCGAAAACGAGGCGGAAGTCCGGGTCGGCGGAAGCCAGATGCACGCGTTGCATGGTGAGTTTTTCTTCGTTCAGGATGCGGTTCACCTCGCGCAGCATGGAGTCCACATTGCGGCCGGTTACCTCGTAAGTGGTGAGGGCGGTGCGCAACGCGTAGGTGCGCTCTAGCCGTCCGAGCAGCGCCAGCGCAATTAGGATGATGGCGGTCGCGAAGCAGGCAGTCAGATACAAGCCGCCGCCGACCGCCATTCCGACCGAAGCCACGACAAACAGCGTCGCGGCCGTGGTCAAGCCGGTCACCGAGCCGCGGGAATGCAGGATCGAGCCGGCGCCAATGAATCCGATGCCGGGGATGATCTGCGCTGCAATCCGCGCGCTGTCTGCCTCGGTACCTGCGAGTTGCCGCGACAGCACGGTAAACATGGCGGCGCCAAAACAGATGAACATGTTGGTTCGCAGGCCCGCCGGCTTATGCCGGAGCTGGCGCTCCAGACCAATAATGCCGCCCAGGATCGCAGCTACCACCAGCCGCGTCAGCGTGGAACTGAGTACCCCGCTCAGTTCATTCCACAACAGATGCAATGATTGGTGGATAGTATCCATGCGGCAACCAGCTTCGAGCGAATTCTAACACCGCCGTCTTCGCGCGTTCGGTGCAGCGTGTCAGGGAAGGGTAACGGGATTGGGTCAGAGCGTAGTCATCGTGCAGGGATCGACGTCAGGGCGCGCCTGCCTGGGTGGCATAAATGCGCGCACGCGGCTGCCCGGTGACGTGAATTTCGTCTAGGAGGGTGAGTCGGGTTCGATTTACTGACCGATCCACCGTGTCACCATCAAAAGCGATGACATAGTCCGTGTATTGCGGCGGGTCCGCCAGCGCTCGCTCCCACAGTCCGGATGGATCCGACGGTTTCTTCCACGGACGATGATTTCCCTCGTTCACCACCTGCCGCAGCGGAATTCCGGCCTGCTGAAAGATACCCGCGTGATCCCCCAGATACATCAGGAACCGGGCGTTTGGCGGCCGCACCGCGATGGCGCGCTCCACCGCGGACTCCAGCGCGATTCGGGTTCGGGAATTCACCCAGGCTTCCGTGAAGCAAAGCGGCTGTGTTCTCCAAATCGATACGTAACTGAAAGCAGCCAGCGCCATCACCGCGGCTGCCAGCCACCGCGCCGAACGTTTGCCTGTGGTCAGCGGCGCGGCAATCAGAATTCCTGCTGCAACGGAGAACAACGGCAGCAATTGCAATCCGTAGCGAATGTTGTACCAGGTGAATGGCCACCAGGATGGAACGTACAACGGCACGCCCCCATGCGCGATGGAAAACCCATAGAACGCAACCGGCATGCACAAGAGCAGAAACGTTGCGGCCTGCGCGCGCGACCTCCACAAGGCGAATCCCAATGCGGACACGGTGGTGACGACCCACAAGCGTCCCCAGGCTCCCGGGGCCATGTTCAGTTCTGCCGACTTCAGGAAGTAGCTGGCGGCGATGGCAACGTGATTCTCCGCCGGATTCAGTGCTGCGCTCTGTCGCTGGATGGCTTTCGCCGAGTAAGGGCCGTTGGCAAACTCCAGCGGATTCCCATAGACCGTGGCGTTATAAGCCAGCCACAGAAGTGGGACGGCCGCGATCGCGAGCAGAAACTTGATAGCTGAGCGCCGGAGCACGCGGTTGCTCCAACGCTGAATCGCCAGAACCGAAACGATGGCGCCGACCGTGGCCGAGAGGAACCATCCGTCGTAGCGAGTAAATTCGGCAGCCGCAAGACACAGACCGCACCGGAACAGCGGTGCACTTGCCTCGACCTTCTCGGGAAGATCATTCGTGAGCGTTCGAACTGATTCCGCAAAGTAGACAGTGGCCCACACGAACAGCGCCAGGTACAGCGACTCGGTCATGGCTGTCGTCTGTAGGTAGATCAGGTTTGGATTGGCCGCATAGACAAACGCCGCCACCCATGCGCTGATTTCTGCCGCCAAACCGGTGCGAACATCCGAGGCAAGAAGACCGCGCACCAGGCGAAACACGCCCACGACTCCCAGCACATACGCGATCATCGAGGGGAGGGAGCCAGCTAATCCGCTCTGCCACATCGAGTGGGAGAGCAGCAACGGAATCATCAGCAAGTGAGGCAGAGGCAGCCAGACGGTTCCCAGCTGCAGCAGGCCCGGAGTTTGCGAGTCGAAGACGCGCCGCGCAATGTTCATATGCGCGACGGCGTCACCGTAGAGCAGAATCTGAGCGTGCTGGAAATAGTAGAGAAAGGAAAGCAGCGAAACGACCGACGCGATCGCCGCAACCCGCAGCAAGTCGCGATTGAATCGGTGCGTTATCGGAGGCTCGGCCATGAAAGTCAAAAGTAAGAAGTCAGATTGCAGAAGCAAACCGAGACTCCCGCGGATTTCACTTTTCCAATCTGACTTCTTGCTTCTGCACTCATTCCAGATGCGTCAATTCGCGGAAGACCTGGAACCGCGCGTCGATTTCATCACGAGTCAGTTCCTGCAGGCGCTCAGTGCCAAAGCGTTCCACGGCGAATGATCCCATCACGCCGCCGTAAAACAGGGCGCGCTTGAGGACTTCGCGATTGATCTCGCCTTGCGACGCGATGTACCCCATAAACCCACCGGCGAACGAATCGCCCGCTCCCGTTGGGTCCTTCACTTCCTCGATGGGCAAGGCGGGTGCGCGGAAGGGATGTGATCCGATACCGAAGGCACCCTGCCGGAAGAAAATGGTCGCCCCGTATTCGCCGTGCTTGACGACGAGCGCCTGCGGACCCATGGCAAGAACCTTCCTCGCAGCACGGGGAAGATTTTGTTCGCCCGCGAGCATTTTCGTCTCGGTATCGTTGATGAGCAGCACATTGACCAGCTTCAATGTTTCCGCTAGTTCCTTCGGCGTGCCCCGGATCCAGAAATTCATGGTGTCGCCGCCGGTCAGGCGCACTCCGTCCATCTCCAGGCGGACAGCCGCCTGGAGCGTGGGATGGATGTTGGCGAGGAACAGGAACTGGGTGTCGGAATATTCGCTCGGAATGCGCGGCTGAAAGTTTTCGAAGACATTCAGTTCCGTGAAGTCGGTTTTGGCCTCGTTCAGGCTGTCGAGATACTGACCGCCCCAGCGGAACGTCTTGCCTTTCGTGCGCTCGATGCCACGAGTGTCCACGCCTCGCTTCTTGAGAACTGCTTCGTTGTCGGCAGTGAAGTCCTCACCCACTACAGCAACCATGCGGACACTGGTGAAGTAACTAGCGGCAAGAGAGAAGTAAGTGGCAGCGCCGCCGAGTATATTCTCGGCGCGGCCGGAGGGCGTGGCGATTGTGTCAAAGGCTACGGAACCGACGACAAGGATGCTCATAAAGTCAGTCGCTAGTTGCTGGTCGCTAGTTGCTAGTCTATGCAGGCGCTGCCTGCGACTTGCGACTAGCGACCAGCGACTACTTCAGATACTTTCCCAATATCAGACTCAGTTTCTCTTTTGTGCGAGCCGGAATTTTGTCCCGCTCGGTTAGGATCGCGTGGGCTAGCGCCGATCCGCACTTGCAGGAACGCGTCTTCGGCATGGCGCCGACGGTAGCCTTCACCACCTTGGCAGCGTTCTCGGCGTTTTTCACGAGCACAGAAATAATCTGGTCAACCGTCACTGAGTCGTGATGCGGATGCCAGCAATCGTAGTCCGTTACCATCGCGATCGTGACGTAGCAGATTTCCGCTTCGCGCGCCAATTTCGCTTCCTGCAAGTTGGTCATGCCGATCACGTCGGCGCCCCAACTGCGGTACACGTTCGATTCGGCCTTGGTAGAAAACTGCGGCCCCTCCATGCAGATGTAAGTTCCACCAAGCCTTCCGGTTACACCAACAGTCTTACAGGCGCCTTCGACCACCCTGGTCATCTCTCCGCAAACCGGATCGCCGAACCCGATGTGAGCCACAATGCCGTCACCGAAAAAAGTATCGACGCGGTGCCGAGTGCGATCGAAAAACTGCTCCGGGATAACAAAATCGAGCGGCTTGTGCTCTTCCTTCAGCGACCCGACGGCGGACACCGAAACGATCCGCTCGACACCAAGCTGCTTGAAGCCGTAAATGTTGGCGCGGAAGTTTAGTTCGGTGGGAAGCAACTTGTGTCCACGGGCATGGCGCGCCAGAAACGCCACCTTGCGTCCTTCGAGCGTGCCCAAAACATATGCGTCGGAGGGGTCGCCAAACGGCGTCTGCTGGTGGACTTCATGCACATCGCTGAAGCCGGGCATGTGGTACAAACCACTACCGCCGATAATTCCGATTTCTGCCTGCTGCAATTGCGCTCCTGAAAAGGCTGGGTATGATTGCGGAACTCGTGATTATACCGCAGGCCAAAATCCACCACAGAGGCACAGAGACACGGAGAAAATCTTGCTCCTTTGTTCCTCTGTGTCTCTGTGCCTCTGTGGTGAATTTTCAGTAGAATCCTCCCATGAAATCCGCATTCATTTCTCTCATCCTCGCTGTAGCTGCCGCCGCGCAAACCGCTCCGCAAGCGGCCACCGTCCCGGTCACGCTCGATCACAACCGCATCATCATCGACGTGTACCTTCCGCTCCCGGACGGCAGCCAGAAGCGAGTGCGCGGATGGGTCGACACCGGTAACGCCGACGTCTGGCTCAACGAGCGCGTAGCCAAGCTGATGGCGCTCCAACCCACGCCTGACTCCAAAGAAACCGAGATCCTCGGCGCCAAAGTGCGCACGTTTCGAGCCCCGAAGGAAATCGTGGTAGGCGGGATGAAGATCTCTTTCGCAGACGTGAAGGAAGCGAAGATGGTCGCCGCCGACAGCATCGCCCCCGGATCGAGCGCCGAGATCAATCTACCCTCCACCGTGCTGCGCAACTACGACCTGATCATGGACTACGTCGATCGCGAACTGACGGTCGCTGCCCCTGGCCAGGCAAAATTCACCGGAAAATCCGCGAAGGTGTTCGTGAATCCACCGAATGGCATGATCCAGGTTCCGGCGAAAATCGAAGGCCATCGGTATCAGCTGACGCTCGACCTTGGCGCCAGCTTCAGCATGCTCATGGGCGATGTTTTCGAGACACTCGCAAAAGACAACCCGACGTGGTCACGCAACACGGGCGCGGTCGGCACCGAACTTTTCTGGGGAATGCAGGAGGAAGCCACTCAGCACGCCCTGCGCGTCCCTTCGATCGAGTATGGCCCGGTGACACTGCCCCAG
>JAIQFZ010000053.1 GCA_020073015.1 Terriglobia bacterium | reverse complement strand
GATGGGCAATTCCTCACATCGTTTCTTGGACCTCTTCGCCATTGGCTCCTCCGAGCTGCCGGTCGGATGCCCAAGGTGCGAATCAAAGACAAACTCCCAATCGAGATCGTCGTCAGAGCTGACGAGCGTCATCACACGTCTGTACGCAAACCTCGGACCCACGCTTCACCGTCGGGCTTGAACGTCGAGCACCAATGTCGGCGCGGGCTGTAGCGTCCAAGTTCCGGGGATTTTGGCCATCGTCATCGGCGAAGGTGGCGCCGAGAGTGATTACCGGAAGTGGGGCTGGTACCTATATGAAGGAGGAAACTATAGGCGTTTGACCGCTCAAGATCTTAATGGGCATCTCATTCTGGACGCTGATCATTTCTTTCAGATTTGCGAAGCGGATGCGGATGCTGTCCGGGAGTTGACCTGATGGCAATCGACCACGGCACGTTCAGTCGTCCGGCCCGCCTTGCGGCTAGTCTGGCGGAGGGAACAGAAGAGGAGTGTGCACATCTGTTCCTGAAGAAATCGGTCCTGATTCGCCTCGAATCCGCTTTTGCCCATGTTCAGGACGCGCGGGAGACATTTCTATTTGCCGTCAATCAAGTCCTTCGTTTCTGCCCGAATGTCGGTCTGCTGGTTCCTTTCGAATTTTAAAATCTGGCTGACCTTAGTACCGAGTTGGCCACCGCAATCCACGGCGCTGGTCGCTGGATCCAGATCATTGGTTCTGACCATGAGGCGGCTGCCTTTGACGCAATCATCAACGTCGGAACCGCTGTCGCTAACGAGCTCCCCTGGGTCACCGTGAATTCCAGTGGCTGGCTGGCTCGCGTGGCCACTGCGCCCTCAGGGGCGAATGAGCTGCCTTGGTTTCCAGCATCGGCCAATGCTTGCGGCTCGCTCGCTGCTGCCTGTCTCGGCGCCGGGGCGGCATTTCTGACCATTCTCGGACGACCACCGAATATTTCGCACGAGATCTCTCTGTTTTCTCATCAGGAGGCAGACTTGGGCATGCTTCACGCGGGGCCGGCACTCCCATCCGGTCCGCTCGAAATTGACGCGTTCCTTGTTGGTTGTGGCGCGGTAACCAATGGGTGGGCCTACACGATTAAGAGACTACCGATCGTCGGCAGACTTCAAGCCATCGATCGTCAGGCACTCCGCATCGAGAATCTCGGCCCTTACGTCCTCGCCACGCGTGCGCAAATTCGGACGCCCAAGGCGCAGATCATTGCGGAGCTTCTGGCCCCCACAATCGTGGTGACGCCACGACCCGAAGAATGGGAGTTATTTAAGATTCGCCTGAACTACGGGATCACCGTTCCAGCGCTCATTGTCAATGGACTCGACCACGTGGGAACACGCCATTCGGTTCAGCGCCTCTGGCCTGAAACGTTGGTTGATATGGCCGCAGGAGCTCTGACAACACAGGTGATCGTGAAGCCTGCTGCAACTGACGCATTATGTCTGTTGCGCGCACTCGACATTCCGCCTGGCGAGCTCGAATGGGCCGAGCGCCTGGCTCTTGAGACTGGACTCAGCCCAGAACGAATACGCAACGGATCGGTAACCGAGATCACAAAGGCCGACATTGATACTGCCGGTACAGCCCACGGCACGCAACTCGAGAAGTCCCGAGGGAAATTGATCTGCGGCAGGGTGACGGAACAGAATCTCACCATGGAAGCCGATAACCCCGACTGCGCCTCTGCTGTGCCATTTGTGACCGCATTCTCTGGTGTGGTCGGGGCTGCAGAATCACTCAAACGACTCATGGGAATTTCTAGTAGCCTACATTACCAACGACACTTCCAGTCCAACCGGAGCCGCGCGCTCCGAATGCTTTGTGACCCAGAATGTGAGTGTCAAAAGTACCAGGGCAAACACGCTGGGGACGGGGTCGACTGACTGTCGGTCAGTGCGACTCAAGTTACGATTTCTTCTCAACTCATTCTGGCGTCAACTACTTAGCCACTACAAAGCCCGCACGGAGGCACTCTACGAAAGTGTCGAGAAAAGCCCAATTGACGTAGATGGGAGCAAAACCCGCGGCACGTTTGTGGCACAGGCCCTTTGGGGCATGGGTTGGCGGTTCAAGAGAGGCAGTCATTCGAAAGACAAGCCCTGCGCTTGCGAGCCGCACCCATTTGTCAGTGAGTGATAAGGCGATGTTACGCCAACAATAGCGAGCGGGTGTTCGGCGAAACTCAATCGGACTGTGCAGCACTTTCTGCATTCCAGGCTGCACCAAGAAAGACGATCATCACAGAGAACTCCATCCACACCATCAAGCCGATCGCCGCAGCCACCCCGCCGTAGACAAGTCCATACGGCATCTTTCGGACGTACGTTCCAAACAGCAGATTGACACCCCACCACACAATCGTCGCCGCTGCCGCTCCGGGAAGGACGGAACTCCAAGTCGTTGCGGTCGGTCGCGCAACGCGATAAATCAAGGCCAGGGCGACCGTCGCCAGGGTCATTGCCAAGACCGGAAGCATAATGTTCCAGAAGCCGCGAACCACCGGAGACTTGCCAAATCCGCGAATCATCCACTGGCGCACTGGCCCGGCAAAGACACTCAGCGCTACGGCGACGAGCCATGCCACTACGGACACGGCGAACAAGATCAAACCAGGAAGCTGCCGGCCGAGGAACGAATGTCTTTCGTGATCACCATAGATCAATTGGATGCCTGCCATGATGAGCTTCATCACCTGCGAGCCAACGAGCAGCGTCCCGACCCAGCCGAAAAATACCCACTGCCATGCGTTCACTTCCCGTTGCAACAGTAATTCGGATACGAGCTGCCAGCTGCCCGGGGGAAGAATCTCAGAAAGCCGCACCGCAAGTTCCTGACCGCTCTTCCCGCGCAGAGAACTGCTCACCAGGCCGAGCGCAACCAGCAGGGTCGGGAAAAACGCTAGGAACATATTGAATGCCACGGCTTGCGACACCATGCCGCATTGTGGAATGACCCTTGCGAACGTGCGGAACAGTTTCTTCGCGAGAGAACTGGGATCCATTGCCCGGAATTATGCCGTTGGCAGCAGAGCAGTGAAGCGCGCATGGAAGGCATTCACTTCCCGGTGCAACAGTAATTCGGATACGGACTGCCAGCTGCCCGGGGGAGCGATGAAATCAGACTGAGTTGCCCGTCAACCGTCCACAATCCTTACTGCCGATCACGCATGGACATGAATCACGCTTATCTGCGGCGGCCGGGACGCGCGGCAGACTAGCCATTCACGAGCGGTTGGTTGTAATTTGACGTATGCTTCCCACGCGGAGCGCGCCCCAGGCTTCTGGCAAACCAGTTCCGCACTTCCTAGGTCACCATCCGAAAGGACCTGGACATTCTCCGGGCGATGGAGAATCAATCTGATTGGTGCATGAGAGTCCGATCAAATATGATCGGTGGTACCCTTTGGTGATGAGGCGCACGCGGGCCGCCGCTCTAACGTGCTGTGTTCTGCTTGGCCTTGCGCTGCCCGGCTGGAACTCCGGGCAAAACAGTGCGGGTCAAAGGTTTGCCCCGACGGGTGCTCACAACCCCTCAAATGATTTGCAGATCCAAAGCTCAGTTTTGCGGATTGAATTCGACCACAACCTGCACAGCCGGGTGGTCGCCTTGTTTGGCCCAAGCCCAAAAGTCTTGGCTCCGTTTTCCGCATCGGAAACGGTCACCAGCGTGGATCACACCTGTAGCGACTTCGCCCTGAGTGCAAGCCGCCGGGAACAAGTGTCTGACACGTTGGGTGCGGGAGAGCGGCTGACGCTAACTGGCAAGTCCGGAGACTTACGCAAGAGCGTCTCGGTCACGATATATGCCGACTTCCCATCCTTGGCGGTCTTTGATGTCGAGTACACGAACGACTCGCCGGTACAACTGAAAATTCGTGGCTGGAGCAACGGCCAGTATGTGCTGAGTACGGTCCCTCCGGCACGCGGCCCCGCATTCTGGTCCTACCAAAGTGGCTCCTACGAGAAGCGTCCGAATTGGGTGCTTCCGTTGCGTGCCGGATTCCGGCAGGAAAATTATCTTGGCATGAATGCCAGCGACTACGGTGGCGGCACTCCCATTGTGGATGTCTGGCGTAAAGATGCCGGCCTCGCGGTCGGTCACGTGGAACCCGGACCACGCCTGATATCCCTTCCCGTTTCCATGCCCGACGCGAGTCATGCTCGGGTGGCCGTCCGCTCCACCAGGGAGCGAACCCTGGAACCGGGAGAGAGCTTCCATACTCTTCGCACCTTTGTCTCCGTGCATCAGGGGGACTACTTTCGCACGCTCACGGAGTACCGCCGGCTGATGGTCCGGCAGGGATTTCAGATGGCTTCGGCGCCCGACAGCGCTTTTGGCCCGATCTGGTGTGCCTGGGGCTACGGTCGGTCGGTGCAGCTCAAGCAAATATACGACACGCTTCCGACAGTTAAGAAAATGAGCTTCTCCTGGGTCACTTTGGACGATGGTTGGCAAAACAATTACGGCGATTGGGCAGTCGACCCCAAGAAGTTTCCTCATGGTGACGCTGACATGAAAGCCCTTGTCGATCGCATCCATGAAGAGGGTTTCAAAGCCCAGCTGTGGTGGTCGCCGTTGAGTGCTGTCCCGGATTCGCAGCTACTTAAGGATCATCCCGACTTCACCCTGCTGAACCGCGATGGATCGAAGCGGAAAATTTCGTGGTGGAACTCGTTTTATCTTTGTCCCGCCGACCGGGGAGTTGTGGAATACCACAAAGCCCTGGTTCGTAAGATCCTCGGGGAGTGGGGATTCGACGGCCTCAAGCTGGATGGGCAGCACATGAACGCCGTTCCTCGCTGCTACAATCCCGCGCACCACCACCAACGCCCGGAGGACTCGGTGGAAGCGTTGCCTGATTTTTTTCGGGAGATTTACGAAACGGCCCGCAGCGTAAAACCGGATGCCCTGGTAGAGTTTTGCCCTTGTGGTACCGCCTATTCGTTTTTCACCATGCCGCATTTCAATATGTCGGTGGCATCCGATCCGGAAAGTTCGTTTCAGATCCGCTCCAAGGGCAAGACGTTGAAAGCGCTCATGGGCGACAACGTTCCCTATTTTGGCGACCACGTCGAATTGAGCGACGGTGCGATTGATTTCGCCTCCACGGTGGGGGTGGGCGGAGTGGTGGGCACGCAGTTCGTGCTCCCGAATCTCGTCAAAAAGCACGGCAAGTCAGACTTGACACCGCAGCGACAGAAGATTTTTGAGGACTGGTTGCGCATTTACAAAGACAAAATGCTCTCGCGAGGCGAGTATCTCGGAGATCTTTACGACATAGGGTTTGACCGCCCGGAGGCACACGCTATCCGCAAAGGCCAGGGCATATACTATGCATTCTTCGCTCGCCATTGGAGTGGGCCGATTCAGTTGCGCGGTTTGCAGGACCGCACTTATCACCTCGTGGACTATGTGAACAATAAAGATCTCGGAAGCGTACACGGCCCCCAAGCCACAATTTCTGCTGCGTTCAACCAACATCTACTGCTCGAGGCTCGGCCCGACTAACGTTGCCTACCGTGGAATCTCAACCCAAAAACGCAACCGAGCGATTGCGTGAGATCATCAGTCGCAATCGCCGCTCCGAAAAAGTGGGAGTGTACGCCGTCTGCTCGGCTCACCCCAGCGTCATTGCGGCAGCCGTTCAGCAGGCCGTTGAAGATGAATCAGTGCTGCACGTCGAATCTACCTCCAGCCAGGTAAATCAATTGGGCGGCTACACCGGACAAACTCCATCTCAGTTCGCCGAGTTTGTTTACTCCGCGGCGCAGCGTGGTGGACTTCCCCGCGACCGCGTACTGCTGGGCGGCGACCACCTGGGCCCGTACCCCTGGCGAGAACAGCCTTGGGATGTAGCGCTGCACAACGCTCGGGAACTGGTTCGCTCGTGTGTACTCGCCGGATACCAGAAGATTCATCTCGATGCGAGTATGGCGTGTGCCGATGACGCAACCTCCGGGCCTGACCCGCGCACCATCGCGCAACGAGCCGCTATCCTCTGTCGTGCTGCTGAAAGTGCGCTTGAAGATTTGCCGCAAGGTTCTTCCCCTCCCCTTTACGTCATCGGCACCGAAGTTCCGACTCCCGGGGGTGAATCGCTTCCGGGAGCGCCTCCCGCAGTATCCCCGGCCGACCAGATAGGTGACACCTTGGAACTTTTCCGCGCGGCCTTCGACGAGCAGAGAGTGGCGGCGGCGTGGGAAAGGGTGATTGGCATGGTGGTGCAGCCCGGAGTGGAGTTTGGTGAAAACGTGATTTTCGACTATGAGCGGCAGAAAGCGATGGCACTCTCGTCCGCCTTGCCGGAGACTCCTGCTCTCGTTTACGAGGCGCACTCCACGGACTACCAGAAGCCCGCAGCTCTGGCACAGATGGTGGCAGACCATTTCGCGATCTTGAAAGTGGGGCCGTGGCTGACATTCGCGTTCCGCGAGGCTGTCTTCGCCTTAGGCGCAATCGAGCGGGAACTGCTGGCGTATCGAAGGGGAGTTCGTCTTTCGCAAGTCCAGGAAGCGCTCGAAGCCGCCATGTTGCGCAATCCTGTTTACTGGCGATCCTACTACCACGGGAGTGAAGACGAGATACATCTGGCGCGCATCTACAGTTACAGCGACCGTTGCCGGTACTACTGGGGCGACCCTAAGGTTCAGCAAGAACTGGCCCAACTTCGCGCCAACCTTGATGTTTGCCCGGCGCCTCCAACGTTATTCAGTCAACACCTGCCTTCACTGTACGAGGCGATAAGGTCTGGGCGGCTGCCGACGCATGCCGAAGACATGATTCAAGAACACATCCGAACTGTCCTACATGTTTATGCCGCGGCTTGCGGCATATAAGACGACTGGCTCAGCTCTGCCATACCGGCGTTTCGACGCCGGCTGTTCTCGAACGAGTGAGGTCCGTGTAACGTTTTAGCGGGAGCTACAGGGGGTTCTGGAAGGAAATCGCCGCCCACTTCGGCCGCGATAAGCGGACCGTCAAGCGATGGGAGCGAGCGGAATCTTGATCGGCATCTCTTCCACGGTGACGTGAAGATAGGGAAAGGTGGAGGCAGCCTGGATAACATCCTAACGACTGACCGATAGAAGTGACCACGCTCGGCGCTTCGATGCGTGCCATCATGCAATAACCCCCGGTTGGTCGGCAACACGATGCTACAGGCGCTCGCTTGCGGCAATTACCCATAACCCCGGCGCGCCTCAAAGTTGTATTTCAGCAGGGCTGCCGGAGATTACACACAGAATCCCATTAACGGAAGTCGTGCGCTTCCCGAAGAAGATGCGGGACCAAATTTTTCCGCAGCCTGCTAGGGGTTTCTCCCTCCGCTTGAAGGCTGCGGGTTTGAAGGACGGCTATCAATACTCCAGAAGCTCATACAGTTCGACCCAACTGTTGGTGAAGAAGTGCACTTGCTGGTTCGCCAACTCGGTATGTTCAGGGCTGGCTTCGAATAGCTTAAGAGCAGTTTCGGCGGCAGCGAGACTGTTGAATCGACCTTGCCAAATGATGGTGTTGCCGGGGTCGCGGCTGGAGATGGGAGTCATGCGCTCGCCCCGGGGGAGAATGCCGCGGTGTTCCAAGCCCGCGAATTGTTTCTCCAGATCGATGAACTGCTGCCTCTTGGCCGGCTGAAACTGCTGAACAATACGCACGATGACGGCCACAAGATCCTCCTCTAACAAGTCTTCACATTGAATCAGATTGAGTTCCGACGACTGCAACCACAACTCGAATTAAGTACTCACGGCTCCTACAGAGGTTTCCGTTTCGTCGGGAAACTCAAAGGAGACCAATTCCGCCTTAAATCCCCGGGTTCTGATTGCGCCATAAGCGATTCCGAGCAGCATCCAGACAACGCCCGCGATCTTCGCCGAACGGCTCAGGTTCAACCACAGCAGCAAGCAAACGGTGAACCCGAGGATCGGCACCAGAAAATGGCTCCATGCCCGGTTCCGTTCGCGCAGGAAATATCTGGTGAAAGACGCGGCGTTCACGCCCATGAATGCCAGCAGTGCGCCAAAATTCAGCAGTTCGGCAGCCCGCTCAAAGGTCAGGAAGCTGGTCCCAATCAAGGCGAAGATGCCCACGAATAAGACGTTGTTCCGGGGGATGCGGCGTTTGGGTTCGATGGTCCCGAAAAAGGATTTTGGAATAGCGTTACTCCGGCCCATCCCGTAAAGAAGCCGTGCAGCTCCGAGCTGCGATCCCATACCGGAACCCACCGTTGCCACCAGGAGCGTGACATTGATCAGGCTGAATAGCCAGGGACCGGCGGCCCGGCCGGCAACATGCACAAAGGCAGTGTCCACATCCGGAAAGGATTGCGCACCGGGCCAAACCAACTGGGCAGCATAGACCTCGACCGAGGCCAGGGCGCCTGTGATCAAGCAGACCAGAACGGTTGCCAGAAGGATGTTGCGTTTGGGATTCTCGGCCTCCTCCGACAATGTCGAGATTCCATCGAAGCCGATGTAGGTCAAAACCGCCAGGGACGTCCCACCCAGCACGGCACCGGCTGAAAACGTTTGCGGATCGTAAAAAGGACGCGTGAAGAAAGCCATCCCGTCGTGTGGAGTTCTGAGTACGTAGCGAGCGGCAGCGGCCAGGAAGATGACGATGACAACTCCCATGGCCGCCGCCAGAGTGTCGTTGATCCGGGCGGAGGTGCGAATCCCAAAAAGATTGAGGCCGGTAAATAAAGAGATAAACAAAATAACGAACACGGGGTAGGGGATTTCAGGGAAAAAATTCAGCGCGAACTTGCTGCATAGAATCGTGCACACAATAGGATTGAGCATGTAGTCCATGGCCATGCCCCAGCCCGTCACGTAGCCGAGCGCGGGATGAATCTCTGATCCAACATAGGTAAACGCCGAACCAGCGCTTGGGTAGGCCCGAGCCATGCGCCCATAGCTGATCGCGGTAAACAGCATGGCGACCATGGCAATGAGGACGGTCGTAACCGCATGGCCATGAGCCCGCTGACTCATCACACCGTAGACCGGCATGGGCGCGGTGGGCTGGATTACGATCATTCCGTAGAGAATCAGATCCCAGAGGCCGAGGGTGCGACGCAGGCTCGGCCCCTTCTCTACCGACACGGTTTGCTCAACCGACATGCTCGAGATCTCCAGCGACACCAACGACCTTGCGCGGATACAACGATTCGCGCGCAGTGGACACAACGATTCGCGCGCAGTGCCGGCGAGCTTCTAGAAACCAAACTTCAGGGCAAATTGGATGAGCCGAGAATCCCGGGCTGCCTGCACCTTTCCAAATTGATCTGTGCCCAGTTCGATCGCTACTGGCTCCACCTGCCCGGCCTCCTGGCAATTGTTTTGGCACCTGGGCCTGCGTAACAGCAACACGATCCTCAATGCGGGCTGGCTTCCAGCAGGAGATGGTCGGTCAGAGAAACCCGAAGCTTTGGATTCTGTGAGTTGACATCTCCCAGAGACTTCCCGTTTTCGTAGTCCACGACCTGATAGCTGCCGGACCCCAGACCGCGTAGTTCGATTTCGCCGGACCACGTCATTCCCTTCCCCGTCGCATAGAACGCGTAGTATATGCGGCCTTCTTTTTCGATCGCGTAGGCCTCGGGCACGTCGTAGCCGTAAGTGTATAGGTCGAGAAACCTACCACGGGAAAGCATCTTCGCGTTGTAGATATCGATCCATTTCTTCCAATGCGCTTCTTTTTCCGGCGTCAGCTCAACGATCTTGAACTTGGGTCCGTATCTGGGCCAGGTGAATTTCGTCCCCACCACCGCGCCGACTCCGACCGCTGACGCGAAGTCGCGCCCCTTATCCACTTCACCCAGAGTGTTTCTGAGTATCACCTCGGTCAGTTCGACGTGGTCGCCGTAAACAGCAGCTTCCGGGCCCAGCAGTGCCTTGTACATCTTGGTGCGAAGGCGAACCTGCCCCGCGCCCACCGGATCAGCCGTCACGGCCTGATCGATGTAGGGCAGCCAAGCCAGACTCGGCGGCGTTCCGCACGGACATGCTTGCGTCACGCTGTCGGGTTTCAGCGCCCGCGTGGTATCGAGAACGATCTTGTAAACGTCGCCCACCGCCTGGAGGGAATCATTGGGCGATTTGTGATGGTGCTTCGGGTTGTAGCAGGCCGGAACCGTGTAGGAGAAATCCAACTTGTGGCCGTCGAAGTCCCAGTCCCGAATGAATCGCTCCGTGAGCTGTTTGTAGTACTGCTGCACCTCCGGAACTGCGGGGCAAAGAGCGCCCAGGCCAGCCGTGGCTCGAGCTGGCTTGCCCGTCTTATCCAGGATCAACCAATCGGGATGGTCCTTGACCACTTTGGACAGCTGGTAGGGCCGGTGATTGAGGATGTCTTTGCCATGGCCATCTTCCGCGACCAGCGGGATCCACCAGAGAGTAATGTGAATCCCGGCGTCGTGATAGGCCTTGACCACCTTCTGCAGAGAGTCGCCCGGAAAGGTGTCGGTGCGCGGCTCCCAGTCTCCGCGCGCCCCGAACCAACCGGCGTCCAGCGTCGCCCAACGCAGCCCGAGCGCTTTCAGTTTGGGGATCGTGCCCAGCATCTGCTTGGGAGTAAAGTCCATCTCGTATCCCCATCCGCACCAGTTCGCCTCATAGTCGGCGTTCGTGGGGTGGGCGAGGCTCACTCCTCGCAACTGAAGCATCTTTGAGTAAAGACTCAAGGGTTCGAAGAAGTCGCCGTGGAAAATCAAAAGAAACGTTAACGGTGTTGCGTAGACCTGCCCTGGCTGCAGGTGCGTATCAGGATCCAACACAACCGCCGCATTCACGCGGCCATCGGCCAGCGTTCGTACTGGCAGACTCAATCGCAGGGGCACGGCCTCAGCGTGTCCGATGGCCTCTCCGACCGACCGCGTCCAGAAGGCCACCACGGGGATTCCACCGCCCGTCTGGTTCTCATCATTGTGCATGACCAGTTGCATGGGATTAGCTCTGGAGAATTTGTCGGTGATGAGCATTACGTCGTCTTTTCCCCAGGCCTCACTGGAACCGTGAAACGACCACATGGCGTATGGACGCGCCTTCTGGTCGCTAAGCGATGCATTCAGAATGTGCTGCTGAGTGACAAGCCGGTCCAAGGTGACATCGCTGGTGCCAGTGTTCTTGTACGACGTGCTGGCCAGCACCAGGTTGGGAAGGCTGTCATACACCTCGAGCGCTACCGTTCTCTCCAGGGTTGCGATCGACTGGCTTTTCCCGGTGACCTCGATTCGCTTTCCGGTTGCACCCAGCCTGCCCGATGCATCGGTGATCCTGGCATGATCAAGGTCGAGTACGAAATCCCGGATCTCTTTGCCACCACTCACCACATAATCCGCGCTGGAGCCGGCTCCTGCCTGGGGGTCATCGAGCGTCAACTCCTGCCCGTTCTGCAGGAGTTTGGCTTGGAGGTAACCTGCGGCGGTCAACTGGAACTCCGCCGTTGAAGTCCTGATCACGACGGGTCTCCCAGGTCTTGTGGTTACGCTGATTGCCGATGTGGTTGGAACAGGCTTACCAGTGCGCGGTGACTGATTGCAGTCCGTGAGGGCAGAGCTCATCAGGAGGGCAATACAAAGCCCCGTTACCCGCGAAATTCGATGGAGGCGGCGACCGTGTGTATCAGCCTGGCGCGTGCTCATGCAGAAACTCTTCAGCCCTTGAGAGGAGCGGCGAAGTCCAGCGAATGCTCGCGGTGTAACGTTTTACTACCCGAAACTAATATACCCAGCGGAAATTCATGTCAAGAGAGTCTAGATTTGCAGTATTGTATCGTTTTAAAGGAGAAATTGCTTGGGAGATTACGGCAAGCGAATTCGGTTGAACCGAATCCTTCGTGCGGGGCGTGGCACGATGGTGGTCGCATTTGATCACGCTATCGTCCACGGACCGATCCCGGGGACAATCGATCCAGCCAGGCAGATTCAGCGGTTTGCCGACGCCCAGGCTGACGCCATCCTGCTCAATTTCGGAACCTTTCGGTATTTCGCGGAATTGCTCTCCCCACAGTTCGTGCCCGGACTCATCGCGCGCCTTGACTGGACAACGGCTCTCGGCGGCGCTCCGAAGACTTCTGGAAATCAGTTCCAGAGCTGTCTTGTAGCGCGCCCGGAGGATGCTCTGCGAAGCGGCGCCGATGCCGTGATTACCTTTCTCGTGATTGGCACCGATGATGCCGAATTCGAGAGAAACGAGGTCCAGCGTGTTGCCAGGGTTGCACGTGAGTGTGAGCGGCTGGGCATGCCATTGATCGTGGAATCGTTGGCCCGCGGGCCCCAGGTTCAGAATCCTTGTGACCCGAAGTGGCTCATGTTGCATTCCCGCATGGCGGCAGAACTGGGCGCTGACCTGATCAAAACGGAATACACGGGTGACTCGGCCAGCATGCGCACGGTCGTGAATTCGTGCCCGGTTCCGATTCTGGTTCTAGGGGGCAGCCGCACCGGCTCAGACCAGGACGTTCTCGTCTTTGTGCGCTCAATCGTTAAGTCGGGCGCGGCGGGCGTGTTCTTTGGACGAAACGTATTTCAAGCGGATAACATGCCCGTGCTTTTGCAGCGGGTGCGTGCCGTGCTCGAAGGCCGTGAACCGGCACAAGGATAGTGACCTGTGAGTCTGCTAGCGGTTGACATGGGCTCCAGTAGCTGTAAGGCCGTGGCTTTCTCGGAAGAGGGCCGCGTACTCGCACAAGAAAGTTGCTCCTACTTACCCGAGCCGCAGCGGCCTGGCTGGGCCGAGATGGGTCCGGACCAATTCTGGGAGGCCTTCCAGGCAGTTACGCGCGCAGTCGCAACGGAGACGATCCCACCCATCGAAGTGTTGGCCATCAGTTCTCACGGTGAGACCTTTATTCCCGTCGATTCTCGCCAGCAACCAGTCGGACCTGCAATTCTCAATATCGACAACCGGGCTGTTGCTGAGGCTAATTGGCTGGCAGATACGCTGGGCCGTCGTCACATTTTCGAGATTACCGGGCTGACCGCGCACTCGATGTATCCGATCCCGAAGATCTTGTGGATGCGCGAGCACCAGCGGGATGTATTTTCCTCTGCTAGTTTTTTTCTCGCATTACCCGCGTACTTAATTTCGCGGCTCGGCCTGCCTTCTTATATCGACTACTCCCTCGCATCCCGATTTCTCGCCTTTGATGTGCGTCAGCGCTGTTGGTCCGCGGAAATCATGTCCGCTTGCCAGTTGAATCCCGAACAGTTTTCGATCCCGGTGCCGAGTGGAACAGTGGCTGGACGGTTGCAGTCGTCGATTGCCGCCGACCTGGGATTGCGGAGCGGAACCCTGGTTGCTGTCGGTGGTCATGATCAGCCTTGCGCTGCACTCGGCTGCGGAGTCCTGGCACCCGGGCGGGTTTCAGCCTCCTTTGGCACTTATGAGTGTCTGGTTGCGGCTTCTGAATCGCCCACGATCAACGACCAGGCCCTATCTGCCAATTTGAACTCTTATTGCCATGTCGTACCCGACCGGTTCGTAACGATTGCATACTTTCCCTCGGGAATCATGGTGGAGTGGCTTCTCCACCTGCTTTATCCGGAGCAGCAACTGGCCAGCGCGTCGGTCAGCGAGCTCTGTGCCGCACTAGAGGCAGACGCGCCCGAGGGACCAACCGGTCTGTGTATCACTCCTCATCTGCCAGGCACCTGCAACCCTGATTTTGATCCGCATGCAACGGGAGTAATCCTCGGAATTCGCCCAACCACTAATCGCAATGACCTCTACAAAGGGATTCTCGAAGGTATTGCTTGCGAGTTCGCGACTATGGCGGATCTGTTGCAACGAGTGGTCGGGCCTTATGACGACGTTTACGTGGCGGGTGGAGGTGGCCGTTCTCGTCTCGGTCTGAATCTGCGGGCCAGCCTGGCATCCCGTCGCTTGCACTTGATGCAGTCTCCCGAAGCTGTCTGCCTCGGAACCGCCATTCTCGCGGGTGTAGCCGCTGGCAAGTATCGCAGTGTCGCCGAGGCAGTGAAGCAGGTCGTTGTCCCCGGCGAGATCATTCAGCCCACCCCTGGCATGGCTACGAGCTACGGCAGGCAGTTGCAGCAATATCGTCTTCTCTACTCGAGCCTGGCACCCGTGAGGCGGGTGCAAGCTGCATTCCACTCCGGAGGAGGTAACGCGTGATCGAGCCCACAGTCGGCTTCATTGTCTACGGCGTTCACAAAGACGGGCTGAAGGACCCCATGGGCCAGCCCTTTATCGATGCTGCGGTGGTCGAACGTTCCCAAAACGCGTTGACCCAGGCTGGCGTCAAACTCGTCAAACATGAAATCGTCGTGGCCACAAAGGCGGAAGCGGTTGCAGCCCTATGCCGAATGAAAAATGACCCGCAAGTGGATGCAGTGATCCTCTTTTCGGGCACGTGGGTATGGGCAGCTCACCTGGTTGGCGCCATTCGCGATTACGCCAACACTGGAAAAGGGGTACTGCTTTGGACTCATCCCGGCTCCCAGGGGTGGCGCCCCGTGGGTGGACTCGTCATGCACGGCGGTCTGCTCGAGATCGGCGTTCCTCACAAATTTGTTTACGGTGCTGCGGACGACCGTCAAGCGATTGAGAAGATCGTGAGTTATACGCGCGCCGCCCACCTGAAGAACTGGCTGAACCTTTCCACCCTGGGAGCCTTCGGGGGCAGAGGCATGGGCCAGACCTGCGGTGTCGCCGACCCGTCGCAATGGATGCGCGTATTTGGGGTCGACATAGATTCCCGCGACACCACCGAGCTCATGCGCACTGCAGGGTTGATCTCGCAAGAAGAACTCAGGGCGCTCACCCCACGGTTGCAAACCTTGTTCGGCAAGGCGCCGGATGCGAGTGTTGTCAACGAGCGCTCTATTCGCCTCTATCTCGCCCTAAAGAAGACTGTGGAGCGGGAGAGGTTCGACTTTTACACGATCCAGTCTTTCCCTGGCTTGGGAGACGACTATTCCGCAACCTGTTTTGCCCAAAGCATGATGCTGGAAGATGGGTATGGCACCTCGACGCTGGGCGATTTCAATACTGCCCTGACGGTCCTCCTCATGACCAAACTCAGCAAGGAGCGCGTGTACTATGGAGACCTCCAGCATATCGACGCGAAGAACAAAGAGATCAAAATCATCGGCGACGGAGCGTGTCCGCCCTCTCTGGCAGGAAAATTGGGACCAGCGGGCTTCGCCGAACACGGCATTCCGACCGAGGGTGAAGCCGGGGGCCTGGCCGTAAGGCTCATATGCAAAGTTGGGGAAGGAGTTCTGGCACGCCTGGGAAGAGTGAATGGAGAATTCCAGATGGTGATCACTCGCGCTACCATTTTTGAGCCACCCGCTGAGCAGGTCGAAACCAGGCTGAGAGAATGCGGTATTCCATTCTGGCCCCACGGCTTTGTCACGGCGCATTGCGATATCGAGAATCTTCTACAGAATTGGACTAACGAGTACGCTTGCCTGGGCTATGGAAGCGATCTTTTTCCGGCGCTGGTCGATTTCTGCGAAATGACAGGAATAAAACCGGTTCTGCCGTAACCGTTCGCAGGCGGTCAGATGGACGGCCGTGCAGGGTTGTGCCGTATGTCAGGAGGCTACATGAAAATCATTGCTCGAACGGCTTTCTTCCCCACATTGATCTTGAGCGCGGCCCTGGGTGCCTGGTGTACATCGCACTACTCCGGCCCCGCTTCATCTTCCTCAGAGCCGGCCAGCAACGAACAAGTTCTAAAATCATTCGCCGCGTTGCAGCCGATCGACGCGCATGTCCACGTATTCAAGACGGACCCGGCATTTCAGGCGATGCTGGAGCGGCTACACCTGACACTCCTTAACATCCTCGTAGTCGATGACACACTCTCGTACCGCAAGCAATTGAAGCCGCAGGTTGACGATGCGTTCGCTTTGATGCATTCAAGCCACGGGCATATTGCTCTGTGTACGACCTTTGATCCCTACAAGTTCAACGACGCTTCGTTCAGTGCTGAGGCGATCAAGCAACTCGATGAGAACTTTGCAGCAGGTGCGGTGGCAGTGAAGATCTGGAAAAACCTCGGGATGGAAATCAAGAATGGAGACGGCAAGTTCGTCATGCCTGACGATCCGAAACTTGAACCCATTTACCGGGATATCGCAATGCACGGTAAGACGCTCCTGACCCACGTTGCCGAGCCGAACGTGGCCTGGGGACCACCCGATCCTTCCGATCCGTCGTGGTCGTACTATCAGGAGAATCCGCAATGGTTCCTGTACAACAAGCCCGGCTTTCCGTCCAAGCAGACGATTCTCCAGGCACGCGATCACTTACTCGCGGCGAATCCTGAACTTCGTGTGGTGGGAGTTCATTTGGGCAGCATGGAAAAGGACATTGACAATATTGCCATGCACCTGGATCAGTACCCGACTTTTGTGGTAGATATGGCGGCCCGGATGGATTACCTCATGATGGCACCCACAGACAACGTACGGGCCTTTCTAATCAAGTATCAAGACCGCGTCCTCTACGGTACGGACCTCGATCTGCTTGCTGCCGCCGATGTCACGGAGTCGCTGAAAGACTGGGAATCCACATACGTACGCGACTGGAAATTCCTGGCAACCAATGAAACCTTTGACTCCGAGGGCAGGAAAGTTCGGGGCCTGAAACTACCCGAAGCGGTTCTGCGGAAGATTTTTCGAGAAAATGCCTTGCACTGGATTCACGGCTTGTGATGCGGCAAAGTCATACGAGCCGGTGGACCTAAGCAAACGGTTGCGGGGAACTGACATAGGCGATGCCGGCCCTGGCTGCGAAGTATGGGCGGTATGGCACCAAAAGGGCAGAACGACGTTCTGACTGCTGTCCACCAGTTTGAACTTGTGGGCACCGAACACCGCTCCTGCGTCAGTGGAAATCAAACGGCACCACTACCCGCATTGCTGAGGCCTTGATTTCGAGCACCTTTACTGGCGCAAGAAAAAAGTGAAAACTCCACGAACATTTTGTGGGCGAGCGTTCTACGAGAGCCTAGATAATTCGACGACGCATGAAGAAAGTAAGTAGGACTGGAGTGCCGACCAGCTAAGCTGTAGATCCGAACCGGCAGCAAGAAGTCCAAACCGGTGTCACGAGTGGAGAACAGATGGAGACCATGAAGTTGTCGTGAGCTGGCTTGGCAGAAAGCACGCGGCGAATAGCAAGCGAAGCTTCGAGGCTCGCACTCGGAGCCTCACGCCTCACGCCCCATGAAGAAACAGCTAGAACTGGAGTGTCCCTTCACCTGTTCCAGCCGAGCCACCTCGGGGTACCTTTTCTGGGCGATCTGTTGCACTCGCTCGTTGTACTCACGGATGCGGTCGCTGAGCGATGCGATCTCATCCAACAAGGGTTGCAGGGCACTAGCACAATATTTGACTCGGTGATCATGTGCAGAGAGCAAAGCAGCCCCAACTCGCCGCGAACCTCCTGGTCAGACACTCAGTTCACGGTGACCACGTCGTACACATCCAGGCTGGGAAGAACGAAGTCAAGGCGAGTACCACGCACGGACACGTCCTTAAGCTCCATCGGTTGCCCGTCCGGCGACAAAAGGCGAATTCGCTTGGTGTCGATCTGCTTGACTACTCCGTCCAGATTGACAGTGACGCGAATGTTGTTGAGAGGCTTGTGGTAGTTAACAAAATGCAGAATGACGCGCTCGCTGTCTGTCTTCTTAACCACGTTGGCCGCAACGTAATTGGTTCCGGGAATCGTGATCACCTGCTCGCCGGACAACTGGTTGATCCTGAGCATCAGTTCCCGGCGACCCTTCTCACTCTGCGCTTCGTCCAACATTGACGCTGGGGATTGCACGTCAGCAAGTTCCCGCAGTTCCCGACTGCTTCCGATGGTGTAGATCTTCCCACCGTTCTTCTTGTATGTACGGATGGCTGTGATCTGGTCAGCATCTATCCATGGGATGTTGGGGATGACGATCGCCTTGTACCGCGAAAGCAATTCGGGCGTTAAGCGGTGCAGGAGGACGACATCGTACATCACATTGGCCTCAGCCAGCGCGTTGTAGAGATTGTCGCGTTTCAGCGTGACCTCGAAACTCGGAATATGTGGTGGGGACACGACAGTGATTTTGCTGACGCAAGTGACATCGGTGTAAAGGTCCTGATGATCCGACAGGAACGTGAGATAGCGGCTGATTTCTCTCCAAGTTTGAACCGCGATGGGGTTGTCCTGCATGATCCAGCCGTGCAGCAGTTTGTCGTTCGCCTCAGCTATGGCGAAGTGGGACTGAAAGGCTGAGGCCTCGGCGATCGGCTTTCTCCAGCCGATCTTCATCCCATCGCGCACGTCGTGTGCGCCGGGATTCGGCACGCCTGGGTCGGCACCCTCATATTTGCTCTCGTATGACTTCACGCCGTAACCGGAGGCGTAATAGAACCTGGCCTGCGCAATATTGTGCACCCATTTGCCATCCCACACGCCTGCTTCGCTGGTACCTTCGGTCTTGGTAAGATCCGCAACTTCATCGACCAGGATGTTGCCTTTGCAGTTGCCGAAGATGGAGATGTTCTTATTCTTGCTTGCGGCGAGTTGACGGACTTCGTCCATGAAGTGGATGACGTCACCTGTCCCTCCAATGGACCAGTCGTAGTACAACTCATCAACGCCGGCGTCGATTGCGATCGCAGCCCCCTTTAGCAACACGTTGCGGCGGTAGTCCTCATTTTGCAGATCGGCGGCGAAAGTGGCATTCGGCGCACGCCAGACCAGATTGCCGAACTCATCCCGGCTGATCCAACTTTGCTTTTCCGGGTGCATCAGCACGTCGCGAATCCCAAGACCGCCAACGGAGTTAAATGCTGTGACCCGGATATTGTTGGCGTGGCAGCGGTCAATGAAGGCCTTGACGCGCCGGTATTCTTCGCTTGATGTATCCATCGGAACGTGGGTCGCGACCAGATTGATACGTGCTTCCTTAAACATCTCGAACATGCGGTCAAGATGATTCCAATCGATTCCTGCCCGGTAGAAATTCACCTTTCCGCGGCGTGCCCATGCGGGGATGTCCTCGAGCGAACGCTTCTTTTCACTTCTGTAATTCAAAATGAAGTCGAAGTCGCGGATGGTGGCACTTCGTCCTCTGCCCAAAAGATGATAGGTCTGGCCGATCAGCGTAGGTGCAGTCTGCGGGACGGATTCCAGGCCAACATCGATCACCTCGTAGCCCCCGGCATTGGGGCTCTTGAAGAACTCGATCTCATTCAGGCCCGCTTGGAGGTGGGCGGGAGTTAGGGGGATAACGACTTTGCCTATGATGTCGTCTCCACTTGAAAAGGAGTACCAACCCTCCTTGCCAGGCTGGTTCTTTTCGGTGTCTCGGGCCGGCCCAGCTGTCTCTCCCATCAACCCAGGGAGATCGTAGCTGTGGCCGTTCACCGAGACATGACCCTCCCCTGGCTCAAGGCCACTGACGAGAACTACCAGGCCAGGCGAAGCCAACTGCTCTAGCGAGTCAACCTTGATGACGTAGCCTTTGACCCGGTCTTTACGGCCAGACAGTTCGTAGTCGTACGAAGGCGCCACGACATAAGCTTGATAGAAAGCTTTGGCCGGTTTAGCCGCCTGTTGAGCGTCACAAAGAGCGGTATGGTTCATGACTGCGAAAAATGCGGCTCCCAGCAGCATGCAAATAAGTCTTCTTGTCACCATTTCATCCTCCACCAGCATCACTTGAGCGTCCTCGCCCTCCTGCTACCAGAGAATCTCGAGGGATGCAGGTTCTTTATATTCCGGCAGCGTGATCAGGTATTCGGGTACTAGAGCTTCTGCTTGAATGACCTGTCCGTTGAACCGGATGTGTTTGGGTGGACGTGCACTGGAAAATATGACTTGCCGTCGCGGCGAACTTGCTTCATCCAAAATGAGCGTCAGAGTGTTTGTGCCCTCATTCACCTCGCGCACGGGCACAGTTACCGAATTTAGCGAGAGGCTGCTGCGCTTGAACGGGACGTACTGGAGCGTACGATCTGAGCTGACGAAGCCGCTCAGGACGTGATCACCTCGCAAATTGAATTCCTGGGAGTCCGCATGCAGCACCAGACCGGGTGCTGGTGAATCGACGGCAAAACGCCCCCTGCTGCGCGCCAACAACTGAAACTCGATCCCGTTCACAGTCCGGCGAACGGATGGCATTCGGCTGGACACATACACCACATGCGGTCTATTTGCACCATGCTCAGAGAGAGTCACCTTGACCTGGTTCTTACCTGCCTTCAGATTCGGAAGAATAATGACGCAGTCGGAAAAGGCATCGTGCGGCTGCCCGTTGATTGTGACCGATTCTATGCGGTATGCCGTATTCTCAATCCGAATACCCATGCCGGCGACAAACCTGGCGGTCGTGGTCCGAGGCAAGTTGGACAGGTCCAGCACCATCTCCAGCACATCACCTTGCCGTGTCCACGAGTAGTTCCAGCCGGCCATTGCGTGAAGCTTCTCGACAACTTCCATGGGTTCTGGGGTATAGATCAGATGCGTCGCGAATTTTGACCTCAACGCCTCGTACATTGCCATGTTTGACGTATTCGCGATGCGAGCTGGCTTTGCAACCGCGCCGGCCTGCTGCTCGCCGCCGCCGTGACGCAACGGCATGGAGGAAATGCTGTAGTCGTGCCACATCTGGTTGTAGATATAGCCGTGGCCGATGTCGCGAAACAGGTGATCGAACACAGCTTCTTGATAGGACGTAATCTGGGCGGTCGTATAGCTCCAAGTTGGATCGTAGAACCATTGGTAGTCCGGCGATGGCGTGTCGTCGAGGACCACGAAGTCTTTGTACTTTCCGGTGAACCACGTCATCACGCCGGAGCCAATGGGTGTGTCCTGCTCGAAGCCGTGCGTCATCATCAGCTGGAAGCGGCGCGCAATTTCCTCATAATCGCTGTTGACGATGGTGTCGCCGGGATTGATGAACAGATCCACCTTGCCAATATGGGCGCCATTGCTGGTCATGTTGGACTCGATCTCCTCAATCGAGCCGTCTAACTCTTCCTTGTACTTCTCCGGGCCCATGCGCGACTCGATGCGGTGATACTTGCTGTGGCTTCCGATCTGGCCTCCTAGGTCTTCCAACTGCTGTCCCAATTCGGCCAGGTCCTTCCATCCTGCTTTCGCGCCTGCACTCGACACGAAGCAATAGAGAGGCACGACTCCCGTCTCGCGCGCGGTGTCGAGCAGGAACTTGAATGTCTGTTTCTGGTAATCCAGGTTCTGCGTGTTGTCGGCGTCGAGGCGAACGATGACGGCCAGGTTGGCGTTAGAGAACTGCGGGGCCGGGAACGCACCGTGCACATCGCCGTAGGCAGCCCACTGGAGCGCCCGGATCAGCACGTTCACGACTTCATTTGGAAAGAAGCCCTGCGGCGCCTCGTTGCGAAAAATCGAAGTCGCACCTGCAAACGTGGTTGCATCGCTGATCAAAACCAGACGGCTCGTTCCCGTATCGCGGTAAGAGAGGAATGGGAACGATTCGTGGGCGTTGGTGCTCGTGACGAGAACGTGTCCACCGGATGAGAACTGTTGGATTTCCAGACCTTTCGCAAGCGCCTGGCTCAAGTACTGCGAGGGCTCGAACGCACGCGTAATGTAATGATGATTGTCGCGCACCTGAATGCGGAAATTAGTGTCTCCCTTCACTCCGGAACTCGAGATGCCGAGCAACGACCATAGTGCGGCCGCGGCCTGAGCTTTACCATCTCTGGTGAATGCCCCGAGCGGCCCGTCGATTAATACGTTGCCGCCCTGCTTCAGGTAGCTCGCCAAAACCCGCGTCAGCAGGCTCACCGTGTCCGGCTCAATGCTGGTGCATTCGGCGAACACGAGCACCCTGTAACGCGACAGGTGTTCGCCAGCAACAAGGTCCTCCAGGAAGAGCGTGTCGTAAGGGATGCCCGCCAGGTTTGCGATGCCGACCCATCCATGGCCGGACATCTGCGTCACATCCCATTTTCGGTCGAAGCTGGCCCTGCTCATGATCACTGCAAGCCGGGGGTTCTCGACTGTTTCTCCCAGTAACGACAGTGGCGCAATCAGCAGTGCCAGAACTCCGGCCATCAAACGCGGCAGTCCAGTGTTCAGCTTCGGGCCGCGAATGCTCTTCGTGCCTGCCAGCATCGTCGACTCCTCCCACGATCGCAGTTTCCGGCTCAGCATCTTGTTGTATCCATGCACATCCTCCACGAGCTTAGCGTGCAACGTCGTAAGCGGTGCTTGGAGGTTTGATGAGGGGGCGGTCCGACAGCAGACTCGTTGACATCCAACTTATCTTACGGATTCATGCCGGCCTGCTTGTCTCCAGTAAGAGGCTCGTACCAGAAGACTGCGCCCTTCGAAATCGCGGGTAACGTAAAGGTCATTCCGCCATCGGCCTGGACGGCTTTCAACTCCTGCACCTCGCCCAGGAAGGGCAGGAAGAAAGCCTTGCCTTTGGATGCTCCCGCAATCGTGACGCGCACTCCAGTCTGTGGAGTTTGAACCGGGTTTACTCCGCCACGTAAACCGGCGAAGTTCGCGAGAAAGACGTGCGGCTTCCCCTCGACCAGCGCTATTGAAGTAGCGACCATGGGTGATGCCGCAACCTCAACCTCGCTCGCATTTTTCAGGCTTTTCAGGAAATCCGCTTGCGAGTCGGGACGCGCGTGCTCGAAGTCGCCTTCTAGCGCGCTCATGTATGCGCTCCCCGGACATCGCGGGAACCGCGTCACATTGGCTGTTTCACCCAGTTGCGTCGCATCGGTGCCGGTGATCACCAGGTTGTGCCGCTGCTCGACGAACTTTCGCAGCCATTCTCTCTCCTGGTCATTCAGAATGCGAACCTCGGGAAGAATCAGCGTTTCCCCCTTGAACTCCGCCAGATTCCGCGGAGTGACCACTTGAAATTCCCAGTGCTTCTGCATCAGCAGAATCAGCATTCCCCGGTAGGAGCGGATAAAATCCTCGGCATAGATGTTTCGTGTCTCCGGAGAGAAATACACTCCCACCGGATGACTCGCCACGCGCGGCAAGTAGAACGTTTTCTCGTGCGCTTGAATCCAGGAAAATATCTTCTTCCTGGTCGGCAGATCATTCGACCCAGCCATCAAATGCCCGGGCGCGTCCCAGAAATTCGCCCCCGCCATGATCTCCGACATGGCCAGGTTCATCATGGCCTCAGCCTTGTCGACTTTCTTATCGCCGTCCCAAGAGTAGTTGAGAATCCACGTCGCCTTGCCCTGCGCAAACGCACGGAAGGAGTGCATCCCTACCTGATACTTAAACCAGGTCAGCGGCGTTCGCTCCGAGGCCATCCCGCCCGAGCCAAACGAGTACTCATGTGCAATCGCGTCCACCACCCCGTACAGGCTGTACACGTCGGCTCCCACCCGGACCGCTTCCTCCTCGATCCCCGGGTAAATCTCCGGAATGGTCTTGATCTCCGGGTTCACCGATTTCGCATTCTGATCAATCTCATGCATGAAGTCAGTGAACGTCTGGATCCTGAACTCCACCCACTTGCGGAAATTGGGGTCAGAAAAATCTCCCAGCTTGAGGTCCTTCTTAGCATCCAGTCCCGTCTCCTTCTTGAACGCTGCTACGGTGTAGTCGTCGAAACTGGCCCAGGTGTCTTCCCATCCGTCAAAGTGCGTCATCCAGTACGGAATGTCGACGTAGATCCCATCGATTCCCGTGCCCGCAATCTGCCGCACTCGCTCCATATAGGTTTTGCGCCACTCCGGAGCATACGGACTGACCCAGACGTCTTCGTCGCCTTTCCGGATCCAGAAAGCCGCGCCCCCGCCAAAAACGGCTGGCTCTCCGGTAATCTTGCGCTGCAGCCAGTCCGGATGATCTTTGGCCAGGGTGTGTGCGGTCTTATCGGCGTTCGCGGTAATGCACTCAGTCCCGGCGATGTAGACGAACGCCCGGTTGCCGGCCGCATGCGCCTTCTCAGCCACGGCGCGAATTGCCTTCAGCTTGTCTTCGGGATTGAGATAGCTTTCGTAGCGTCCCGGAATGTCGTTGTCCACTTCGATGCCAGAGACGTTGCTTTCAACTGCGTTGCGCACAATCTGGTCTGCGTTGTTGCTCTGCAGACCGTAGGCCCCAATACGCACGAAATGCGTCCAATTCTGTTCCCCAGAGTTGGGAGCCGCCATCAACACCAACGCGAACAGCACCAATAAGAAAATTGCGAGACAGCTTCTTCGTTTCATCGCGGCACCCGTTGCGTATTCTGGATCACTACGCGGCGAAAAGTACTACATCGCGTGCAACATGCTTCAGCCAAGAGACACTGCCGTTTGCCGGTTCTAAGATCACGTCGGAGACACGCCCAAAGCGGTTCGGTTCGAAAGCCCGCGGCCAATGCGCCCGCACTGCCGGCCTTCAGAAAGGATCGCCTGTGCATTGGCAACCTCCTCCGCTAGTCTTCGAACAGAATTCAGGGTGAAGGCCCGACCCCAGCCTTGGCTGGGATCGGACCCTGATGTCAGGTTTGAGGTTAGAACTGGAACCGCGCCCCAAACTGCATTCTGCGGTAATTGTTGGTGGTGGCTGTGACCGTGCCGAAAGAGCTAACCTCTGATCCAACATATCCAACATCCGGGAAGCCAAAGCGTTGATGATTGAAGGCATTGAACATTTCGGCGCGCACCTGGAGTAGCTTGCCCTCGCGGATCTTGAACTCCTTGGAAAGCGAAGTATCGAGGTTGCGGATGCCGTCGCCTCGCAGGTTGGAGAAGTACCGGGGCGCATTGCCGGGAATGTTGTCGCCCGGATCGGCGAAACAATCCTTATTCAGGTAAGGTCCTCCTGACGCGGCCGCCTGGCGGTAACTCAAGCCAGTCCGGAGTTGGGGGCAAACCACGTTCGGCCGCTGATTGCCGTCGGCCAGCCGTGCGGTATCTCCACTCATGGGGATAGCCAGCGGTTGCCCGGACTGCAGCGTGATAACGCTGGCGACCGACCAGCCGCCAACAATGCCGTCCAGCACGCGGTTCATACCGCCTCCAATCCAGCGGTCCCTCCCGACGGGGAGATCGAGAATGATGGCTGCAGTCAAACGGTGGGGAGTATCGTTGGCGCTGATCGCGTGCTCGGCCCTGAGATTGTCGAGCAGTTGCGGGTTATCTAGCCCCAGGTTACCCAGCCAGGCGTTGCGCCCAGCAGAAGAATCGTCCGTAGATTTGGAGAAAGTGTAGTTGCCTTCAAAGCTGATGTAGTGGCTGGCACGCTTCTGGAAGCGGATTTGTAACGAGTGGTACCAGGAGTTGGCATTCAGCTTGGGCAGCCCCTCGAAGCCGCCATCAAACTGCGGGTAGGGCAGCAGCAGCAGGTATTGCGGAATTTCGGCATCGAGGTAGCGAGAGTCCGCCACGTCGGCCTGGTTGAAGATCGGGCTTGGACAATACGAGGTCGGCGGGGCCGCGCTCGTGAAGCA
>JAIQFZ010000196.1 GCA_020073015.1 Terriglobia bacterium | reverse complement strand
CGCCCGCTGCGGCAGGCATCGCAATTACCGCACGGAATTACGGCAGGCACGATGACCGAGCGCCCGATCCAGTTTCCAGCGTGCTCCCCGGCCAGCACGACACGGCCAGCGATTTCATGTCCCAGGATCAACGGCAGCGCGTGGCGGGTGGAAATACCCTCGTAAGCAAATCCAATGTCAGTGTGGCAAACGCCGCAGCCGACTACCTGGATGATCACTTCGTCAGGGGAGAGTTCTCCCGAAGTCGTTTCGGCCCAGTCGAACTGGCCTTTGGCAACCAACCTCAGGCCCCTGCTCGTGGCGGGCACGGAGCAGGCGCTTTGCGCGGGCAGGCCTGTCATCGTCGGAAGCCTCCTCACCCACAATTCGAACGATCGTTCGAAAACGATGAGCCAAGGCTACGGTTGCTCAGGGGATTCAGGAAGTGATTGCAATCACACCTGCTTGTGACGTGATAGGCGGGAGAGCGTACTCCCGAGGATGCGCTGGCTGTTCTTGCGAGCGCAGCGGCCTTTCGCAAGGATGTCCTGGCGTCACTGGGATGGTTCAAGCCAGGCCACGGCTCCCTTGTCGACACGAGGGATGCGAAACACAATCTGCTTGCCCACCCGACGGCCCGGAATTTCCTGACTCTCTCCGAGAAATGGCAGCAGGAAGAGCCGCCTACCTCGGCCAGCCGGAATGCGCACTCGCAGGTTCGTCGCTGGGTGCTGGACCGCATTCTTGCCGGGCACCAATCCGCTGAAATTAGCGAAAAAGATGTGTGGTTTGCCATCGACACTTGCGATCTGGGTTGCCACGAAGGGTGGGGCCTCCAGTTGCAACTCTGGGCTTTTTCGAATAGTGGCCAGGAATGTGGTCTCAGTCGTGAGATGAGCAGCTGTGAAATCCTTCTCGGCCTTCGACAGGTACGTTCGGCCCGGGCAAATCGGGAAGCGGACCACATTACTTGTCTTCGGTAACGAAGTGGAGTCTTCTCCGGTGATGACTAATCTACCGCCATTCGCCACGTACGAGCGGAGCCACCTTTTTTCATCTTCATCGAGCACGCGCACGTTTGGCATCACCAGAGTGTTCCCGTGAAACTCTTGCAAGCTGCGTGGTGTGACGATCTGGTATTCATAGTGTTCTTGCAGAAGCAGAATGATGATGCCCTGGTATGAATTCAGAAACTCAGTGGTGTAGTAGTTGCGGGTGGCTGGAGAGAAATAGACGCCTACCGGTCGCATCGGCTCACGGGGTGCATAAAAAGTGCGTTCATGCGCCGCGATCCAGGCGAATACCTTGCGGCGGGTGGCGGCGTCGTTCGATCCGGACATCACGTGCCCCTGGGCGTCCCACACGTTCACGCCCGCCACTAACTCGGCCATAAACAGATTCTGCATCGCTTCGGACGCATCGATATTTTTGTCTCCGTCCCACGAGTAGTTGAGCATCCAGGTAGCCTTGCCGCCCGCGAAGGCACGGAAAGAACTCCAGCCCACCATGTAACGGAACCAGTCGAGCTGGCTGCGCGAGGAAGCCATGTGATCTCCGCCTCCAAATTCGTATTCATGGGCGATGGCATCCACGACTCCGTACATCTGATACACATCCGCACCCACGCGGACGGCCTCCTCTTCAATGCCCGGATAAATCTCCGGGATCGTCATAATCTGCGGGTTGACCGACTTCGCATTCTGGTTGATTTCTCGCATGAAGTCGGTCAGCGCGCGGATCCGAAAATCAATCCATTTGCGGAAGTTCGGATCGGAAAAGTCTCCGAGCTTGACATCCTTCTTTGCGTCGAGGCCAGTCTCCTTGCGAAACGCGTTGACGGTGAAGTCGTCGAAGCTGGCCCAGGTGTTTTCCCAGCCATCAAAGTGAGTCATCCAGTATGGGATATCGACGTAAATGCCATCGATGCCCGTGGCCGCAATCTGGCGTACGCGCTCCATATAGACCTTGCGCCACTCGGTAGCGAAAGGGCTGATCCAGACGTCTTCATCGCCCGCCTTGATCCAGAAGGCAGTCCCTCCACCGAAGACAGCAGGAGTGCCGTCGATCTTTCGCTGCAGCCAGTCGGGATGTTCTTTGGCCATCGAGTGCGGAGTCTTGTCCGCATCTGCGGTGATACATTCGGTGCCCGCGATGTACACAAAGGCGCGGTTGCCTGCCTGATGTGCCCTTTCCGCAACAGCTCGAATTGCCGCCAGCTTGGCGGTTGGGTCGAGAAAGCTCTCGTAACGGCCGGCAATGTCGTTGTCCACCTCGATTCCAAAGACGTGATCGTCCTGCGCCTGTCGCACGATCTCGTCAGGGTTTGAGCTCTGCAGGGGGAAGGCTGCAATGCGGACGTAGTGGGTCCAGTTTTGGCCGGGAGGAAGGGACGCTGCGCCTGTCACCAGCGACACCAATGCCAACAGGAAGAATGAGATTACTAAGCGAATACGATTCATCGGAGCCCACCCGTCTCATCGGATTCGCCGAAACCCGCGGTGGGATGCAGCGTCAGCGTGCCATCGGCATTGAGCGATTGTTTGCACGCCCAGCGGACGGGATGACGCTGCCCTTTGACTTCGATCTCCGCTTTGAGCCGTAGCCCCTTCCACGCGGTTCCTTTCGGCAGAGGAAACTGTGCCTGACGGACTTTTCCCGGCAAGGGATATCCAGCATCCAGACCGCCGCCAGCGACGAGGTTGCCATTGGTGTCGAGAACCGAGACCCGCAGCACACCGGGCACACCCGCAATTCCGTCGTTGACCAGGCCAAGGATCAGGCCGGGATAGCCGCGTTCTTCGTAGGTCCAAATCCAGGAAGGACGCACGCGATAGCCGATGCTGCGAGCCGTCCGGTCAATCGCTGCGGGATACTTCTCGTAGTAAGCAAGGATGCGGTCAGCGCGGATCTCGTGCCAGTTCCAGAGAGAGAAATAGCACGCTCCGACGTCGCGCACGTGACTCACCACCTGATCAGTGTAGGTAACCCCATCGTCGAGGTGCAGGCTGGCCGGTGAGCCGTCGGACATACCGACTTCTACTGTCACGCCCACCCACGGTGGACGATTACTCAGCGTCTCAATCTGTTCGTTCTCGATGAAAATGGTGTCGGTGCGAAGCCAGTTCGCGCTCCGGATCGTACGGTCCACGAGTTCGGAGTTTCCGACCTTGCTGAAATCGGGCTGAGTATTGGTGGCGAGCGGCGTTTTTTTCCAGCGCAGCAGTTGGTACTCCAACATGTTGACGAAGGTGGACTCCGCCGTCGGATAATCCGGGAAGGGATTCGTTTCGAGCGGCCAGGTGTGGCCCTCGCCCCAGAATCCGTACATGGCTGTATCGACATATTGGACTTGCGGATGACCGTCGTAGGCGTCTGCAAGCAGGTCCGTGAGCTCGCGAAAGGCGGACTGGAAGCGCGGATCGTCATAGCGCGGTTCGAGACGCTCGCGCTTCTGCCATGTTCCCAACTTCACCATCGGAATCTTGCCGTCAAGGAATGTGGGCAACGGCGATTCCGCGATGTCGGGGTTGCTCATCATCACACGCAAGCCAATACGCTTGCCGTACTGCCGGGCGAAATCGAAGGTTGTCTTCCAGTGTTCACATAAATCCAACCGGCCCGATTTCTGCTGCACGTCTTTCCAGTTCACGCGCAGGTAGAGGGCGCTGCCGAGCGGCAGCCGGACGAGGTCCTCGATCAACTTCTCCGGATTTTGCCCGGCGTTGTGGGGCGGGCCCTTCTCGTCGCAGATGTACGTCACCAGCCCCATGCCGTAGTTGGGGACCGGATCGAGGGAAGGCGTGGTGGCCATCACTACGTTCCAACTGGGGAACAGATCGGTGGGGAACGGGCCTTGGTAAAGGCGATCCGCCGCCAGGGGCCCGGAGCCAAAATCGTATTTTTCGAAGTTGTGGCCGGGGACATAGGCGTACATTTGCTGCGTGGCGAAGCCGCTCGCGAGGGCCACCGTGCCGCCCGCCCTCAGGAAATCTCGTCGGCGCATGCGCACCTCCTCAGTCTGAGGCAAGAAAAGGGGGAAGAGGTCCGGCCCCATCTTTGCTGAGCGGGCCTCTTCCCGGAGCAGCTCGCTAGAACTGGAACCGCGCTCCGAACTGCATCTTGCGGTAAGTGCCGGTCGTTGAGGTCACAAGCCCGAAGTCCCCACTACCCCACGCTGCGGAGGGAAACGCGAAACGCGGCGTGTTGGTGGCATTGAACATCTCGGCCCGAATCTGCAGCTTCATGTCTTCGCGGATGTTGAACTCTTTTGACAGCGAAGCATCGAGGTTGCGAATCCCGGGGCCGCGGAGGTTCGAGAAATGCCGGGGCGCGTTGCCGGGAATGTTGTCGCCGGGATCGGCAAAGCAATCGGCGTTCAGATAGGGTTCGCCGCTGACCGCTGCTCGGTAGAAGCTGATCCTGGTCCGCAATTGCGAACAGACCACATTGGGCCGTTGATTACCGTCCGCCAGAAGCGGGCTGGCCATTTGAATCGCGATGGGCTGTCCACTCTGGAACGTCAGAAAAGTATTCAACGACCAGCCACCAAGGATGGCGTCGGCAACACGGTTCATGCTGCTTCCGATCCAGCGTCCGCGTCCGACCGGTAAATCGAAGATCACCGCGGTAGTGAAGCGGTGGGTGGCATCGTTCGAGCTGATGCCATGCTCCGCTTTCAAGTTGTCAAGGACCTGGGGATTGTCGAACTGCAGGTTGCCGATCCACGCATTCGCGCCGGAGGAGGAATCATCGGTCGCTTTCGAGAGGGTGTAGTTGCCCTCGAAGCTGATGTAGTGGCTGGTGCGCTTCTGGAAGCGGACTTGCAGCGAGTGATACGAGGAACTGGCTCCGAGCAGTGGCAGGCCCGTGAATGAACCGTCGAACTGCGGATAGGGCCGCAGCAGGTTCAGGCGCGGAATCTGCGCGTCGTTGTAAATGGAATCCACTTCATCGAAGATCGGTGCTGCGGAGCAGGGATTGCCTTGAGCGTCCACCGTGGTGAACAGGCAACGGAACGGGTTGTCTACGTTCTCGTTCAGGTAATCCGACGGCGACATATCCAGCGCCCCTGCATCGGCGATGGCCTGATTGCGCGCGGGCGTCGAAAGGAAATTGCGATTGCGCGTGCTCGCCGTCCCCGCCCACGGTAAATGGGTGCTGCGGTTGGCGGAGTAGTCTGCGCCAATCACAATGTTGCCCGGCAGCAGATGCTGGACACCGAGATTCCACTGATAGATTTCCGCGTTGCGCGCGGTCTGCGTTCCCAGATCGTTCTCGTTGG